>NZ_JAMJFM010000052.1:0-66390 GCF_023544705.1 Streptomyces sp. MCA2
TGGGGGTCTGGGGCCCGGTGGGGTTGTGGTGCGTGGGAGATGGTCCGGCGGGGGTGGGGTGAGCCGGAGTGGGTTCGGTGAGGGCCAGGGCGCGGTGGAGATCGTCGGGGAGGGCGCGGCCGGCGGCGGTGCGCTCGCGGGCGTAGTCGCGGAGCATCCGGGCGAGTTCGGCATCGCTCCGGGCGCGTGGGGCGAACTCGGCCACGGCTGACAGGGGGACGCCCGTGAAAAGGCACTTCAGGACGGCGTGCCGCCAGGCGTGGGCGTCGAGGTGGCGGGCCGCGTACGGTCCGACGGCGGCGGCGACCAGCCAGGTGTCGTTCGTCCGCAGCGCATCCTCGACCAGCGGCGTGGCGGCCGGGCCGAGCTCCAGGTACGGCAGGGCCAGGAGCACGGCACGGCGTTCGGCGGCCGTGCCGTGCGCGGCGAGCCGGGTGACGGTCGGGGCGTCGGCGCGGGCCGTGCACAGCATGAGCACACGCGCCGCCTCGGCGGCTTCCGGGTCGGGCTCGTGCGGCGGCTCACCCCGGGTGCAGCACCGCCCGGCCGAGGCGAACCGCATCTCCCAGGCGGGTGGTGCGCCGCCTGCCGGGGCGGGTTCGGCGCCCTGCGCGGCCTCGGTGAGCGCGGTGGTGAGCCAGGTGCGGGCGGGAGTGTCGAGGCGGGCGCGCAGAGAGGTGTGGAGGTGGTCGAGGCGCTGTTCGGGGGTCAGCACGGGGTGCCTCCCCGGGGGGCGGGGATGCCGGTGGGGCGCTTCGGTGGGGTCGTCGCTTGATGCTGTTCGGCGGCGCGTTGTGGGGCGATGGGCTGTTCAGCGGTGCTCTGTACGGCGGCGCGTTGTGGGGCGGTGGGCTGTGGGGCGGTGGGCTGCCCGGCGGTGGGCTGCCCGGCGATGTGTTGTTCCGCGGTTCGGAGGAAGTGCAGTGAGGAGCTGGCGAGTTGGGGGCCGGCGTGGGAATGGCGGGGCAGTTCGACGCTGACCAGGCCCTGGTAGCCGACGTCCTTCAGGGCGTCCAGGACCGGTGGGAAGTCGATCTCGCCGGTGCCGAACGGCAGATGTTCGTGGACGCCCCGCCGCATGTCCTCGATCTGCACATGCCGCAGCCATGGTGCCGCGGCCCGTACGCAGGTGGCAGGCGGATCGGGCTCCAGGCACTGGCAGTGGCCGATGTCCAGGGTGAGACCGAGCAACGAGGCCTGCGGGCCGCCGAGTACGGCGCGGAGGTAGTGGAAGCTCGCGAGGTCGGAGACGAGGTGGCCGGGCTCGGGCTCCAGGGCGAGCGGCAGCCGGGCGTCGGCGGCGGCTTCGAGGACCGGACCGAGGGAGCCGGCGAGGCGGTGCCAGGCGGTGTCCTCGGAGGTGCCGTCCGGGCGGACGCCGCTGAAACAGTGGACGGCCCCCGCCCCCAGGTCGGCGGCGACACGGACGGCGGTGCACAGCAGACCGGTACGGGCCGCACGGGCCTCCGGCTCCGGGTCGAGAAGCGTGGGGTGGTGTTTGCGGCGGGGGTCCAGGACGTACCGCGCGCCCGTTTCGATCGCCACGGAGAGCCCCAACTCGCCGAGCCGGTGGGCGATATCGGCGGTGCGGCCCGCCAGCCCGGGGGCGAGCGGATCGAGGTGCATATGGTCCAGGGTCAGCGACACCCCGTCGTAGCCGAGGTCGGCGAGGAGGGCGAGGGCATCGTTGAGGCGGAGGTCGGTGAGGCCGTTGGTGCCGTAGGCCAGCCGCAACGGGGTGGTCGTCATCGAGGTCATGTCGGGCTGACCTTTCGGGACAGGCGCCGGGCCGCGGGGATCAGCGCGAGCAGGGCGGCCGCGGTACGGGGTGCGCCGGCGCGGGCGGTGAGCGCCGCCTGGAGCGGGATCATGGCGCGGATACCGCCGCCGACGGCGCGCTGGAGGAAGTACGGCGAGGGGTTGAGGACCGCGTGGAGGAGCGGGCGGGCGGCGGTGGCTCCGTACCCGGCGAGGAGCGCGGCGGTGACGGGGGAAGGGGCCGGGGCGGCCGGACGGCCCACAGAGGGGCGGCCCGCGGCCGGTTGGCCCCCGGCCGTACGGGGCACAGCTGGGCGTCCCGCGGCCGGACGCCCCGCGGCGGGGCGATACGCGGCCGGGCGATACGCGGCGGGACGGCTCCGGCCCCCGCTCTCGATCCGGCTTCGGCTCTCGCCCCGAATCCGGCTCCGGCTCTCGCTTCGGCCTCGGCTCTCGCTCCGCATCTCGCCACGGCTTCGGCTCTCGCTTCGATCTCGGCTCTCGCCCCGTATCTCGCTCCCGCTTCGGCTCCGCCTCCAGCCACCCCTGGCCGCGCCCGCCACCGCGGCCACCGCGGCCACCGCCGCCAGACCGGCCAGCGGCAGGGCTGATGAGCTGCCCTGGGCCTCGCGGCGCGAGACGGTGGTGACGGCGAGGGTGTGGGCGCCGAGCAGCAGCGCGGAGGGCAGCGCCGCACGGGCGGACCGGGCGGCTCCGGAGGGATACGGGGTGTCGGTACGGTCGGCAACGACCGGTCGCCGCGGTCGCGTGGTGCCCGGTGGAGCGGTGGCGACGGCTCCCTGGAGCAGGTCCAGCGTGCGGGCGCAGGCCATGGCGGCCGGGCCCGCGGGGGTGTTCTTGAGGTGCAGGTCGTAAGCCCAGACCGTGGCCGCGAGGGCGGTGGCGGTGAGCAGGGCGGGACGGCTCGCCGCCGCGGCGAGGGCGAGCCCGGCGACGGTGAGGCCACCGGCCGCAGTGAGGGCGGCGGCCGGTGCGATCCGGCCGGACGGGATCGGGCGGTCGGGGCGTTCGACGGCGTCGATATCGCGGTCGGCCCAGTCGTTGAGCGCCATACCGGCCTCGTAGAGGCACAGGGAGGCGCATGTGGCGAGCGCGGTGCGGTGATTCGGGCGGTGACCGGCGGCGGTGGCGCCCGCGAGCAGATCGCCGGGGACGCTGAAGAGGGCGGAGACGCGGAGGAGTTCGGCCCAGGCCCGGCCCGTGCCGTTGCCGTTGCCGTTGCGGTTGTCGTTGCCGTAGCCGTAGCCGTCGGCACCTGCGCCGGTGCCGCCCGCGTCTCCCGTGGCCCCGCCGGAACCCGCGGCTCCCCCGGCGCCCTTAGGCCCGTCGGCATCCGTAGGCCCGTCGGCGCCCGTACGCCTGCCGACACCCGTAGGCCCGCCGACACCCGAGGGCCCGTCGCCCCCCGAACGAACACGCCCGGTGGCAGGATCCCCCACAGAACCCGCCACCGGGCCGTTCTTCCTGGGGCGCGGCGATCGGCCGTCCCCGGGGCCGGGGCCGAGGCGCTGCCCCGGTCCCAGCTCAGGAACATACCCAGGCTTCCACCCGGCCATCCCTCCCTTTCCCTCCGGTGAGCGGCCCGGTCCGTTCACCGGGCTCATGACGGCGTCCCGGTCCGCAGCAGTTCGGCGTACTCGACGAGCGCCGTGTACTGGTCGGCGAGCGCGGCGGGTCCGTCGTCCGGGTCCTTGAAGTAGAAGCCGAGGGCGGGTTGCGGGCCGGACAGGCCTACGGTGTGGGCGGCGGCCAGCAGACGGGCCAGATCGAGGACGAGGGGGGCGGCGAGTGCGGAGTCGCAACCCTGCCAGGTGGTCTGGAGGGTCATCCGGCTGCCGAGGAAACCGTCGAAGGCGATGTGGTCCCAGGCGGTCTTCCAGTCGCCGAGCGCCGGCACGTTGTCGATGTGCAGGTCGCCCGCGGGGAGTTCCCCGAGGGTGTCGGCCAGGACCCGGGCCTTGCCGGCGTTCTTGGCGGCCGCGGCGCCCGGATCGGCGAGGGCCGCGCCGTCGCCGCCGCCGAGGAGGTTGGTGCCGGACCAGGCCCGTACGGCGAGCGCCCGCTGGGCGAACATCGGGGCGAGAACGGAGCGCAGCAGGGTCTGCCCCGTCTTGCCGTCGCGTCCCGCATACGGCAGTCCGCTGACCGTTGCCATCTCCTGGAGGAGGGGGTGGTGCAGGCCGGTGGAGGGGGTGAAGTTGAGGTACGGGCAGCCCGCGCGCAGGGCGGCGTAGGCGTAGAGGGAGCTGGCCGGGAGCCGCTCGCCGTGCGGGTCGGCGGGGGCCGGTTCCGTGCTGGCGACGTTGATGACGACGGTCCGGTCGAGGTCGTGGTCGCGGCCAAAGGCCCGGAGGTCGGCGGCGAAGGCGCCGATGAGTTCGGCGTCGGTACGGGTGTCGCCCGGCTGGGGGCCGCCGGGCCGGATCGCGGCGTCGGCGGCGGTGAGTTCGGCGTGTACGGCCTGCGGCAGGCCGTACGGGAGGACGCCGCCGGCGGCGAGTTCCTCGGCGCGTTTGGGCAGCGGGCAGGAGAGGGTGTCGTGGCCGCCGAAGACCAGGGCGGAGAGGGCCGGGAGGGCGGGGACCGGAGGGTCGGTGAAGGGGGCGGATTCGGTGACCATGCCGGTGGGGCGGTGCAGACCGGCGGTGAGGGCGGCGCAGCCGGCGATCACGGTGGTGGCGACGGAGCCGCGGGCGCCGATGAGCCAGACGCCGGTACGGCGGGTGGGCTCGATACGGCGGGTGGGCGCCACGCGGCGGATGGGCTCAGTGCGGCCCGCGGGCTCCGTACGGCGAGTGGGCTCCGTACGACGGATGGGCTCAGTACGGCCCGCGGGCTCCGTGCGGCGAGTGGGCTCCGCGCGACGGATGGGCTCGATGCGGCCGCTTCCGTCGGCCGTGTCCGTGGTCGGGCCAGCGGCCATCACTTCGTCCCCCTGTTCCGCTCGGCCGGGGCGCCCGCCGCGCCGCCCGCCGGGGTGCCCGCAGGCGCGCCCGCCGGGGCGGCCAGTTCCTTGATCCGGATGTTGCGGAACGCCACGTGGTCATCGGCGCCGTGGTTCTGGAGGCCGAGGTAGCCGTCGGTCAGGCTCCGCTCGGGGTCCTTGTTGGTGAAGTCGTTGATCTCGACTCCGTTGAGATACACCCGCAGGCGCTCGCCCTGGACCCTGATCTCGTACGCGTTCCACTGGCCGGGCGGCCGCAGGGCCCGGTCGCGGGCCTCGAGGTCGGCGGACTGGAAGGAGTAGACGGCGCCCGTGGTGCGGTCCGGCGCGTCCGTCGCGTCGATCTGGATCTCGTAGCCCTTGTTGACGGCCGACCAGGGGTCGTCGGAGGCCGGGAAGCCCACGAAGACACCGGAGTTGTCGTCGCCCCGCATCTTCCAGTCGAGCTTGAGGGAGTACGACCCCAGCTCCTTGGCCTGGTACCAGAGCAGGCCCATGCCGCCTTCGGAGGCCAGCGTGCCGTTCTCGACGGTGAAACCTCCGGGCCCGGCCTGCTTCCATCCGTCCAGGGTCCGGCCGTTGAAGATCGGCCGGTAGCCGGTGCGCGGCCGGCAGTCGGCGGTGGCCTTCCCCGCGGCGTATTGCAGGCCGCCGAGCAGATGGGCGCGGAACGCCGGGTCCGCGTAGGACTCCTTGGTGTGGCCGCCTCCGGTGTAGAAGGCGCGCCCGCCGCCGTAGCTCTGGCACCAGGCGATCGGATGGTCGCCCTTCATGGTGCCGCCCGTGTACGTCGTCTCGTCGAGGGACGCGAGGACATGGGCCTGCGCACGGGGGTTGGTGCGGTAGTTGTACCACTCGTCGGTGCGCTCCCAGGCGTCCGGAAGGTGCGCGGTCGCGGGGTTGCCGCGGTCCTCGACCCGGACCGTGGCGGGCTGGATGGCCGGATGCGACTGGAAGTAGGCGCCGACGAGCCCGCCGTAGAAGGGCCAGTCGTACTCGGTGTCGGCGGCGGCGTGGATGCCGAGGTATCCGCCGCCGCCGGCGACATAGTCCTCGAACGCCTTCTGCTGGGTGTCGTCGAGGACGTCGCCGGTGGTCGACAGGAAGACGACGGCGTCGTAGCGGGCGAGGTTGCCGGGCATGAACGTGTCCGCGGACTCGGTGGCGTCGACGGTGAGGGAGCCGGCGTTGCCCAGTTCGCGCAGGGCGGCGATGCCGTCGGGGATGGAGTCGTGCCGGAAGCCCGCGGTCTTGGAGAAGACCAGAACGCGGCCGGTGTCGTGGTGCCGGGCGGGTGCGGCGGCGCCGGGCAGGGCCATGGTGGCGAGGAGGGCGGCGGCCGTGGCGGCGGTGAGGCCCAGGCGGCGTGCGGAGGGGTGCATGGGGTGTCCTTCCTCCGGCGGGGCGTACGGGCCGCTGTGCTGCACGGCCCGTACGCCCCGGTCGGCGAGGGGGTCAGCCGGGTGGCTCAGCCGGTGGTGAGGGTGAAGTCGTCCACGTCGTAGAGGGCGGCGCTGCCGCTGCCCTTGAAGACGAGGTAGAGGGTGGTGCTCGTGGTGGGCGGGCGGGTGAGGGCCGTGGTCACGTCCTGGTAGGTCTCCCAGGAGCCGGTCGGCTCGACCTTCGCGCTGCCGAGCAGCCGTCCGGTGGGCGAGCCGCTGCGGATCTCCAGGGTGCCGCCGCTGCCCGCCGAGGCGACCCGGGCGGTGAGGGACGTGGCGTCGGAGATCAGGTACGGCGTGAAGGAGATCCAGTCGCCGTTGTTGATGTCGCCGACCGTCTTGCCGCCGTGGGCGGGTGTGTGGCCCACGACCGAGACGCCCTGGGAGTCGCCGAAGTGCTCGGCCTGGCGGTGCTTGGGCTGGGCGACGTGCTGGTCGTGTGTGGTGAGCGCGGGCTGGCCATTGGCGCCCTTGTCGGTGTACTCGGCGTCGAAGACTCCGAAGACGTTGGCGTTGGGGTCGTGCTCGCTGTCGGCGCTCGTCTTGATGACGCCCGAGCAGCCGGTGGCGGACGTCACCGGGTGGCCGTGGCTGTCGTGGCCGAGGATGTGGGTGACCTTGACCTTGGTGCAGTCGATGGTCCCGTCCTCCGGGTCGGTCACCTTCACCTTGAAGGGCACCTCGTCACCGAAGGTGAACAGCTGCCCGTCACCCGGGAGTTGGAGGGTGACCTCGGGCGCGGTGTTGCCGACGACGAGGTGGACGTCGGCGCTGCCGGTGCGGCCGGTCGGGTCCTTGGCGGTCACGGTCGCCGTGTAGGTGCCGTTCTTCCGGTACGTGTGGCCGGGGGCGGCACCCGTGCCGGTGGTGCCGTCGCCGAAGTTCCACGCGTAGGTGAGCGTGTCGCCGTCGCCGTCGCTCGCGGTGGAGGAGAACTTCACCTGCATCGGCGCCTGGCCCGAGGTCTTGTCGGCCTTGGCGTCGACGACCGGCGAGTGGCCTTCGGTGGCGTTCTCGATGCGGTAGAGGCCGGAGTTCTCGTCGCCGCCGAACCAGGCAGTGCCGTAGTCCAGGACGTACAGGGCGCCGTCCGGGCCGAAGGCCATGTCCATGATCTGGGTGCCGGTCCACGGGAAGGGGTTGATGGACGTCACCTTGCCGTCGCCATCCTGCTCGATCCGCTTGATCCAGCGGCGGCCGAACTCGCCGGCGAAGAAGTCCCCGTCGTACGCCTCGGGGAACTTCACCGGAGACGTGGACGCGGCGTCATAGCGGTAGACGGGGCCGCCCATCGGGGACTCGGAGCCGGTGCCGAACTCGGGCACGGAGCCGCCGTCGTACGGGATCCACGCGGCCTGCGCGGGCGGCAGGTCGACGAGGCCTGTGTTGTGCGGCGAGTTGTTCTTGGGCGCGCCGCAGTCGAAGGTCGCGCCGGATGCCTTCGTCGCGAAGTCGTAGTCCACATAGGCGTCGTTGTTGCCGGTGCAGTACGGCCAGCCGAAGTTGCCCGGCTTGGTGACACGGGCGAACTCGACCTGGCCGGCCGGCCCGCGCTTCGGGTCGGCCGCGCCCGCGTCGGGGCCGTAGTCGCCGACGTAGACGATGCCGGTCGGCTTGTCGACGCTCATCCGGAAGGGGTTGCGGAAGCCCATCGCGTAGATCTCGGGGCGGGCCCGGTCCGTGCCGGGAGCGAAGAGGTTGCCGGACGGGACGGTGTACGAGCCGTCGTCGGCGACCTTGATGCGCAGGATCTTGCCGCGCAGGTCATTGGTGTTGCCCGCCGAACGCTGGGCGTCGTAGGCGGGGTTGCGGGTGTCGCGCTCGTCGATGGGGGTGAAGCCGTCGGACGCGAACGGGTTGGAGTCGTCACCGGTCGACAGGTAGAGGTTGCCGTCCTTGTCGAAGTCGATGTCGCCGCCCACGTGACAGCAGATGCCGCGGGACGCGGGGACGTCGAGGATCTTCTTCTCGGAGGCGTTGTCCAAGGTGCCGTCGGTGTGGAGGGTGAAGCGGGAAAGGCGGTTCACGCCGTCGAAGGGCGTGAAGTCGGCGGCGGTGCCGTCGTTCGGGGCGTCGCCCGCGGGGGTGTCCAGCGGGGGTGCGTAGTAGAGGTAGACGGCGCGGTTCCGCGCGAAGTCCGGGTCCACGCCGACGCCCTGGAGGCCTTCCTCGTCGTGGTGGTAGACCGCGAGCCTGCCCGCCTGCTTCGTCGTGCCGTTCTCGTCCGTGAGACGCAGGATGCCGTCGCGGGAGGTGTGCAGGACCTTGCGGTCCGGGAGGACGGCCAGCGACATCGGCTCGCCGACCTCTTCGGCGCCCTTGGCGAGGGTGACCTGCTGGAAGTCCTCGGCCGAGGCCTGGGCCCCGGCGGCCGGCGCGGTGGCGGATTGGGCGGGGGCCGTGCCGAGGGCCAGTGAGGTGGCGGCCAGTGCGGTGCTCGCGAGGAGTGCCAGTGCCGACCGTATGCGGGGCCTTCTTCGGGGCATTGCGGTGCCTTCCGTGCGAGGGGGGTGCGTGGTGGGGTTCTTGTCGCGCGGCCTCCGGCCTTGCTCGTCCTCAATCGCCGGACGGGCTGAGTGGGGTGCCGGATGGGATGGGTGGGGGTGCCGTACAGGCTGGGCGGGGTGCCGGACGGGCTTGATGGGGGTGCCGGACGGGCCGGCTTCACTCGGCCTTGTTGCTGAATGCCGCATCGAACGTCGCCGTAGGCGGTTCGAAGTCGTAGGTGCGCAGACGGGCCAGCGCCTCCGGGGCTCCCTGGAGGCGGTCCATCCCCGCGTCCTCCCACTCGACCGAGACGGGCCCCTCGTACGCGATGGAGCGCAGCATCCGGAAGACGTCCTCCCAGGGGACGTCGCCGTGCCCGGCGGAGACGAAGTCCCAGCCGCGGCGTGGATCGCCCCAGGGCAGATGGGAGCCGAGCCGGCCGTTGCGGCCGTCGAGGCGCTTACGGGCCTCCTTGCAGTCGACGTGGTAGATGCGGTCGCGGAAGTCGTAGAGGAAGCCGAGCGGATCGAGGTCCTGCCAGACGAAGTGGCTGGGGTCGAAGTTGAGCCCGAAGGCCGGGCGGTGGCCGATGGCTTCGAGGGTGCGGTGGGTGGTCCAGTAGTCGTAGGCGATCTCGGACGGGTGCACCTCGTGGGCGAACCGCACGCCCTGCTCGTCGAAGACATCGAGGATCGGGTTCCAGCGTGCGGCGAAGTCCTCGTAGCCGCGTTCGATCATGGACTCGGGGGCGGGCGGGAACATCGCGACCAGGTGCCAGATCGACGAGCCGGTGAAGCCGATGACGGTGTCGACGCCGAAGGCTGCGGCCGCGCGGGCGGTGTCCTTGATCTCGGCCGCGGCCCGCTGCCGAATGCCCTCGGGCTCGCCGTCGCCCCAGATACGGGCCGGCAGGATCGCCTGATGGCGCTCGTCGATGATCGCGTCGCAGACGGCCTGTCCGACGAGGTGGTTGGAGATCGCCCAGCAGCTGAGGCCGTACTTGTCGAGCAGGGCGTGGCGGGAGTCGAGGTACCCGGGGTCGGCGAGCGCCTTGTCGACCTCGAAGTGGTCGCCCCAGCAGGCGAGTTCGAGGCCGTCGTAGCCGAAGTCGCGGGCGAGGCGGCAGACCTCCTCCAGGGGCAGGTCGGCCCACTGGCCGGTGAAGAGGGTGAAGGAGCGGGGCATGACCGGGCCTCCCTAGGCCGGGACGGGTGTGTGGACGGAGTTCGTGGCCGCGCTCTCCTCGACGGCCGCCAGGACACGCTGCACCTGGAGACCGTCGGCGAAGGAGGGCTCCGGCGGTGCTCCGGTGGCGATCGCCTGCACCAGGTCGCGGGCCTGGTGGACGAAGGTGTGCTCGTAGCCGAGCCCGTGGCCGGGCGGCCACCAGGCCTTCAGATACGGGTGGTCGGGTTCGGTGACGAGGATGCGGCGGAAGCCGGCGGCGTCGGCCGGTTCGGTCTGGTCGTGGAACGACAGCTCGTTGAGGCGCTCCAGATCGAAGGCCAGCGAGCCGCGCTCACCGTTGAGTTCGATCCGCAGGGCGTTCTTGCGGCCGGCCGCTGCCCGGCTGGTCTCGAAGGAGGCCAGGGCGCCGGAGGCGAACCGGCCGGTGAACAGTGCGGCGTCGTCCACGGTGACCCGGCCGCGGCCGCCGTCCGACAGCGGCCGCTCGGCGACGAAGGTCGCGGTGACGGCGGAGACTCCGGTCAGCCGCTCCCCCGCGAGGTGCTGGGCGAGGTCGACGATATGCGCGCCCAGGTCGCCCAGCGCCCCGGAGCCGGCGTGTTCGCGTCGCAGCCGCCAGCCCATCGGCGCCGTCGGATCGACCAGCCAGTCCTGGAGGTAGGTCGCCCGGACATGCCGCAGCGTCCCGATCCTGCCCGCCGCCACCATCCGCCGGGCGAGCGCCAGCGCGGGCGTACGGCGGTAGTTGAAGCCGACCATGGCGATCTGGCCACGGGTCCGGGCGGCCTCGGCGGCCCGGACCATCGCCTGCGCCTCGGCGACGGAGTTGGCGAGCGGCTTCTCGCACAGCACGTGCTTGCCGGCTTCCAGCGCGGCGACGGCGATCTCGGCGTGGCTGTCGCCCGGGGTGCAGATGTCGACCAGCTGGACATCGTCGCGGGCGATCAGCTGCCGCCAGTCGGTCTCGGCGGCGGCCCAGCCGAGTTTGCGGGCGGCGGCCCGTACGGCGGTGGCGTCGCGTCCGCACACCGCGTTCATCGCCGGGCGCAGCGGCAGGTCGAAGACGCGTCCCGCGGTGCGCCAGCCCTGGGAGTGGGCGGCGCCCATGAAGGCGTAACCAACCATGCCGATGCCCAGGGCGGGGGCGCCATCGGGGTGGCTGTGGTCCTGCGCGTGGTCGTCCATGAATCACCTCGTCTGTCGACGGTGGGGAGGCCTCTCCGGCGGGGCACGGGCTGGCCCGCGGACCCGGCGGGGCGCACGGTCCGGCAGGCCGGCCCGGTGCCGTACGGCGGATCAGTGGAAGCCGGTGGGGAGGTAGTCGTCGACGTTGTCCTTGGTGACGACGGCGGAGTAGAGGGTGAGCGAGGCCGGGATCTCCAGCTCCGCCATTCCGCCGATGCCCTTGCCCTGGGCGAGCGCACGGGCGAGGTCGATGGCGGAGGCGGACATCGTCGGCGGGTAGAGGACGGTGGCCTTCAGCACGGAGCCGCCGGCCTTGATGGTGTCCATGGCCTTGCGCGACCCCGCGCCGCCGACCATGAGGAAGCCGTCCCGGCCGGCCTGCTTGATGGCGCGTTCGGCGCCCACGCCCTGGTCGTCGTCGTGGTTCCACAGCGCGTCGAAGGAGGGGTGCGCCTGGAGCAGTCCCGCCATCTTCGACTGGCCGGACTCCACGGTGAATTCGGCGGCCTGTCTGCCGACCTTCTCGATATGGGGGTAGTTCTTCAGCGCGTCGTCGAAGCCCTTGGTGCGCTGCCGGGTCAGCTCCAGGTTGTCGATACCGGCCAGCTCGACGACGGTGGCGTGCTTCTTGTCCTTGAGCTGTTCGCCGATGTAGTGCCCGGCGTTCAGGCCCATGCCGTAGTTGTCGCCGCCGATCCAGCAGCGGTAGGCCTGCGGGGAGGCGAAGACCCTGTCGAGGTTGACGACGGGGATGCCGGCCCGCATCGCCTTGAGGCCGACCTGGGTGAGGGCCTTGCCGTCGGCCGGCAGGATCACCAGTACATCGACCTTCTTGTTGATCAGGGTTTCGATCTGGCCGATCTGCTGGGCGGTGTCGTTGGAGCCCTCGGTGATTTCGAGGGTGACGTCCTTGTAGCGCCGGGCCCGGGACTTGGCGTTCACGTTGATGGCGTTGAGCCAGCCGTGGTCGGCCTGCGGTCCGGCGAAGCCGATGGTCACGTGCTTGCCGGGCTTGTCGTCGAGGCCGCCCGCCTGCCGGTCGTCGCTCGTCGCCGCCCGGTCGTTGCTCTCGTTGCTGGTGCAGGCGGTAAGGAGGGCGCCGGCGGAGACGGCGGCGGCGCCGAACAGGATGCCCCGGCGGGTGGTGGGGGTGTGGTGCGCTTGCTCCGTCATGGCGTACGGCCCTTCCTCTGGATCAGTACGGCGGCGACGATGATCGCGCCCTTGGCGATCTGCTGGACTGCGGTCTCCAGGTTGTTCAGCGCGAACAGGTTGGTGATGGTGGTGAAGACGAGGACGCCGAGGACGGAGCCGGTGATGGTGCCGCGGCCGCCGCTGAGGAGGGTGCCGCCGATGATCGCGGCGGCGATGGCGTCGAGTTCGTAGAGATTGCCGTTGGTGTTCTGGCCGGAGCCGGTGAGGACGATGAGCAGGAACGCGGCGATTCCGCAGCACAGGCCGGACAGCAGGTACAGCAGCAGGCGCTGACGGCGCACATCGATACCGGCCAGCCGGGCGGCCTCCGGGTTGCCGCCGACGGCGACGGTGCGGCGGCCGAAGGTGGTGCGGTGCAGGACCAGCCAGCCGATGACGGTGACGGCCGCGAAGACCAGCACGATCGGCGGGACGCCCAGGACGTAGGCGTCGCGCTGGCCGAGTTCCAGGACCGGCTGGACGTCGACGATCTGGGTGCGGCCCTCGCTGATCTGGAGGGCCAGGCCGCGGGCCGAGGCGAGCATCGCGAGGGTGGCGATGAACGGCACCATGCCGCCGAAGGAGACCAGCAGGCCGTTGACCAGTCCGCAGCCCAGACCCACGAGCAGGGCGGAGAGCAGGATGCCGCCGAGGCCGTACTGCTGGGTGGCCACCGTCGTCGCCCAGACGGTGGCCAGGGCGACCATCGCGCCTACGGAGAGGTCGATACCGCCGCCGATGATGACGAAGGTGACGCCGACCGTGACGACCCCGATGACGGACGCCTGGGTGAGCACGAGTTGGAGGTTCTGGAGGCTGAGGAACTGCTCGGGTGTGGTGAGGGCGCCGACGAGGACGAGGGCGGCGAGGACGATGAGGAGGGAGAGGTTGCGGAGGTCGGGGCGCGTACTCCGCCGTCGGGTGACGGCATGCGCACGGGGCGGCCCCACCGCCGGTGCCGGGGCCCCGGCCGGGGCGGGGGCTTGCCCTTCTGAGGTGTTCACGGGACTGCTCCTTGCGGGTGTCGGCGGAGCGACGGCAGTGGGGGGCGGATACGTGGTGAGGTCCTCGGACGATGCCGGACGAGCCGTCTCCGGATGGGCCGTCTCCGGATGGGCCGTCTCCGGCCGGGCCGTCTCCGGCCGGGCTCGGCCTCGATCGCGCCCGGCTACCGCTTGCGGAAGGCCGCGGGCGGGCCGGGAGCCGGCAGGCCGGTGGCGGGCGGCCCGTCCGCCATCACCAGGTCGAGCACCCGGTGTTCGTCCAGCGAACCGGCCGCCGCCTCGTGCACAACGTGACCCTCACGGAGGACGAGGACACGGTCGGCGAGGCCGAGGACCTCGGGAAGTTCGCTGGAGACCAGCAGGACGGCCAGCCCGTCGTCGGCCAGTTGGCGGATCACCGCGTACAGCTCGGCGCGGGCGCCCACATCCACCCCGCGGGTCGGCTCGTCCAGGAGCAGTACCCGGCAGCCGCGCAGCAGCCAGCGGGCCAGTACGGCCTTTTGCTGATTGCCGCCGGAGAGGGTGCGCACCGGCCGGTCCGGGTCGTCGGGGCGCAGGCTGAGGTCCCGGGTGGCGGCCCGGGTCGCGGCCCGCTCCGCCGTACGGTCCAGCCAGCCCGCGCGGGCGAAGCGCGCCAGGGAGGAGACGGAGACATTGCGGCTGACGGACTCCAGGAGCAGCAGCGCCTGGGACTTGCGCTCTTCCGGGGCGAGGCCGAGGCCGGCGCGTACGGCGGCGGGTACGCTGCCGGGCCGCAGCGGCCGCCCGTCGACGAGGACCCGTCCGGCGGTGGGCCTGCGGGCGCCGAAGACGGTTTCCAGGATTTCCGAGCGGCCGGATCCGACGAGCCCGGCGAGGCCGAGGATCTCGCCGGGGCGCAGGGCGAAGTCGAGCGGGGCGAACTCGCCGTCCCTGGCGAGGCCTTCGACGGCCAGTACGGGCGTGGTGGCGGGCGCGGCGGCTACCGGAGGGCGCGGGGGGAACGGGTGCTCGACGGTGCGGCCGGTCATCAGGGCGACGATGTCGCGGGTGGGGGTCGCCCGTGCGTCCAGGCCGCGGGCGGCGGCGCGGCCGTCCTTGAGGACGGTGACCCGGTCGCCGATGCGGCGGATCTCCTCCAGACGGTGCGAGATGTAGATGACGGCGACGCCCTCGGAGGTGAGGCCGGCGACGATGCGGAAGAGGTTGTCGACCTCGTCGGGGTCGAGGGCGGCGGACGGTTCGTCCATCACGATCAGCCGGACGTCATGGGAGAGGGCCCGGGCCATCGACACGATCTGTGCTTGGGCGGCGGACAGGCTCCCGACGAGCGCGCCGGGGGCGATCTCCGGGTGCCCCAGCCGGGCGAGCAGCTCGGCGGTACGGGCCGCGGTCTCGCCGGAGCGGACGAAGCCACCGGTGGCGACCTCATGCCCGAGGAAGACGTTCTCGGCGACGGAGAGATGTTCCACCAGGTCGAGTTCCTGGTAGATGGTGGCGACGCCCAGGCGCATCGCGGCGATCGGCGAGGGGAGTGTCACGGGGGCGCCCTGCCAGCGGACCTCGCCGGCATCGGGCTGGTGGACGCCGGCCAGCACCTTGATCAGAGTGGACTTCCCGGCACCGTTCTGCCCG
Organism: Streptomyces sp. MCA2; assembly: GCF_023544705.1. NCBI lineage: Bacteria > Bacillati > Actinomycetota > Actinomycetes > Kitasatosporales > Streptomycetaceae > Streptomyces > Streptomyces sp. MCA2. The sequence continues at coordinate 14,838 of NZ_JAMJFM010000052.1, forward strand.
AGCAGACAGTGCAGTTCACCGGCGGTGACGTCGAGATCGACGCCGTCCAGCGCACGGACACCGGGGAAGGATTTGGTGATGCCCCGCATGGTGAGCAGGGGCGCGGGCGCCACCTCGGGTCCGGTGGGCGGCTGCTGGGGACGGTGCTCTGGTGCCATGACGTGGCCTCCTCGGCGCGACGCCGGTGAGCGGGCAGGGCAAACGGGCTGGGTATACGGGCAGGGCACATGGGCTGGGCGCACGGGCTGGGTACACGGGCAGGCTGAACGGGCAAGGGGGGACGGGCAGTTCACGCCTCTCCGGGCGGCGGTGCGACAGTTCCGGGCCACGGCGGTGCGGGAGCGGTACGGCTGTGCGAAGCCCGGTTGATACGGCTGGTGCGGAGCCCGGTGGTGCGGCCGGCGCGACAGCCCCGGTGGTGCGGCTCGTGCGACAGTCCGGTGGTGCGGCTCGTGCGACAGTCCGGTGGTGCGGTTCGAGCAGGCGGATCAAGCGCGCAGTTCACTCGGCGGGTCGAACGGACGGATCAGGCAAGCGGATCGGACGGGCGGATCGAGCAGGCCGATCGAGCGGGCGGATCGAGCAGACAGATCGAGCAGACAGGTCGAGTGAGCGGATCAGGCAGGCGAGAACAGATGGTCGCTGATCAGGCGGGCCGCGCCGGTCACCCCGGACGCCTGCCCCAACTCCCCCAGCACGATGGGGAGATTGCCGGTAGCCAGCGGAAGCGACTGGCGGTAGACCTGGGTGCGGATCGCGGCGAGCAGGGTGTGGCCGAGTCCGGTCACCCCGCCGCCGATCACCACCAGCCCCGGGTTGAAGAAGCTGACCAGGCCGGCGATGACCTGGCCGGTGCGGGTACCGCCGGCCCGGATCAGATCCAGTGCGGCGGCGTCACCGGAGGCGGCCGCGACGGCCACATCGGCGGCGGTCAGCGGGCCGCCCGCCGCCATCCGGGCGGCGAGTTCGGGTGAGGTGCCGTCCTGGGCCGCGTCCGTCGCGTCCCGGGCCAGCGCGGCACCGCCGAAGTACGCCTCCAGACAACCGTGGTTGCCGCAGGCGCACGCCCGGCCGTCCGGCTCGACCTGGATATGGCCGATGTCGCCGGCGCTGCCCGTCGTACCGCGGTAGACCTCACCGCCGACGACGATGCCGCAGCCGATGCCGGTACCGATCTTGACGAAGAGGAAGTCCTGGGAGGTGCGGGCGACGCCCGCGTGCTGCTCCCCCATCGCCATCAGATTCACATCGTTGTCGACCATGACCGGACAGCCCAGTTCCTGGCTGAGCGCCTCGCGCACGGGAAAGCCGTCCCAGCCGGGCATGATCGGCGGCGCGACCGGCACGCCTTCGGGAAAGCGGACCGGCCCGGGGACGCCGATACCGGCGCCGTCGAACCCCTCCGCCACCCCGCTCGCCTTCAACTTGGCTGCCAGCGCCAGGACTTGTTCGAAGACCGCGACCGGCCCCTCGCGTACGTCCATGGGCTGGGTCAGATGGCCGAGCACCTCCAGCTCGGCGTTGGTGACCGCCACATCGACGGAGGTGGCGCCGATGTCCACGCCGAGGAAGCGCAGCGCGGGGGCGAGCCGGATGTTGTGGGAGCGACGGCCGCCGCGCGAGGCGGCGAGTCCGTCGGCGACCACGAGTCCGGTCTCCAGCAGCCGGTCGACCTCCACCGCGAGCTTGGAGCGGGAGAGTTCGACCCGGTCGCCCAGCTGGGCACGGGAGTTGGGCCCGTCATCACGCAACAGGCGCAGGAGCCGCGCCTGATGCGCGTTCGCGGGCCTGGCCGTCATGCGCCTCACGCCGCCCCTCCAGCCGTACTCGGCATCGACCGACCGGTGTTGCGGTGCCGCCGTACGGCGTCACCACCGGGCTTTCGAGGGGAACGTAGCAGCGCTTGTCCGCACGGGGAAGAACTACGGACAGAATCCATGCCGACTTTCTCCTGTGCGAGGACAAAGCGCCGCGCGGGCGGATCCGGCCCCGAGGCGGTACGGAGGCGACCGAGCCGGGAGCCCTTCCCCTTCCCCCTCTCCTGATCCGCCGTACAGACCCTGGCCGACCCGCCTCGCGGATCGGGCCGCAGAAAGGCGGCTCCTGCGAGAATGCGCCCGACCGAACCAGGCAGCCGACCGACCATCGGCGCCGGACAGCGCAGGGGGTAGCCGACGTATGAGCAGGGACCGCATCCAGATCGCAGGGGCCGAGGTCGCCGTCGTGGGCGGCAGTATCGCCGGCTGCGCCACGGCACTGGCCGCACACCGGGCCGGCGCGGGCCGGGTCACCATCCATGAACGCACCACCGGCCACCTCGCGGACCGCGGTGTCGGCCTCGCGGTGCACAACGCCCGGTACGCCGAACTCGCGGCCGCCGGATACATGGACGCCGCCATGCCATGGGTGCAGCTGACCACCCGCCGCTGGTATGTCCGCGACGGCTCCGCTCCGCTCGGCCGCCAGGTCGGCGTCCTGCCCTTCCCGTTCCGCTCGTACTGCTGGGGACCACTCTGGCAGGAGTTACACCGACGACTGCCGGAGGACACCGCATTCCGGCCGGGGGTACGGGTCGCCGCGGTCAGCCATACGGAGGACGGCGCCGCACTCCATCTCGACGGCATCGACGGCATCGACGGCGTCGGCGGCGTCGGCGGCATCGAGGACGGCGATAGCGACGACAGCGGCGAGGGCAACAACAGGGGCGGCGAAGGCAGCGGCGAGCGGCAGCGCACCGGCGCCGGTCGCCGTACGGAGCGCTTCGACCTGGTCATCGGTGCGGACGGCTACCGCTCGGTGGTCCGCGACACCGCGTTTCCGGGTGTGCGGCCCGGCTACGCCGGCTATCTCGCCTGGCGCGGCGCCGTCCCTGCCGACCGGCTGACGGAGCTCGGCCTCCCCGGTCTGCCGGCCGATCCCTGGGCGGAGGAGGACTGCATCTACGGCGTCTTCCCCGGCGGTCATGTCATCATCTACCGCATTCCGGACGGCCGCGGGGGCCGGCGCGCGAACTGGGTCCTGTACACCGCCCCGCCCGCCGGCCTCGACCTGGGCCTCGACACCCCCACCAGCCTGCCGCCCGGCACCCTCACCGACGCCCTGTACGCCCATCTCGCGCACGTCACGGACGAGTTGCTGCCGCCCTACTGGGGCGGGCTGATGCGGCTGACGCCACGTCAAGAGGTGTTCATCCAGCCGATGTACGACTTCACCGCGCCGCGCTACACCACCGGCCGGCTGCTGCTCGCGGGCGACGCGGCGACCGTCGCCCGCCCGCACACCGGCGCCGGCGCGGTGAAGGCGCTCCAGGACGCCGCCGCCCTGGAGGCCGCGCTGCACGCCCTACCGGAGCGGCCGGATGCACTGGCGGCCTACGGCGCCGAGCGCGGTGCGACCGGCCGGACGATGGTCGAGCTGGGGCGCCGGCTGGGGCGCTTCCTCGTCCAGGACACACCTGACTGGCGCACGCTGGACCAGGCCGGAGTGGAGGCGGCCTGGGCAGCGGCCGACGGCTCGGGCGCGTTCGGCGGCCGTGAACTGAAGAGCTGACGCCTCCGGACGCGACGCTCCGACGGCCGACGGCCGACGCACCGACGCACCGACGCACCGACGCACCGACGCACCGACGCACCGACGCACCGACGCACCGACGGAGCGTGCCGCGCGCGGTGCGACGCCGACCGCCACCCAGCCTCCCCCGTGCAGGAGAATGAGAGCGTCGAGGTCACCCCGCGCACGACCGCCCGGTGACCACGGCGGCAACCGCTGCACCAAGGGCCGCCAAGGCTCTCCGCACAGACAGCACCGGGACCGAGCCGGCCCGGTCAGGACAGGACTGATCAGACATGGGACGGGTCACCGAGCGACGCCGCGTCATCCGCATCCGCGACGGTGCCGTGAGCACCCGCCCGGACACCCTCGTCGCCGAGGAGCCGCTGGAGATACGGCTCGGCGGCAAGCCGCTGGCGATCACGATGCGCACACCGGGTGACGACTTCGCGCTCGCCGCCGGCTTCCTCGTCAGCGAGGGTGTCCTGGCGAGCGCCGACGAGCTGGCGAACATCGTCTACTGCGCGGGAGCGACGGCGGACGGGGAGAACACCTACAACGTGGTGGACGTCCGGCTCGCGGACGGGGTCCCGGTCCCGGACATCACCCTGGAGCGCAACGTCTACACGACGTCGTCCTGCGGACTGTGCGGCAAGGCCAGCCTGGACGCGGTGCGCACCACCACCCGCTTTCCCCTGGAAACCTCCGCGGCCGACCCGGTCCGCATCGAACCGGCGACCCTCGCCGCCCTGCCCGACCGGCTGCGGGCCGCCCAGCGCGTGTTCGAGCGGACCGGGGGTCTGCATGCGGCGGCGCTGTTCACGCCGGACGGTGAGCTGCTCGACATCCGGGAGGACGTGGGGCGGCACAACGCCGTCGACAAGATCGTCGGGCGGGCGCTCCAGCAGGGGAAGCTGCCGCTGTCGTCGAGTGTGCTGATGGTCTCCGGCCGGGCGTCGTTCGAGCTGGTGCAGAAGGCCGTGATGGCGGGTATTCCCCTGCTGGCCGCGGTCTCCGCGCCGTCCTCGCTCGCCGTCGACCTGGCCGCCGAGACCGGGCTGACCTTGGTCGGCTTTCTGCGTGGCTCCTCCATGAACGTCTACGCGGGCGAGCACCGCATCGCTCTACCCGCGGGGGCCGCCGCGGAGACGGACTGAGGCCGCGGAGACGAACTGAGGCCGCGCACCCACCGCACCGACCGGCGGGCCGCTCTGCGGGGTGACCCTGCGCAGAGCGGCCCGTGGCTCACTCCCCCGGCAACGCGATCCGGGTCAGCAGCGCGATCAACTGCTCGCGTTCGGCCGGGGTCAGGGCCGCGGTCAGCTCCGCGTTGGCCGCGTCGCCGAGTTCCTGGGTGCGGCGCAGCCGCCGCCGGCCGTCGGCGGAGATCTCGATGGCGTTCTTGCGCCGGTCCTTGGGGTCGGGGGTACGGGTCACCAGCCCGTCCTGCTGTAGATCGTTGACGATCGCGACCATGTCCTTGGGGTCGATACCCAGCGTCCGGCCGAGTTCCGCCTGGGAGACCGGGCCGAGTTCGTCGACCGCGGACAGCACGGCGTGATGCATCATCCGCATGCCTTCGCCGGCGAGCGCGTCGGCGACGAGCCGGTGCCCGCGGGCGGCGGCGCGGCCCAGCAGCCAGCTGGGGAGCGCGCGGATACGGCTGGGGGCGTAGGGGGTGTCGGCCATGGGACCACCGTACCGAGAAATCCATTGGAGGACCCAACGAAAAACCATTGGTGAATCCAATGATTTCTGGCTATCGTTGGGCCACCCAATGAAACCTGGTCGGTGGGCGCCGCCGACGACCGCACAGCCGGTCGCCGGCCGGTGCACCGCGCACCGCGCACCGCGCACCGCGCACCGACCGAACGATCCCGGAGGTGTCGGCCCATGCGCCGCGTTCGATTCCATACCTATGGCGGCCCCGAGGTCCTGCGCAGGGAGGAGGCCGACGCGCCGGTGCCCGGCCCCGGTGAACTGCTGGTGCGTACGGAGGCGATCGGCGTCACGCTGCCGTGCGTACGGCGGGTGCGCGGCGACGGCAAGGGCGGCGGCGATCCGCTGCCCGCGATGCCCGGCGGGGAGATCGCCGGTACGGTCGTCGGGCTCGGCCCGGACGTCACCGGCTTCGCCCTCGGCGACCGCATCACCTCGCTCACGCTCACCGGCTCCTACGCCGAACTCGCCCTCGCGCCCGTCTTCCTGGCGAGCCGGATACCGGACGGCGCAAGCGCGGTGCAGGCGGTGGCGCTGGTGCGCAGCGGGCAGGTGGCGCTCGCCGCGCTCAGCACCGCGGCACCGCAGGGCTCCGAGTCCGTACTGATCACCGGCGCGGCGAGCGGCACCGGCCATCTCGCCGTCCAACTCGCCAAGCTCCAGGGGGTGCCACGGGTGGTGGCCGCCGTCAGCTCGGCCGCCAAGGCGGACTTCCTGTACGGCCTGGGGGCCGACGAGGTGGTGGTCTACGACCAGGAGTCCTGGGGCGAGCCGGCCGACATCGTCCTGGACGGCGTCGGCGGGGCGCTGCTGCCGCGCGCACTGGCCGCGCTGGCTCCCGGTGGCCGGCTGATCTTCTTCAACTCCGGTGGCGGGACGGTCCCGGCGTACGAGCTGCTGGCGGGCGCCAAGACCATCACGGGGCTGACGATGCGCCGCTTCTCCACCGTCCACCGGGAGCTGTACGAGCAGCACCGGGCACAGCTGTGGGACCTGGCCGGATCGGGCCGGCTGCGGGCCGCGGTCCATGCCGAACTGCCCCTGGACGAGGCCGCGAAGGCGCACGAGATCATCGAGGCCAGGGCCAACCTCGGCAAGGTGGTCCTGCGGCCGTAAGCCATGGCAGTCGCAGACGGCACCTGCGGAGCACCCGGCACAACGGTCACACCCGGCCCTCCTACCGCACCGGGCGCACCCGGCGCAGTGCCTGCGGTCCGGGAGAGTGAATTACGGCCGCCGCACGGAGAACCGGCGCACGCTCCTTGTCGCGGTCGGCACGCGGCAGTAGCTTCCGTCGCGATGCACATAGGACGTGGGATGTCCTGATGACCCGACGCCGATGCCTCGAAGGGCAGGCCGGACCATGACGTCAGTTCTCCGCGCACACCCCAGCCACCGCAGCAGACCCCGGCGCCCGCGCGCCGCCGCCCTGCTCGCCGCACTGACCGCCACCGCCCTCGCCCTCCTGCCGACCGCCCCCGCACAGGCCGTGCCTGACGGAGCGCCGGGTACCCGTGCCACTGCCGCGGCCCCCTCCCCGACTCAGGCCCCGCCCCCGGCCGGCGGATTCGACCAGCAGATCCTCTTCAAGGCGTCCCAGGAACACGGCTACTTCTGCTTCCGTATACCGGCCGTGGTGAAGTCCGCGCGAAACACCCTCCTCGCGTTCGCCGAGGGCCGGCGGCACGACTGCGGTGACGCGGGCGATATCGACCTCGTCCTCAAGCGTTCCACCGACGGCGGCCGGACCTGGGGCCCGCTCCAGGTCATCAACCGAGGCAACGGCGACACCCACGGCAACCCGGCGCCCATCGTGGACCGCCGCACCGGCCGGATCGTGCTCGCCGAGACCTACAACAAGGGCCGCGCCGACGGCCTCAGCTGCGATGTCCCCTGCGACCGCACCCCGCACCTCCAGTACAGCGACGACGACGGCGCCACCTGGTCCACACCCCGGGACCTGACCGCGAGCATCCGTCCCCCGCAGTGGAACTCCTGGTACGCCACCGGTCCCGTACACGGCATCCAGCTCTCCCGCGGCAGGCATGCCGGCCGACTGGTCTTCGGCATCAACTCCGAGAGCTACGCGGCCAACCGGGTCACCGCCAACCACGCCGCCCTGGTCCACAGCGACGACGGCGGCGCCACCTGGAAGGTCGGCGCGCTGGACTCCTGGCCCGTCGCCGCCAACGGCACGTTCCGTCAAAAGCCCTCGGAGATGACCCTCCTGGAACGCTCCGACGGCTCCGTCTACGTCAACGGACGGGAACAGGACGGCACCGACCTGGGCCATCGCACCGCGGCGGTCAGCCGTGACGGAGGCGACTCCTTCGCCGCGCCGTTCCGCGCCCTTCCCGACCTCTACGCCCCGATGGTGCAGGGCTCGGCGCTGCGCCTGACGCACCCGCACGGCGGCCGCGGCCGCACCCTGTTCGCGGCGCCCGCCGACCCCGACCGGCGCCGGACCATGACCCTCCGCTCCTCCTGGGACGAGGGCCGCACCTGGGAGGGCGTCGACCGCGGCGCCCGGGTCACCACCGACTGGTCCGGCTACTCGGACCTGGTGGCGATCTCCGGCGACGTCACCGGCCTGATGTACGAGGGCGGTGCGGTCGACGCCCGGGACGAGATCCGCTTCGCCCGCTTCACCGAGGACTGGCTCGGCCCGCGCCGCGGCCCGGACCCCACGACGCGCGACGCCGCACCGGGCGCCCGGCCGGCCCTCGTGCTGGGCGGCGCCCGGACCACCGAAGGACGCTTCGGCCGGGCGCTCTCCTTCGACGGCACGGACGACGCGGTACGCCTCCCCTACCGGGGCTCCCTCCCCCTGGGCACCCACGACTTCACATGCAGCCTGTGGTTCCGCTATGACGCCACCACGGGCGAACAGCCACTGCTGTGGATGGGCGGGGTGGGCGCCAGGTCACCGCAGGTGGCGGTGGAGGGCGACCCCGGCCACGGCCGGATCACCGCCCGCCTCACCGGCGTCGACGGCCCCACCCCGGCCACCTCCGCCCAGGCCGTGACCCACGAGGCGTACAACGACGGCAGCTGGCACCATCTGGCGCTGCGCCGCACCGGCGGCCGGCTGCTGCTCACCGTGGACGGCGGGGAGACCACCGTCGTCCCCGATGTCCCGGGGTCGGTCAGCCGCGGCTCGGTCTTCGGCGTGCACCTGGGCCAGAAGCCCGACAGCCGCGCCCAGTTCACCGGCGCGCTGGACGAGGTACGCGTCTACCGGCGGGCCCTGAGCGACGCCGAGCTGTCCGTCGTACGCAGCGCCAACGCCCCGGCGAACGGCCCGCTGGTGCTGGGGCTGTCGCTGGACCGGGTGCGTGGCGGCGCGAAGAACTGAGCAAGCCGGTCCGCGAAGCCATGGCCTGCCCGGACGCCACCGCGCCGGGCGGGCCTCACCCCCGCGCTCCGCTCACCACCACATCGGCCGCGGCCCCCGCCTCGCCCGTGCTTCCCGCGCCGCTTCCCGTCGCCAGCGGCTCTGCTGCCCCGGCTGCCGCGAACCGCTTGGCCAGGACCGCGCACACCATCAACTGCATCTGGTGGAACAGCATCAGCGGCAGCACCATCAGCCCGGCCTGCGCGCCGAAGAGCACGCTGGCCATCGGCAGACCGGCCGCCAGGCTCTTCTTGGAGCCGGCGAAGGTGATCGCGACCCGGTCCGCACGGGCGAAGCCGAGCCGCTTCGAGCCGTACGAGGTGACGGTCAGCATCACCGCGAGCAGTACGGCCTCCACCCCCAGCAGGCACAGCAGCCGCAGGGTGGAGACCTGGTGCCAGATGCCCTGGACCATGCCGGCGCCGAAGGCGGTGTAGACGACGAGCAGTATCGAGCCGCGGTCCACATAGCCGAGGACCTTCTTGTGGCGGAGGAGGAACCCGCTGATCCACCGCCGCAACAGCTGCCCGGCCACGAACGGCAACAGCAGCTGGCCGACGATCGACAGCAGCGAGTCGGCCGAGAAGCCACCGCCGTCCCCGTGCAGGACGAGTCCCGCCAGCAGCGGCGTGACGACGATGCCGACGAGGCTGGAGAACGAGCCCGCACAGATCGCCGCCGCGACATTGCCGCGGGCGAGGGAGGTGAAGGCGATCGAGGACTGGACCGTCGACGGCACCAGGCACAGGAACAGCAGCCCCGTGGAGAGCGCGGGTGTCAGGACGTAGGGGACCAGTACGCGGGCGGCCAGGCCGAGCACCGGGAAGAGGACGAAGGTGCAGGCCAGGACGGTGAGATGGAGCCGCCAGTGGCGCAGTCCGGCCATCGCCTCGCGGGTGGAGAGCCGGGCGCCGTAGAGGAAGAAGAGCAGCGCGACGGCGCCGGTCGAGGTCCCTTCGGCGACGGTGGCGGCCGGTCCGCGGGCGGGCAGCAGTGCGGCCAGGGCGACCGTGCCCACCAGCGCCAGGATGTACCCGTCCACGGGCAGCCAGGAGGGGAGTTTTGGCACAGGGCGGCGCATGGTCTCTCTTCGGTCGTTCGGCGGATCGCGGGCGGCGGCACGGCCCGGGGAGACACCCCTGGGCCCACTCCAGGGTGCCGTGGAACTGCGGACATCAGGAACCCCTCTTACCGTGGTCACTGTTATTACGCTTCGCGATGAGCCGCCCGGCACGATGGGCGTCCCGCCGCGCGAGGCCGCGGAGGCGGACGGCATACGCAGGCGCAGGCGCAGACGCAGACAACGGACGCGGACGCGGGTGGCAGAGCGGACGGCCGACAGGGAGGGCCCGTGTTCGAACCCGCGCAGTTGCGCACCTTTCTCGCCGTGGCACAGACGCTGAGCTTCACCCAGGCCGCGCACCGGCTCGGGCTGCGGCAGTCGACCGTGAGCCAGCACGTACGGAAGCTGGAAGAGGCCGCCGGACGCAGACTGTTCGCCCGGGACACCCATGCCGTGGAGCTGACCGAGGACGGCGAGGCGATGCTCGGCTTCGCCCGCACGATCCTGGAGGCGAACGAGCGGGCCGCGAGCTTCTTCGCCGGAACCCGGCTGCGCGGCAGGCTCCGCTTCGGCGCCTCCGAGGACTTCGTGCTGACCCGGATGCCGGAGGTCCTCGAAGGGTTCCGGCGGGACCACCCCGAGGTCGACCTGGAGCTGACCGTCGAGCTGTCGGGGACCCTGCACGAGCTGCTGGCGGCCGGGCGGCTCGATCTCGTCCTTGCCAAGCGGCGACCCGAGGAGTCACGCGGACGGCTGGTGTGGCGCGACCGGCTGGTGTGGGTGGGCGCCGAGCGGCTGCGCCTCGATCCGCAGCGCCCGGTCCCGCTGGTCGTCTACCCGCCGCCCGCGCTGACCCGCGCCCGGGCGCTGGAGGCGCTGGAGCGCGCGGGCCGGGAATGGCGGATCGCCTGCACCAGCGGAAGCCTCAACGGACTGATCGCCGCAACTCGGGCAGGACTGGGCGTTATGGCACATACGAAGGGCATGATCCCGCCAGGTCTGGTCGCTATTCCGCCACGTGCCGGGCTGCCGGAACTCGGCGGAGTGGACTTCGTTCTTCTGTACGGGCAGCGCGACCGCGCGGCGCGGGGCCCGGCGGAGGCGCTCGCGGACGCGATCCTGGCGGGCGGCGACCGGCTCCAGCTCCCCTAGCCCAGGTGCCGAGAAGCCCCGGTCACGGGGCTCCGCGCCGGACGGCCGGCTGATTTGATGTCAGGTGCAGAGATTTGGTGCAGATATGGTCCCGGCGTCGTGATCGTCCGGCGTCGAACCGGTCGGATCATGTCCAGGCTTCTCCGAAGTAACCCGATTTCGACGGTTGGCCAGATCCTGTGCGGCCGTTTTCGCCACGTGGTACGGCTCTGCCGGATCCCGTCACGTTGGGGTACGGTCGCGGCCTTGTGAGCAACACCACGAGGAGCTGGGTCATTGCGCGAGTTCACCGTCCCGCCTTTGGCGACCGCGCCCCGGGTCGGCGGTCTGGCGGATGTCGTCTACGAGTACGCCGAAGCCGATCCCGGACGCGTCGCGCTGGCGCGTAAGGACGACGAGGGAAACTGGCAGAACGTCACCGCCGGACAATTCCGGGACGAGGTCCTCGCACTGGCCAAGGGCCTGCTCGCGCAGGGCGTCCGGTTCGGTGACCGGATCGGCATCATGTCCCGTACCCGCTACGAATGGACCGTGTTCGACTTCGCGCTGTGGTCGATCGGCGTCCAGTCCGTCCCGCTGTATCCGACGTCATCGGCGGAGCAGGTCTTCTGGATGCTGCACGACGCGGGCGTCTCGGCCTGCCTGGTCGAGCACGAGGACCATGCGATGACCATCGGCTCGGTCATCGACCGGCTCCCCCATCTGCGCAAGCTGTGGCAGCTGGACGCCGACCCGGTGGCCGAACTGACCGCGGCCGGCGCGCATATCGACGACGACGTGGTGCACCGCCACCGCATGGCCGTCACCCCGGACGCCACCGCGACGATCATCTACACCTCCGGCACCACCGGCCGTCCCAAGGGCTGTGTGATCACCCACGCCAACTTCGTGGCCGAGTCCGACAACATGGTGCTCCGCTACGAGAGGGTCTTCCACTCCAAGCCGGGCGACGAGGCGTCCACCCTGCTCTTCCTGCCGCTGGCGCACGTCTTCGGCCGGATGGTGCAGGTCGCCGCGATCCGCGGCCGGGTCAAGCTGGCCCACCAGCCCGAGCTGGCGGCCCGGGCGCTCCTGCCCGACCTCCAGACCTTCCAGCCGACCTTCATCCTCGCGGTGCCGTACATCTTCGAGAAGGTCTTCGCCGCGGCCCGGCGCCGGGCGGAGGCGGAGGGCAAAGCCGGACCGTTCGACAAGGCCGTCGAGATCGCGGTCCGCTACGCCGAGGCGCAGGAGCACAAGGCCTTCGGCACCGGATCCGGCCCGAGCGCCGCGCTGCGGATGCAGCATCAGTTCTTCGACAAGGTCGTCTACAGCAAGGTCCGGGCCGCGATGGGCGGCCGGGTGCGGCACGCGATGTCGGGCGGCTCCGCGATGGAGCGCCGCCTCGGGCTGTTCTTCGCCGGCGCCGGTGTGCGGATCTTCGAGGGCTACGGCCTGACGGAGAGCACCGCGGCCGCCACCGCCAACCCGCCCGAGCGGACCCGCTTCGGCAGCGTCGGCACCCCCGTCCCCGGCACCACCGTGCACATCGCGGAGGACGGTGAGATCTGGCTGTACGGCGGGCAGATCTTCCACGGCTACCACAACGACCCCAAGGCGACCGATGCCGTGCTGCACGACGGCTGGTTCTCCACCGGTGACCTGGGCGCGCTGGACGAGGACGGCTATCTGACGATCACCGGCCGCAAGAAGGAAATCCTGGTCACCTCCGGTGGCAAGACGGTCTCGCCGGTGGGCCTGGAGGAACGGGTGCGGGCGCATCCGCTGGTCGCCCAGTGCATCGTCGTCGGCAACGACCGGCCGTTCATCGCGGCGCTGGTGACCCTGGACCCGGAGGCGGTCGCGCACTGGCTGACCATGCGGGAGAAGCCGGAGATGCCGCCGACCGACCTGGTGCGCGACCCGGATCTGGAGACCGAGATCCGGCGCGCCGTGGTCGCCGCCAACACGCTGGTCTCGCAGGCCGAGTCGATCCGTACGTTCCGGATACTGGCCAACCAGTTCAGCGAGGAGCACGGGCTGCTGACACCGTCGCTGAAGCTCAAGCGCAAGGCCATCGAGACGGCGTACGAGGTCGAGGTGGACGCGCTGTACCAGGGGTGACGGACGGGGCGGCCTGCACATGCGGCCGCCCCGCCCGGCCTCACCTCGCCCCACGCTCCCCCGCCCGGCGGACCTCGCTCCCCCGTACGGCGGACCGGGATCGCCCAGGGGTCGGATGTCCGCCGCGCCGGGGCCGATGAGGCTGCTGTCATGAACAGCCGCCGCCTCACTCTCCTCGGCCGGATCGCGGTCGTCGCCTGCCTTCCCTACCTCGCCCTCAAGCTGCTGTGGGTGCTGGGCTTCGACATCGGCGTCATCGACGCTCCGCGCGTCAGCCGCGCCACCTGGGTCGCGGGCAATGCCTTCACCTTCCTCCTCGACGCCGTCGCCGCCGTGGTGGCCCACACCCTCACCCGGCCGGGCGGCCGCCGCGCCCCGGCCTGGCTCCTGGCCTTCCCCCTGTGGATGGCCTCCGGACTGCTCCTCCCGCTGCTGACGGGCCTCGTCGGCGGCAGTCTCACCGGCCTGGTCACGGGCGCCCGCAACCCGCTGACCACCGGTGACTTCCTCGCGCCGTGGGTCTTCGGCGTCGTCTACGGCGGCTTTCTCGTCGAGGCCGTCACCCTGCTCGGCGCCTTCACCGTGTATGCGCACCAGCGCTGGGGCGGTCTGCTGCGCCGCCCCCTGCACGATCTCCCCGGCACCGCCGGCCGGGCGGTACGGCGGATCTTCCTGCTGCCCGCGGCCGTACTGCTCGCGGCGCTGGGCACCGTCCGCATCCTGTGGGGCACGGGCTCGACGCTCGGCGTGGCCGCCACCGATACGGACAGCCGCAACGTCCTCACCGCCGCCGCGGACTGGTCCCAGGGCCTGTACTCGGTCGCCGGCGCCGCCGGGCTGCTGCTCCTGGTCCTGCCGGGCCTGCTGCCCCGGCTCCGGGTCCGTACGGCGCTGGCCCTGGCCTGGTCCGGCAGTGCCGCGGCCTTCGCCTGCGGGGGCTGCCTCTGGCTCGGGCAGGCGGTGGCCGACGGCCTCTCCCCCGGTGCCTCCGCGGTTCCCGACGGCCTCCCGGGTCTCCTGGGCGCCCTGGAGCTGTGCACCGGGCTCGTGGTGCTCTGCGCCGGTGCGTTCACCCTCTGCGAACTCACCGCCGCGGCCCGCCCCGCATCCCCGGCGGCGCACGGCCACCCGGCCCCGCCCACGGGGCGCGCACAAGAACACGCCGCTTTCTCCGCATCGCGTCGGCACACGCGGGAATGCGCGACTCCGGATGATCGTTGACATCCGTGAACGAGAAAGCCGACGTAAGGATCGATTCCCCCGTGAGCAAGGTTCCGTCCATCACGCTCAACAACGGCGTCGCGATGCCGCAGCTCGGCTTCGGCGTCTGGCAGGTAGAGGACGACCAGGCATCCACCGCCGTCGGTCATGCCCTGGACGCCGGGTACCGCAGCATCGACACCGCGGCGATCTACGGCAACGAAGAGGGCACGGGCAAGGCGCTCGCCGCTTCCGGCATCCCCCGTGACGAACTGTTCGTCACGACCAAGCTCTGGAACGCCGAGCAGGGCTACGACGCCACGCTGCGCGCCTTCGACACCTCCCTCAGCAAGCTCGGCCTGGAGTACGTGGATCTCTACCTGATCCACTGGCCGCTCCCGTCGAAGGACCTGTACGTCGAGACGTACAAGGCCTTCGAGAAGATCCACGCGGAGGGCCGCGCCAAGGCCATCGGCGTCTCGAACTTCCTCCCGGAGCACCTGGAGCGGCTGCTGGACGAGACGTCCGTCGTCCCGGCCGTCAACCAGATCGAGCTGCACCCGCAGCTCCAGCAGGCCGAGTCCCGCGCCTTCCACGCCCGGCACAACATCGTGACCGAGGCCTGGTCGCCGCTCGGCCAGGGCAAGGGCCTCCTGGAGGACGCGACGATCGCCGCGCTGGCCACCAAGCACGGCAAGACCCCCGCCCAGGTGGTGCTGCGCTGGCACCTCCAGCTCGGCAATGTCGTCATCCCGAAGTCCGTCACCCCCTCGCGCATCGCCGAGAACATCGACGTCTTCGACTTCGAGCTGGACGACGACGACCTCGCCGCCCTCGCCGGCCTGGACACCGGCAACCGCCTCGGCCCGGACCCGGCCACCTTCGACGTGGCCTGACCGACGCCCGGTGACGGCGCCGCCCGGCTCGTCCGGGCGGCGCCGCCGCGTACCCGAGTGGCGGGCCGGGCGGACGCCAGGAAGTGTGGAGGGTGAGTGTGGGGTGGCTCCGGCGGCATGCCGACAGGGGCCGGTACCCCTCCGCCCTGCTCCTCCCCCGTGCCCACGGCATGGGAGGTGCCCCCAGCGAGGAGGCCACGATGCCTGAAGTCACCTCTCCCTACCAGCCCGGAACGCCCTGCTGGATCGATCTCGCGGCCCCTGACCAGCAGGCCGCCATCGACTTCTACTCCGACGTCTTCGGGTGGACCGGAGAGATCGGGCCCCCGGAGAACGGCGGCTACGCCGTCTGCATGCTGAACGGCAAACCGGTGGCCGGCATCATGGCCGCCGTCCCGATGGGCGGCCAGCCCGCGCCGCCGACCGTGTGGACCACCTATCTGGCCGCCGCCGACGCGGACGCCACCTCCGAAGCGGTGACCAAGGGCGGCGGCACGCTGTTGATGCCCGTCATGGACGTGATGACGCTCGGCCGGATGAGCATCGCGGCCGACCCCACCGGAGCGGTGTTCGGTATCTGGCAGGCCGTCGACTTCCCCGGCGCCGGCACCGTCAACGAGTCCGGCGCCCTCGTCTGGAACGAGCTCAACACCACCGACCCGTCCGCCGCCGCCACGTTCTACAAGGCGGCCTTCGGTATCGAGAGCGCCCCCATGGAAGGCGCCGAGAATTACTACGCCCTCACGGTGAACGACCGGCCGGTGGGCGGCATGCAGCCGATGTCCGAACAGATGCCGACCGACACCCCCTCGCACTGGCTGGTGTACTTCGCCGTGGCGGACACCGATGCCACCGTCGCCAAGGTGACCGCGGCCGGCGGCGCGGCGCTCCAGCAGCCCTTCGACATGGTCGCCGGCCGGATGGCCGTGGTGACCGACCCGCAGGGCGCGACCTTCGCCGTGATCAACCCGAAGCCGATGGATCAGGGCTGATCCCGGGAAGCCAGGACCTGATGTGACGTCATGGGCGGCGCCGCGGCCCGCCGCCCGGCGTCCTGCCCGGCCGGTGGCCGCCGGGCCGTGGGCTACTGCGCGCGGGCCGTGTGCACGGTCTGCGCGGACAGCACGAAGGTGTCGGGGCGGCGGGTGATACCGGCGGCGTCATCGGGGTCGGTGAGGCGGGCCAGGGTGGTGAAGTCGTCCTCGTCGAGGCGGTCGCCGTACAGGTCGAGACCGCGGGTCAGGGTTTCCTGGACGTAGGCCCGCGCCTCGGCGGACAGCGGGGCCGGCAGGTCCAGCAGGAAGCTGCGGGAGCACGGGGTGCACAGGCCCGCGTCGGCGAGCAGGGCGGGCCAGTCCTCGATGTCGTCGGCCGCGTCGGGCAGCGCCGTACGCATCTCGGTGAACCACGCCTCGCCGGCCGCGTCGAGCCGGGCCTGGAGCCCCGGGCGGCCGATGCCGATGTCGCGCGGCAGGTAGCGGGCGGCGAGGCCGCCCTCGGCGACGGCGAGCAGCCCGCCGGGCCGCAGATGACCGGCGAGGGCGGCGACCGCGGCACGCTGGTCCCCGACATGATGCAGGGCCTTGCTCGACCAGATGAGGTCGGCGCCGCCCAGGGCGTCGAGTCCGTCGGGGAGTTCGGCGAGGTGGGTGCGGACCCGGTCCCCGAGCCCGAGGCGGCCGGCCCGGCCCCGCGCCCGCTCCAGGAGCGCCTCGTTCGCATCCACCGCGACCACTTCGGCGGCCGGGAAGGCACGGGCCAGCAGACAGCTGACGACGCCCGGCCCGCTGCCGATGTCGAGCACCCGGCGCACCCCCTCGGAGCCGGCGCCGCCCTGTGCCATGAGCAGTTCACCCAGCCAGACCGCGGCCTGCTCGTGGACCGGCGTGTGCAGCTCGGCGCCCTGTTCGAGGACCGGGCCGAACACCTCCCAGTCGATGTGCGCACTGTCATGGTGGCCGTGGCCGTGGCCGTGCCCGGGCGCGGGCCGTTCGTCGTGGCTCATGACACCGAGCCTGGGTGACGGGTCGCGCCGGTGCAATCCTCCTTGCCGTCGCGGTAACCCCAGGTTCCGGCGGGACAGGTCCTGACCGTAGGGTCTCGCCTGTGGCTACTCCGGGATGGATGCCGCCGACGGACACCGAGCGGCGGCTGTACGAGGCGACGGCGCGTGGTGACTGGGACGGTCAGATCACGGCGATCGCCGGTGAAGACCTGTATTTGGCGGCACCGCAACCGGGGCAGGACCCCCTTCTGGTCTACGACGACCCGACGGCGGGCGGCAAGTGCATCCCCGTCCTGACCCGCGGCATGCTGCCGCCCTGGCAGCCCCAGCAGTTCTTCGACCGGGTGTCGCTGGAGGAGCTGGCGCAGGACTGGCCGAACGACAAATGGCGGCTCGCGGTCAACCCCGGGACGCCGTGCGCCGCGTATCTGGCCGCGTCCCCCGCACACCGCGCCGCCTGGATGCAGCGGCGTGCCCAGCTCGGAGTGCGGCCCGGCGGACTGCTCGTCACGCACTTCGGCGGCCCGCTGCACGGTCCCGTCGCCCAGGGGCTGGCATGTGGTGCGCCGATCGCGGTGCACCACAGCGTGCCGTGGAACGAACTCGGTACGGCCTTCCTCGACCACGCCGCGGACGCGCAGACGCTGCGCGAACAGTGGTCGGTGACCGACCCGGCCGGCTGGCAGCAGCGTCTGGACCAGCTGCTCGGCGGCCAGTTCGTACCGGCGGAGACGGAGGCGGCGCTGCGTGCGCGGGCCCGCGGCCGGAAGACCGACGCCCCTGAGGACACCGCGGGCACGGCGGGCACGACGGGCCATGAGGAAACCGGGAAAGCGGCGGCGGGCTCTGCCCACGCCGCGGACGCACCCGCCGTCCCCGAGCTCGTGACCAGGTACGAGGAGCGGTTCCGCACGGACGGGCTGCTGCCGGCGGACGGCCAGGTCGTGTCCCTCGTCGCACTGGACCACGCCCATGCCGTCAACCTCGTCCGCTGGGGCCTGGGCGCCCGGCTGTGCGCGCCGCAGCAGGCCGAGCAGGCCGTGGCGCGGGCCGGTGCGCAGGCCAGGGAGGTGTACGGCTCGTGGGAGGAGTTCGCCGCGGGCTATGCGCTGGGCCGGATGCTGGCGTTCGACAACGGCTGGTTCGGCCCGCAGTACGCGGAGGCCGCACATATCCACCGCGTTCTCACCCAGGACCCCTCCTCGCCGTGGCGCGGTCTGCCCTTCGCCTGAAGGGTGCGCACCCCGCGCGGGCGGCTCGCGAGGCGCGGGTTCGGTGTAGACGTAGGGCATGGACGTAGCGATCTGCCTGTTCAGCTCCGACCTCCGGCTGCACGATCAGCCGGTGCTGCACGCCGCGCTGCGCTCCGCGACGCAGGTGGTACCGCTGTTCGTCGTCGATACGGGGGTCGCCGACGCCGGGTTCATGGTGCCCAACCGGGCGGCGTTCCTGGCCGATGCGCTGGCCGATCTCGATGAGGGGCTGCGCGGTCGCGGCGCTCGGCTGGTCATCCGTACGGGGGACGTGGTCACCGAGACCTGCCGGGTGGCGGCGGAGACCGGAGCCGGTGAGGTGCATCTCGCGGCGGGGGTGAGCGGCTATGCACTGCGCAGGGAGCGGAGGTTGGGTGCCGAGCTGACGGCGGCGGGGCGTGCGCTGGTGGTGCATGACGCGGTGATCACGGCGGTGCCGCCCGGCGCGGTGCTGCCCTCCGGGCCGGGCAAGGACCACTTCGCGGTCTTCACCCCGTACTTCCGGCGGTGGCAGGCCGAGGGGCTGCGGTCGGTGCTGCCCGCGCCGCGGTCCGTACGGGTCCCGGCCGGGGTGCGGTCCGAGGACGTACCGTCGGCACAGGTCCTGTGCCCGGACGGGAACCCCTCGCCCGCACTTCCTGCGGGCGGCGAACAGGCGGGCCGCCGGGGGTTCACGGCCTGGCAGCGCTCGGGCCTGGCCGACTACCAGGACCGGCAGGACGATCTGCCGGGCGACGCCACCTCACGGCTCTCGTCCTATCTGCACTTCGGCTGCCTCTCACCGGTGGAGCTGGTGCACAAGGCGTCGGCCCGCACGGACCCCGGCGCCGAGGCGTTCGTACGGCAGCTGGCCTGGCGGGACTTCCATCATCAGGTGCTGGCGGCCCGGCCGGACGCGGCGAGCGCCGACTACCGCACCAAGGGCGACCGCTGGCGGTACGACGAGGCCGAGGTGACGGCGTGGAAGGAAGGCCGCACCGGCTATCCGGTCGTCGACGCCGGGATGCGGCAACTGCTGCACGAGGGATGGCTGCACAACCGGGCCCGGATGCTGGTGGCGAGCTTTCTGACCAAGACGCTGTATGTGGACTGGCGGGTGGGGGCGCGGCACTTCCTGGATCTGCTGGTGGACGGCGATATGGCGAACAACCAGCTCAACTGGCAGTGGGTGGCCGGGACCGGCACCGACACCCGGCCCAACCGGGTGCTCAATCCGCTCGTCCAGGCCAAACGGTTCGACCCGCAGGGCGAGTACGTCCGGCGCTGGGTACCGGAGCTGTCCGCTCTCGCCGGCGCCGCGGTCCACCAGCCGTGGAAGCTGTCCGGGCCGGAACGCGCGGCGTACGACTATCCGGATCCCGTGGTGGACCTGGCGGACGGGCTGCTGCGCTTCAAGCGGGCGCGCGGGCTGGAGTAGGCGGGCCCCCGGACGGTCGCCGTGTCGTGGGCGGTCCCCGTGCCGGGAGATGATGCAGGACGGATCGATACGGAGAGGACGGATACGACATGGGCGGGAACGGTATGCGCCGCGGGCTGGACCGGACGCAGCTGGACCGCGCACTGGGGGCGGTGGGGCCGAGGAAGCAGGCCGCGCTGCCGACGTGGGCCCAGTGCCGCACCGCACTGCGTCATACACCGCTGTCGGTGTGGCACGACGACGTGACGGACTGGGCCGCGAGCCTGACGTACTACTCGGTGCTGGCGCTGCTGCCGTCGCTGATCGTCACGGTGTCGCTGATCGGTCTCGCCGATCCGGCGGCCACCGAGCAGCTCATCAACCAGATCAGTTCGATCGCCCCGGCCCAGTCGGGCCCGACCGTGCACCGGGCGCTGGTCGGCATGGCGCATCAGCGCACCGCGGCATGGGTGGTGCTGGGCGGCGCCCTGGTCAGTGCGCTGTGGTCGTCGTGCAGCTATCTGGCCGTGTTCCGCCGCGCCCTGCACGCCATGAACCGCACCAAGGACGACCGGCCGCCGTGGCGCAAGGCACCGCGCATTCTCATGACGGCCCTCCTGCTGATGGCGCTGCTGATCAGCAGTGCGGTGGCGCTGCTGGTGAGCGGGCCGATCGCCACCGCGCTGGGCCGCGCCATCGGGCTCGGCGAGGCGGGCGAGGCGACCTGGAACCTGCTGAAGTGGCCCCTGCTGCTGCTCCTGGCCACGGTCCTGGCGATGGTGCTGTTCCGCTCCGGACCGCCCAGTTCCCGCGGTGTGCGCAGAGCGGCTCCGGGCGGGGTGGTCGCCGTCCTCCTCTGGCTGGTCTCCTCTGCCGCCTTCGCGGTCTACACCTCGTACGTCGGCACCTTCAACCGGCTCTACGGGTCGCTCGCGGGGCCGGTGGTGTTCCTGATCTGGCTGTGGTTCTCCCACCTGTCGCTGCTGTCCGGCGCCCAGTTCAACGTGGAGCTGGCACGCGCCGGGCGGGTGGTGGTGCGGCCCCGCACGGGGAGCTGAGGGCGGCGCCGCCGGGCACACGGCATTCCACAAACTGCGACGTTCCACTGACTGCGGCCACACCCCCCCCGGCCCCCACGTCCTCAAGTCCTCAGCTCCCAGGTCCTCAGGTCCCCAGGTCCCCAGGTCCTCACAGGATCAACGCGCGCCGTGCACCGGTGCGATCGCCTCGATCCGGTGGGCGAGCCCGAAGTCGAGATGGGTGATCCGGCCACCGATGCTGTGGGTGTTCACCGATACCGCGAGCCGGTTGTACCCCAGCGTCAGATCGGCGTGATGGCCCAACTCCTCCTGGATCTGCGCAATATGGATGACCATGACGGCGGCCGGGAAATGCCCGTGGAAGGCATAGCCACGGCACAGCATCCCGCCCTCGACGGACCAGCCGGGCAGCTCCGCGAGCCGGTCCTCGATCTCCTTGAAGCTGAGCGGTTCCAGCTGAGCATTCATGGCGCTCGCCTCTCCCCGTACCCCGGCTGCCGACGAGCCGGTTCCCGTACACACGGACATGCAGGGACATCCCCGTCCACATCCCTATTCGTGACCGCCGCATCCCTATCCGTGACCACCGCCCACTGCCGCGACGGCTGCACCCCTCCCAGCGTGGCACGCCGACGACACTTTCGCGCCCGCACGGCACGGCCCCTCCCGTACGCCCCACCGGCACCGGCCCTCGGCTACCGTCCCTCCCATGACAACTGCTGCGGCTTCCTCGCCGGAGACGGCCACGGGCGTGGGCGTGGGCGCGCTGCTGCGCGAATGGCGCGACCGGCGCCGGATCAGCCAGCTGGAACTGGCACTGCGCGCCGACTCCTCCGCCCGCCACATCAGCTTCATCGAGACCGGCCGCTCCCGCCCCAGCCAGGAGATGGTGCTCCGCCTCGCCGAACACCTCGACGTCCCCGTACGGGAGCGCAACGCCCTGCTGATCGCGGCGGGCTACGCCCCGACCTTCCCGGAGACCCCGCTCGACGACCCGTCGATGGCCGCCCTGCGCTCCGGCATGGAACGCCTCCTGACCGGCTACGAACCCTTCCCCGCCCTGGTGGTCGACGGGACGTACCACGTACTGGCGGCGAACCGCGGCATCACCATGCTGCTGGAGGGCGTCGCCCCCGCCCTCCTCCAGCCCCCGCTGAACGCCATGCGCCTCACCATGCACCCGGACGGCCTGGCCCCCCGCATCCGCAACTACATCGAATGGCGCGGCCACCTCCTCGCCCAGATGGAACGCCAGTTGGCCCTGATGCGCTCCTCCCCCCTGCGCGCGCTCTACGACGAGGTGAGCGCCTACCCCCTGCCCCCGCACGGCCACGAGAAGGCCGCCTTTGGCGAACACGCCCCCTTCGCCCTGCCCATGATGCTCGAACACGACGACACCGTGCTGTCCTTCATCTCGACCATCGCCACGTTCAACACCCCGATGGATGTGACCGTCTCCGAACTGGCCGTGGAGACCTTGCTGCCGGCCGATCCGGAGACGGTCGCGTATCTGCGGGGAGTGAGCCTGTAGCGGGCGGCCACTCCCGGTGGTACGGCGCGGCTCCGGCGCCCGGGGCGCGGTGGACGGGCCGCGGGCTCAGACCGCGGGCACCCGGTCCAGAAACCCGAAGACGGACCGGATCCGCCCGTCCGCCCCCAGCCGCACCACATCGAACCCGGCCACCGGCGCCGACCCATCCGCCACACTGACCAGCTCCCAGCCGAACCGCGCCGTGTCGTGGTGCCCGTCCACGCCCCCCAACGGCCGGAACACAAACCCGGGGAACTGCGCCTGCGCCCCCGCGATGGCGGCCACCAGCCCCTCATGCCCCGCGACATCGGCCAACGGATCGGTATACGTGGCGTCCTCACCGAAGGCCGCCGCCACGGCTTTGGCCCGCGGCCCCTCCTCCGTCGCATTCCACGCCTCGAAGTACCGCGCAACGGCCCCCGCGTACCGCTCCCCCGCCTCCACGGACTGCCGCGCAACCTGCTGCTCCTGCTGCTCCTGCTGTGTCATGACGTCCTCCTGCTCCTCATGAGTCACCAACGACTCCTGCCTGGCACATCCCGAACGGCGCTGTGCCGGAACCGGCCCACGGGCCGGAGTGCGCCGGCCCGTGAACCGATGGCTTCACCTTGCCGAGTGGCGGAGTGGCGGGTCGATTACGCGGGAGGTAATGGCGACGCGCCGCCTGCATCGAGCTGGCCGCAGAGCCCGGCCCGACACCGGCGTTGGGTCCGGGGCAGCGCTTCTTTCGCAGAATTAGACAGAGCAACCCAAGCGGCGTATCAAGGAGAGAGAAGGTGTAATTTGCGGGCTGCAATCCTCCTCGCGAGTCGAAGCCCCCATCGAAGACGACGACGCCCTTGAGTCTCGTCGTTCCAGTGACACTTGCACGACGCATGGAACTCCTGTGAGCGACCTTCAAGCGCCCCTCACTCTGGCGTCGCGACGTTCAATTGCAGCCTGTTCCAGCCTGACCGAAGGAAAAAGTCATGTCCGTCAAGAGGATTCTCACAGCCGTCGCGATTCCGGCCGTTGCCGCGACAGCGCTCCTGTTCTCGGCTTCGGCCGCACCCGCTGCGACTGACACCGTGACGGCTGCACAGAAAACCTCAACACAGATAACGATCCCGAGTCGCCCTCAGCCAAGAACAAATTACGCCGAGGGCTACCGCGATGGGTTCAGGACAGGATATTCCGATGGCCGCGACAGCTGCCGCTACAGGAGCGACAATTACGGCTCGTCACGCGGCTTCGGCGCATACAACCGGGGTTTTGTGGACGGCTACAAGTCCGGGTTCAAGGAGGGCCTCAGGACCTGCTGAGGCCGCCGCATAGGGGTTGACTCATAGGGGTTGAGTGGCCCGTTCCACGTCGAGGAACAGCAGTGGTCGGTTCACGTTCCCCCCGGTCTCGCTCATGATCGGTTGCCCCTGCGATGCGGGCCGGCGGGGAGCACGCGTCAGTGCCGGTCCGGACCCCTTGGGCGGACCGGCACACACACGCGGGTCGATCGATCCGTCAGTGGCCGTGCCCGTGGCCGCCGCCGTGAGCGACACCGCCGTGGTCGCCGCCGCTGTGGTCGCCGCCGCTGTGGTCGCCGTGGCCGACGATCGTCCACGGTCGCATCAGGTCGTCGTCTTCGTGTTCGAGAATGTGGCAGTGGTGGACGTACGTCGCCGGCAGTTCGGCGCCACTGCCCGGAATCGACGCGATCGTACCCGGCAGGCCGAATTCCTGAATGATGATCCTGGTCACGGTCTCCGGATAGGACTTGAACGTGTCCTTGTCGGACAGTGCTTCGTCCGGGTCCGGCGGAATCGGCGGGCCGGTGAGATAGTTCGCCAACACCGGTCGGTCCTCCGGTTTGCGGCCACCGTCAAGCCACTTCTCGTAGTCCGCCTGGTAGGCGGCGGCGTCGATCGGCTGCCTGTTCAACACCTGGAAGTTGACGAGGTGTACGTGCATCGGGTGGGCGTCGTGGTTGGGATTGATGTACTCCCAGATCTCGGTCGAGCCCGCCTTGATGAAGTCCTGGGACGGCTCCATGAAGGGCACCGCGTTGAACGTCATGGTGCCGAAGAGCTTGTGCTGGTACGTGACCCATTCCCGCCGACGGGTGTGTGGTTCGGGCACGATGGGTGCGGCCGTCGGCAGCTGGAGTTTCTTGGGCGGCGTCGTCCTGTCCGCGCCTCCGGACAAGGGTTTGGTGACCCGGAACTGCATGATTTCCGAGATCACCGGCCCCATGCCGGGCATACCCGGGTAATGGACCGGCGCGTGATAGTTCGTCAAGGTGATGTTCGTGCCCATGGGCATCTGACTGAAGTCCACGACCAGGTCGTACCGCTCGGCCGGCGAGATCAGGAAGTTCAGCATCTGCAACGGAGCACGGAAGCCGCCGTCGGTGCCGATCAGCCAGAACGGCAGCGTGGGCTGCGGCAGTACATCCCTGGGAACGTCGAACCTCAGCCGCCAGAAACGCTCGTTCGAAGCGTTGAGAATGCGCAGCCGGTAGCGCCGCGGCTCGACGGCCAGGAAGGGGTACGCCTTCCCGTTGACGACCGGGGTGTCCTCGCCTTCCCTGTCGGCCATGGTGTAGGCGAGCGAGCCGTCCCGGTGGAAGGACCGGTCCTGAAGGATGAGCGGGACCTCGAATTCGCCTCGCGGCAGCCCGAGCCGCTCGTCCGCGGGGTCCCGAACGAGGTAGAGACCGGCAAGACCCGCATAGACGTTGACGCTGGTCATTCCCATGCCGTGGTCGTGATACCAGAGCATGCACGAGCGTTCGTGGTTGGTGTAGCCGGAGATCGCTTCGTTGGGTTTGACCCGGCTCGGGTCCAAGGTGGTGTAGGACTCGGCATGGAATCCGTCCGGGCTGAACGACTGGAGCGGCATACCGTCGGACTGTGGTGCGGTGAAACCGCCGTGCTGGTGTACGACGTTCCACACATTGATATGCGAGGGAAAGGGCGGCTTGCTTTTGTAGGGCGCCGGAGCGGTCGGCGCCAGCTGCCCGTCCCCGTTGCGAATGCGGTCGATCACGAACTGGAACAGGTGGGTGGTCGGCAGCTCGTTGCGGTACTTGACGACCGTCGGGCGGTCCTTGGTCACACTGAGGGTCGGCCCCAGATAGCCCATGCCGATCGCCTTGCGCGGATCGTGCGGGTTCGCGGCCCAGTAACCCCACACCGTTGCCGGCCCGAGATCCCGGTGGAAGCGCCATGAGCCCTGCCGCATCGTGATGTCGTAATAGTCGGCGCCGGGATAGACGGAAGGATCCGGAATGGCTGTCATCGGCATAGGCAGCGGGTCGACGTACCTCTCCAGCGGAGGAGTCTGCGGCACCGGGGAGTCCGCAGACCCTGTCCCGTGCGCCTGCGACGCATCCTGAGCTTCCAGAACACCCCGGGAAAGCATGGCCGCACCCCCCATGGCACCGACCGTGGCACCGGCCATGAGGAATTTCCTTCGCCCGAACATCGTCTCCAGCCTTCCATCGCCTCACATAACGTCCAAGGGATACAGGGCTGCTTCGGAACGTTGGTGCAGCATGCCGGTCCGCTCCGGTAAAGCCACTCATTGAGCCGATCTCCACAGAAATTCGGCAGGCATCGGAATTCGTCCACGCGGAAGGAATTGGCGGAGTGGCCCCGGCAATCGGTCTCGCGTATCGAGAACGGGAACGTCCCCGCCCCCGACCGCCGACTGCTCATCGACCGCGCTCGGCGTCCCCGGCCCTCGACCGCCGGCTGCTCATCGCCCGCGCTCGACGGTCGTCTGCCAACCCTGCTGCGGAACCAGGCCCGCCCGCCCGCTCAGCAAGCCCACGAGTCGGCAGGGTCATCCAGCCACGCCCGCTCACCGGTGACGGTGACCGTCAGCCCGAACCGGGTGTGGTCCGGCGTGCCCTGGTGGAGCCACCAGTGGAAAGCGTTCTCCACGCTGTCCCAGAGACGCCGGGGACCGGATTGCCAGACCCGTGCCGTATCTCCGTCGCGGAACTGCACACACGCCCAGGACAGGTCGCTCAAGCTGTAGAACCAGACAGCGCGTGCGCCGTCGCGCATCTCCGCTACGACGTGCCGGCACCGCGGTACACGGAGCCCGATGGCGAATCGTTCGGGGCTGAACTGCCCCCCGGCGAATACCGCTTCGGTGAGCGTCGTGGATGACTCGTCGCCCTCCGCCACGCTCCCCGTGACGTACTCGGAGTGCGCCAGGGGGACGAGACGCTGCGCCCGCAGCTTCATGAACTCCACAGGGCCGGTGAACGTGCCGGACGCGCTCTTGCCGTCGGGCGCAACCACCAAGCGGGCGACGGCATCGCCATGGGAGTAGTTCGTCCCCCACGGGGCCACGATGATGCCCCCGGGCCGGCACTGCTCCACCCACGCGAACGGGATGGACCGCAGGCCGCAGGTAGCCATGATCCGGTCGTACGGCGCCCCCTCCGGGTAACCCTGGAAGCCGTCGCTGTGCACCACCCGCACGGAGTTGCCGAACCGCTCGGCCGTCGCACGGGCCGCTTCGGCCAGGTCCCTGTCCACCTCCATCGTGGTGACGTGCCCCGGCCCGGCACGGTGCGCCATGAGCAGGGAGTTCCAGAGCGTGGCGGTGCCGATCTCCAACGCCGTATGCCCTCGGTGGAGGTCCAGGTCCTGGAGCATCCGGAACACCACGGAGGGCATGGACGCGGAGCTGGTCGGGACCTCACCCGGTTCGCGGCCGGTGTGCGTGCCGTCGTCCCACTGCGTGACGATCGGAGCGTCAGCATTCGCGAACTCCTGCCACCTGTCCGGGTCCTCCGCCCTGGACACCGGCACGCTCCGGCCGGTCTCCATGTCGAACGGCCAGATCACATCCGGCAGAACGGCGCTTCGGGGCACGGCGGCGTACGCGGAGGCCCAGTCGGAAGAGAGCGCACCCACAGACATGAGGGCACGCCCCAGCCCGTCGAGGCCGGGGCTCCCCTTACCCGGCTCGCTGATCACTGTCCGGCAGCCTTGGGCGGGTTGGGGACGCCGGGCCCACCATTGGGCGTCGGCGCCGGGTGCGGCCCGGGGTACGGCTCGCCGGGCAGCTTGTCACCACCGTCGTTCCGGGCAGTCGCGTACATGGTTCCTCCTGGTGCCTTGTTGATGAGTGTTGCCCCGGTCGGCCCGCCTTTACGGCCGGTCCGTCCGGGGTGGTCGACCGGCGCCACGGTGAAGGGTGCGGCGGCCGCCTTTTCCGTGGCGCCCGGGGGTCGGAGCGTCACGGGGGCTTCAGGTGCACAGCTGCCGATGCCCTCCGTGGACACGGACGCCGAGCAGGAAGGCGACGACCACGGGACAGATGAAGTACGTGAACACGCGGGTTCCGCTACGCCGCTGCCCGGAACTCACGGAATCAGCCTCGTAGTGCACTCATCCAACAACCAGCGGCAGTCACGGGCGAGCAGCTGAACCTGCACAAGGGCGCTGAAGTCGCTGTCGCCGAGGCCCTGCCCCACCTGTCGCTCGATTCCGGCGATCCGGGCTGTCCGGCGGTGCCAATCGAGGCTGCCGCGCCACAGAAGGTCGGCTGCCTCTCGGACGAGCGGCAAAGCACCGCGATATGCCCGCGGAGCAACGCCTTGAGGTCGACAAGCTCGCCGTAGGCAGCCGGCCCAGCCAGGTCCGGCAGCGCACGGCACGGGCCATCCTCCGGGGCCTCGTACATCGCGAGGACCGCGGACAGATCCGGCATCGCCTGGTGCACGCGATCGTCCGGACGCTCGTTGTCCGGCAGCAGCCACGCCGGGTCGGTGTCCAGGGCGCCGGCGACAGCTTCCAGTACGGCGTCGGAGATGCCGCGCTCGCCGCGCTCGATCTTCCGCAGGTGCCTAGAGCGACGCCGGCGGATCGGGCCAGTTCAGCCTGCGTGAGGCGGGCGATGCGTCGTTCGTAAGCGATGCGGGGGCCTACCCCGCGGTACACGATGCTGGGCACGGTGGCCTCCGTTCGGTGCGGCCACTCCGGACCGTACTCGCGCCGCCACGGACCAATTACGTAAACGCTGTGTCTGCATCCCGCATGCGAGCCGCGTAGTTGACGCTCAGCTCACTGTGCCCGTACCACGTCGATCAGTTCCGTCAGGCTCCCGAGCCGCCAGTCAGCGGCTTCCGCTTCCGCACTGTCCGCCCAAAGATGGCCGAGCGGACCGCGACGCAGGTGCGCCGTCCGAAGCCCGCACTCGCGGGCAGGCAGCACATCGTTCTGCGGATGGTCTCCGACGTACAACACCTCATGGGGAGCAGCTTCGGCGAGGTCGACGGTCCGGGCGAAGAACTCCGGAGCCGGCTTGGCCACGCCCCACTCCCCAGAGGTGGCCAGGGCATCCACCGGCAGACCCAGCGCGCGCAGCAACTCCCCCGCACGACGCGTCTGGTTGCCGGCCACGACCACACGAATCCCGGCGTCCTGGAGCGCTGCGAGGGAGGGACGGACGTCCGGATACAGGTCAGACTCGTCCAGGAACTCACCACTGCCCGCCTGCTCCATCGCGGCCCGCTCGGCTTCAATGTCGATGCCCGGGCGTACGAGCCGGAGCGCGTCCGCGTTGTCCCGGCCCTGCGCCACGACTGCACCGACCAGAGCAGACAGCGTGTGTCGCTTCACAGCGAGCCAATCGGCCCACACGCCCCACCCGCGGTCGTCGCTGATGAGGGTTTCACCGACGTCGAAGGCCACTGCACGGATCATGCGAGCAGCCTATGGCGTGCTGTCTGCCGGTATGTGCCGGTGCCCGGTCGTACGGTGCGTGGCATGGCGTCTCCCACTCCTTGCAGCTACTGGGGACGAGTCCTACGTGGAGCGCCACCGGGCCGAACCCCCGCTCCGCGCCCCATGCGACCCATTCCGGGGAGGGGGTCTGTGGTCGGATAGCACAATGAGTCGCCCCGTTCTCTCCCTGTTCGGTTCCGCTGCCCCGCCCGTTCAGCAGTTTCCCGACGTGGTACGCCGCGCCCAGGCGGCGGGGTTCGATGTGTGCGTCGGGTTGACCCCGACATCCGCACGGTGGCTCAAGAGCGAAGTGTCGTTGCTGGAGGACCTGACAGGTCACCCCGTGCGCTCCGAGTACAAGCAGCCGACCGAGGTGGACGTCTGGCCGAAGGCAGACGTCATCATGTTCGCCCCGGTCACCTTCAACTCAATGAATCACTGGGCGCTCGGGCTGACGAACCACTTCGTCATCGGTGTGGTCGCCGAGGGCATCGGCAAGAGGATCCCGACGGTGGCGATGCCGTGCGTGAACGCCGCCTACGTTCAACACCCGCAGTTCGTACGGTCGCTGGAGACCCTGCGGAACGCCGGGGTGTCAGTGCTCTACGGCCCCGGCGGCTTCGAGCCGAACGAGCCAGGAAAGGGGCGGCCCGAGGGCTACCCGTGGGACCTGCCACTGGCCGCGGCGGTGCGCATCGTCGAATCTGCCCCCTAGGGTCTGACCACGGTATCGCCGGAGCGGACCGCTGGAACCCGGTACGGACGAACCGGGGCCTGGACCCAGGACCCAGCCGACTCCTAGGTCTCTCTGCCAGGGAAAACGGGGGACCCAGGACCCAGTCAGCTGGGTCCTGGATCCTGCTGCACCATTTGGCCTGGGGCCGGGGAGCGGCCCGGGAGGACCGGCCGGTACACAGGTACCCGGCGCAGCTCGTCCACCAGGGAAAACGCGGCTTCGATGACACAGGTCAGCCGTCCAGGGTGCCCGTCCTGTAGTAGCTGGTGATCCGGCGCTTGCCTGGACGGTAGCGCTCTTGGGGCCCCACGGTGCCGAGCGGAAGCGCACTGAGTGAGACGGGACAGCTGCCGTCGAGGGGCCGCCCCGCGGTGTTTGGGCTGTGCACGCCGGCCGTGCTCGCCTCCTTCGGCCTGTACGCGCTGCGCCGGGCCCGCCCCGCCGACGTCCCCGCCGTCCTCACCGGCGGCGCGCGGCCGGTTGTGGTGCTTGTCCTGGCCGCCCTCGCGCTTCTGTTGGCCGACTGTGTACGCGAGTTGTGACGTCGTTTCGACACGAGATCGGGAGTCGCACGCTCGCGCGAACAGCCGATGTACGCGAGAACGGGAGGCACCCCTCGCTCACGCATCCTGGATCATGTCGGCCGGCCACCGCGCCCGTCGGGCCGTTCGTTGTACCTCCGTGCAGGCCGGGCTTCGTCGCTCGGGGAGCGATGCGAGAACGAGAGCATGAGCACGCTCGACCCGGATGCCGAGCGGAACCCCATTCCGGGTGGGTGTCGGGACTGATGCGCGGTGTCGGTCATCCATCGGCGGCTGCCGGTTCGATGTCGGTGGCTTGTCGGCGAGGTCCGGCACGGTTCCAGAGACGGCCGGCCGGAGCTCACTGGGCGGCCCCAATCCCCAGGAGCCACCGTGCACATGCCCGTCACGATCATCGGCGCCGGACTCGGCGGACTCACTCTTGCCCGCGTCCTGCACGTCCACGGAATCCCGGTCACGGTCTACGAGGCGGAGTCCTCCCCGACGGTGCGCACGCAGGGCGGGATGCTCGACATCCACGACTACAACGGACAGATCGCCCTCAAGGCGGCCGGCCTGATGGACGAGTTCCACGCCATCGTCCTGGAGGGCCGCCAGGCGACGCGGGTCCTCGACCCGGACGGGACCGTCCTGCTCCACAAGGTCGACGACGGCATGGGCGGACGCCCCGAGGTGCAACGCGGCGACTTACGACAGATCTTGCTCGACTCACTCCCGGCCGGCACCGTCCGATGGGGGCACAAGGCCAGCGGCACCCGCGCCCTCGGCGGCGGCCGCCACGAGGTGACGTTCGCCGACGGCGGCACCGTCGTCACCAGCCTGCTGATCGGCGCGGACGGTGCCTGGTCACGGATACGGCCACTGCTCACCACCGCCACACCCGAGTACGCCGGCACGTCGGTCGTCGAGACGTACCTGTTCCACGCCGACACCCGCCACCCAGCCGCCGCGAAAGCGGTCGGTGGCGGGTTGCTGATCGCGCCCTCGCCGGGCAAGGAGATCTTCGCTCACCGGGAGAACGGCGACACCCTGCACACCTACGTGGCGCTGACCAGGCCACAGGACTGGTTCGCCGCCATCGACTTCACCGATGCCGCCGCGGCCACCGCCCGGATCGCGCGCGAGTTCGACGGCTGGGCACCGGAACTCACCACGCTCATCACCGACGGCGACACAGCGCCGGTCCTGCGCCCCCAGTACGCTCTGCCGACCGGGCACCGGTGGGACCGGGTGCCGGGGGTCACCCTGCTCGGCGACGCCGCCCACCTCGCGCCCCCGAACGGCGACGGCGCCAACCTGGCCATGTACGACGGCGCCGAACTCGGCAAGGCCCTCGCCGCCCGCCCCGACGACATCGAGGCCGCACTCACCGAGTACGAGCAGGCCATGTTCCCCCGCAGCGCCGAGGTCACCACTTTCGAAGGTGGAGCGGTTCCGGGGATCGACTCCGAGCACAACACGGCCCAGGGCCTGATCAACATGATCACCGAGAAGAGCCAATAAGCCGCGCAGGCCCCGATCTGACGCTCTCCGTCCCACCCCGCTCGGACTGGACATCACCGCCGATGCCACTGGCCTGACGCTGTTCGCGACAGTGCGGCGCACTGACGAGCCGGGGTGATCCCCGCAGTCGGCTTCGTGTTCGTCGCCGACGCAGCCTCGATTTCGTCGCCGACGCAGCCTCGATCGTCAGGCGAGGCCTTCGATGATGCGGAAGTCGCGCTCGACGCCGTCAGCGAGTGCGGCCAGCGCCTCCTGGTAGGCCGCACTCGCACGTGCGGCGACCGCCTGTTCGAAGCTGTCGAACTCGATCAGGACGGTGCGCTCGGCGATTCCGGCGTCGTGTGCGACGACCCGGCTGCCGCGGGAGAGCAGCCGCCCGCCCGCGGCCTCGACGGCTGGACCGGCCAGCTTGTCGTAGGCAGCCACCTTCTCGGGATCCGCAATGGTGCGGTAGACGCTGACCCAATAGCCCTTGGCCACGGTACCTCCTGTGTTCGGAATTGAT
Organism: Streptomyces sp. MCA2; assembly: GCF_023544705.1. Lineage (NCBI taxonomy): Bacteria > Bacillati > Actinomycetota > Actinomycetes > Kitasatosporales > Streptomycetaceae > Streptomyces > Streptomyces sp. MCA2. The sequence continues at coordinate 47,147 of NZ_JAMJFM010000052.1, forward strand.
GATCAGAAGCATGCTCAGATCCATGGACGGCGCGCTATGGGTCAGCGAGCCGACGGAGACGGCGTCGAAGTCGGACGGCTGATCCTCAGCTTCCGGTTCGACTCGACCGGCCCAGGCCCGGCACACCGACTGGGGCTGTGGTCGGATCGGTCTCGGGTGAGCGTCGGCGGGCGAGGGCGAGGCCGGCCATCGTCGTGATCGCCATCGCGGCGACGCCGACCAGCGCCGCGGTCGTGTAGGCGTCGTCGTTCGGGAAGAGGCGGCCCGTGGCGGTGCCGGCGGCCAGGACCAGACCGCCGATGGCGCTGCCCAGGGAGTACCCGACGCTGCGGACGACGTAGTTGAAGCTCATGGCGCTCGACGTCTCGCTCTTGGGGGTGACGGCCAGGATGACGCCGGGCATGGCGGCCGAGAAGCTGCCGACGCCGAAGCCCAGCACGCCCATGGCCGCGAGCAGTTCGGCCAGGTTGGACCGGGCGGTGGCGAACAGGACGAACCCGCCACCGACGATGGCGGCGCTGCCGGCCAGGAGCAGGGGGCCGTCGATCCGTTCGCGGACCCGCGGCGTGAGCTTGCCGGCGACGAACCCCAGCACGGAGAACGGGATGAGGACCAGCCCCGCCACGAAGGTGGTCAGTCCGAAGCCGTAGCCGGCGCTGTGCGGCGTCTGCGCGTAGCGGGTGATGAGCGTGAGCAGGAGGTACATGCCGCTCCCGCCGACGAACATGGCGATGTTCGCCCCGGCGACCGCCGGGTGCCGTACCGCCCGGACGTCGACCAGGGGCGTCTTGGTTCGCAGTTCGGAAACGGTCCAGACGCAGAGCAGGAGTACGGCGGCGACGGCAAGGGTCACCGCCACGGCGAGGTGTCGGCTCCACAGGCTCCTCTCGCCGGCCAGGAACAGGACGAGGAGCAGTCCACCCGCCAGGACGAGCGCACCGGCCACGTTCACGTGAGCGGAGCGGCCTTCGGGAGCTGCGGGCATGGAGCGCCACGCGGTCACGAAGGCGATTGCGGTGACGAGCAGGCCGAGGCCGTAGGCGGCCCGCAGTCCGCCGAACTCGGCGAGCAGCGCGGCCAGCGGGTAGCCGACGCCGGCTCCGATGATGGAGACCACTGAGATCAGGGCGATCGTGGCCGCGCTGCGCTCCTCGGGAAGATGGTCGCGGGCCACGCCCATCATGAGCGCCGTGAGACCGAGTCCGGCGCCTTGGGCCGCTCTGCCCACGAGCAGCCAGGCGAACGGCAGCGGCAGCACGGTGAGCGCGCTGCCGACGACGACGATCGCCAGCGTGGCGAGAATCGTGGCCCGCCGGTGCGGACCGGCTCCGAGCCGGCCGAGGACGGGTGTGGCGACGGCGCCGCTGAGCAGGGCGATGGTCAGCGTCCACTGCGCGCGGTCGAGGGAGACGTGGAACGTGGTCGCCACGCTGGTGATGAGCGGCGTCCCGAGGCTGGCGACCGCCGCCACGACCAGGGCGATGAACATCAGGGCGGAGACCAGCAGACGTGCCTCGGAACGTATCAGGGCAGTGCTCATGGGCTGGTCATGAGCCTGGGCCGCGGTCACCGGTCCGACTCCTCTCGGGCGTGGCTTTCGAGCTCCGCCAGATGCAGCAGCGCCGGAAGGGCTGCTGCCAAGGCCTCGACCTCGTCACCGGTGAGTTCGTCGATCAACCGCACGTACGCGTCGACGCCCGCCTGGCGTCGCGTCCGGACGTACGACGCGCCGGCCTCGGTCAGGCACACCAGAGTGACCCGCTTGTCGGACGGATGGCCCTTCCGCTCGACCAGCCCGGATTCCTCCATCACCCGGACCAGGACGGTCATCGCGGGCTGGGTGACGCCCTCGGCCACCGCCAGATCGGTGATCCGTCGCGGGCCGGTCTTGTCCAGGGTGGCCAAGGTGGCGGCGGACGTCAGGCTCATGTCGCGGGGAAGGCGTCTCACGGCCCTGGTGGCCAGACCGTAGAGGGCTGACCCGAGGGCATCGGAAGCGCCGTGCGCGGCGTCTCGGCGACTCATGCATGAAGTATAGCGGCTTTATATGAATCCTTTATGCATCTCCCGCTGTGGCGCCCTCGTCGACAGAGCGAACGTCGCCTGAACCTCAGCCGAGTCTCTTGAGCATCTTGACCGAGGTCGTCTCGTAGCCGAGCGACTCGTAAAGGCCGCGCGCACCCGTGTTGAACCCGAAGACACTGAGGCCGAGAGCATGAGCGCCCTGCGCCCGGGCGTATTCCTCGCCGAGGACCATGGCCATGCGCCCGAAGCCCCGACCACGCTTGTCAGCGTCGATCACGATGTCCCAGATCCACCAGGCGCCGGCGTCGTCGCTCGTGTCCGGTCCGATCCAGAGGTAGCCGACGGTTGCCCCGACGTCATCGACCACGTCGAAGACCACATGCCCCGGGCCCGGTGCACCGGAGGGAAAAGAGCGAGCCATGCTTTCGTCCGCGTGCCGGTATGCGTCCTCGGGCGTCTGCCCCATGGCGACAAGGTCGTTGGCGTACTCGTCTCGACTGCGTTCGAGCCAGGCAGGGAAGAGCCGGGCGTCCAAGCGTCGAAGGGATACAGGCATCGGATCAGCCTCCCACACCGCCGATGCGGGACGGTATCGCCCCGCGCCACGCTTACCCACGGTGAACAGGGCAAACGTTGCTTGATGCGGCACTGGCCAGGCATCGGCACTACGCCGGCCGGCCCACCTCGAGCACCTCAGCTCACCCTGCCCGCACGACCTCCATCAGATCGTGTCTGATGATGGATTTCGCGGTGGTCGTGGTGAGCTGAGTTGAGCTGCTTCAGTCGCCCTGTGACCACGCGGCTGTCGGGAGTGACAAGTAGACGCCGAAGTCGTGGAGTCCGGTCGCCGTCCTGATGTCCTGGTGAAGTCTGTCCACGCGTTCTTGGCGGTTGGCGGCCCTGCTCTCGAACCACTTGGACCTCACCTCGATCACCACATCCAAACCGCTCCGGTCCAACGGCCCCAGCCTCCGGAAGCGAATCTCCACATCTCCCGGCTGCAAGTCCCCGTCGTACGGTTCCTCGGGACATTCCACGGCCTGGGACACCAAGTGCGGCAGCACCGAACCCAGTTCACGGAGCTTCGGTTCATCGACACCCGGCGCATAGGTAACTTCCACAAGCGGCATCGGACCACCCTAAGGCTCGATCACGTTCGGTGCTCGCGGAGCGAGAGCAAGAGCGCGGCGATGTGCGGTACAGCGGTACAGCGGTACAGCGGTACAGCGGTGCTCTTCGCTCCCGCGCCGCGTCCGTCAACTCACCGCGATCGACGACAAGATCAATTTTCAGACACGGCCCCTAGGGGCTGCCGCCGTCGGGCCGCGGCGGCGGCAGCCCGCCCCGCAGGTTTCAGTCCTTGCGGGGGGAGAAGCCGCCGTCGGCGTCGCCGCGGGCCGTGCAGTCCGTGTCGCTGTAGCGGTCGACGAAGGTGCCGGTGAGGCCGGTGAACGCGTCGTACGTCTGGTCCAGGGGCAGGTCTGTGCTCACCCTGAACCGCAGCTGCACGTGGACGGATTCGCGGGGCTTCAGCGTCTTCGGGCCGGGGATGATGCCGCCGGCGTTTCCGCCGGCCTGGCGCAGCGTCTTCCAGGCGCGCTGCGAGGTGTCCCAGTACTCAAGGTCGCCGTACGGGCTCAGGTCGCGCTCGCCCTCGTTGTAGATGTAGCTGCCCAGCTTGGCGCTGAGTTCGAACGACTTCAGCTCCTTCGCCGAGGCGTTGGTGAGCGTGGCGGTGTAGGTCGTCCAGTGAGTGCCGAGAGTGATCGACTTGGGTATGCCGAACGTGCGGCCCACGAAGGTGTTGTTGTGGGGCTGCCCGAGGTCGGAGCACTTCGGGATGTCCGCGGCAGGGGCCGCCTGGGCGGCGGGCGCGGCGGCCATCGCCACGGGGAGCAGGGCGGCCGTCGCGGCCGAGACCGACAGGGCGCGGCGCAGTTTCATGAAGATCTCTTTCCGGTTCGTCGGACCCTTGGAGCCTTCGTTTCCCGTGTCATGGAGTTCTCAGGCCGTGGATCCTTGGGTTATCAGGTTCTTGGAGGAAGGGTGGGGCTTACGCGGTGATGTCCGTGGCGCCCGGACCGGCCATGCCCTTCCGGCGGCGTACGCCGATGACCGCACCCCCGCCGAGCACCGTCGCGGCTCCGCCGGCGAGCGCGATCGCCGGGAGCGCGGACGAGGAGCCGGTCGCGGCGAGGTGGGCGCCGCCCTGCGGGCTGAGGCCACCGGTGGAACCGGAGCCACCCGTACTGCCGCCGGACGCGGCGCTCTGGCCGGGCTCGGCGGTGCCACCCGGCTTGCCCGGCTCACCCGGCTGCGTCGGCTTCGCGCCCGCGGGGAGGATGGTGAAGTCGTACCAGGCTTCCTTGGCCGAACCACAGGAACCGTCGCGGTTGCGGTAGTCGCCGGCGGCGAGCGCGTACCCGGTGCCGGGCTTGGCGTCCTTGACCACGCGGGTGCGCAGTTGGAGCGTGAGGGTGCTGCGCGGACCGACGGCGAAGGAGCCGAACAGCTCGTCGGGCTCCGCGTCATGGAAGGTCTTCCACTGCCCCGTCTTGGCGTCGCGGTACTCGGTCTCCAGCTCCCAGTACGGCCGGTCGACATCTTCGGCGGAGGACACGAGCAGGAAGGGCTGGACCTCCGCCAGGGGCTTGCCGGTGGTGTTGGTGAGCGTCATGGAGAAGGGGGTCCAGGCGCCGCCCGCAGTCAGCCGGCGCGGCAGCCCGCGGACGGCCGCCTGTAACTGGTCGGACTCGAACGCGCAGGACTGACCCGCACCTTCGGAATCACCGGCGTCCTTGCCTCCACCGGTGGCACCCCGCGCGCCGGTGGTCCCCCCAGTTCTCCTTTCGGCAGTCTTGGCGGCTTTTGACGGCTTCCCCGGGGCAGTACGGGCGGCCCCGTCGCGGTCCTGGGATGCCGGGCCGCCGGCAGCGGCTTCGCCCGGGCGCCGCGGCTCGTCCGGGTGACCCGTTCCGCCGCCGCTCGTTGCGGAATCCGACGGCCGGTCCGCCGGTATTGCGGCGTCGGGGGAGTCGGGAGAAGCGGGCGTGCGGGGACCGGCCTCGGACACCGGCTCCGTTGCGAACGCGGCGGCGGGCGCGGCCAGTACGGCGGCGGGCGCTATCACGGCAGCCGCTGCGGCGGCCGTCAGGGCGCGGCGAATCTTCATTCAGTAGACCTCTCAGATCCCAAGTACCGCCTGGGCGGCACAGGTTGACGTTCGTCATGGTCAGGCCGTGCATGACGCAGGGTGTGCGTGAGTGCGCAGACGCACATGGGTACATGCGTACATGCGCACATCCGTACACCCGTGCGTCATATAGGAGGATTCGCACCGCGAAAAGGTTCCTCCCTCAAGCCACCGAAGTGGTGCATACGGTGGGAGGCGCCCTGGGATTCCCGTGAGGGGCCGTCTTCAAAGACCATCGGGTGGTGGATCACGGTGGGGTGACGCGTCGCCGTGAACTCACTGACCGTGAGGGGGAGTTGGAGTTGATCGCCACGCTGATACCGCGGGCCGTGGGGGGGCCTGCCTCGGACGGCCTCGGGTGGCGGACCGTCAAGCCGTCAAGCCGTCAAGGGGAGGGTCGACAAGGTCCGTACCGGAGTCTCGTGGCGTGACCTGCCGGACGCCATGGGCCGTGGCAGACGGTCTGCACGCGCTTCCGCCGCTCCGCGCCCGACGGCGTGTTCAGCCGGGCTCTGCCGGCAGATTCCGGCCCGTGCGGATGCCTCCGGTGACATCCGGGCGCGAACGACGGGACCGTGAAGACGGACCCTGGCTCCGTCAGGCTCCCGTCGTGTCGGCCGGCGCCTACGGTCGCGTCGACGGGAGGGGTTTGAGCCTGGGCCAGCGGACGAGCATCTGACGGCGCAGGTGGCTGCTGAGGGTGCTCAGGCCGTGCAGGGAGGTGTGGTCGGCGGTCATGTGGCTGACGACGCCGAGCCGGTGGACGAGGCGCTGGCGGGCTGTCGCGGTGCCCCACTTCCAGTCCCGACTGGGGATCCGGGCCAGGTGGTCGGCGCTTTCGCGGTGCGCCCTCTGGACCAGCGCGTCGCCCCGGAGCAGCCAGCCTGCGCACGCGTCGGCGAGATCACCTTGCGGTGCGGATCCGGTCGCGGCGCGCCACTCCGCACGGTATGCGCTCTCGGCCCGTTCCAGCAGTGGTGCGGCCGGCGACGTGGCACACCAGCAGGTCGGGAAGCCGATGCGCAGATAGGCGAGCTCCATCAGGCCGTTGCCGAGTGATGCCTGCTCGAAATCGATGAATCTGATTCCCGCGGCGGTATGGAGGTCGTTGCCGGGGCAGGGGTCGCCGTGGAGCAGGGCATGCCCGGGTGCCTCGCCGAGTCGGCTCACGAGGTCATCGAGTTCGCCGGGCACGCCAGGCGGGAGAGGAACCTCAAGAGCCGCGGCCAGCCCGAGGAAGGAGTCGATGTCGGCCTGGTCCGGGCCTCGCCAACGGGGAAGTGTTCCGACGTCTTCGGGGCGGGCGGTGGCATGCAGGCGGGCCAGTGCCGTTGCGTAGTCGACGATCCAGTCACTGGAGGGGCGTCGGTGGTCCAGATGCTCCAGCACCAGCACCCGCTCGCCGGGGTCGGTGGCCAGCAAGGCGGGCACCACAGGTGTTGCAGCGCGCCCGGCGAGCCCGAGGGCGGTCACCTCGCGGGCGTATCGCTCGTCAGCGTCGGGGCCGGCGACGAGCTGCTTCACCACCACCTGCGCTTCGGGCAGCTGAACGCGCCACACACGCGAGCGAGGGCTGCTGCTCAGCCTGCGCGAGCTGCCGGGTGATCCGAGCCCGGCCCGCAACTCGTCACCGAACGGCAGTCGCGACCACATGAGCATCTTCCTTCCAAACCTGGGGGCGAGCGAGCCTGGCGGATCCGGCCGACGATGGGAGGACGTTCAGCAATACGGCGGTTGGTTGGTGAGCGATGCCGCTACCCGCATCCATATGCCGAAGAGACGGTACAGGGAGGTGAGTTGGCCGTGCGTCTCGATGGTCCGGCTGTCCACGGAGGTGACGCCGGGGATTCCCAGGAGGGTGGAGGCCACGGAGGACGACTGCCAACGGACGGTGAGGGTGGCCGAGTCCGATGTCGGGGTGGGTGCCTTCCGCTTGTCGGCGGAGAGGCCGACGATGACCGCTTCCTCGATGGCCCGGTGTGCTTCAGCAGCCGGCCGCAGCTCTGCGGTGAAGCGGTCATGTGCGCGCTTCACGGCAACGGTGGTGACGGAGTCGTCCCATGCCGCGGTCTCCGCACAGGCGCTGTCGTCACCGGTGAGTGCCACCAGGGGTACGCCGAGGGTCGCCGCGGTAGCGTGGGCCAGCCCGATCTCGCCCACGGGGCGGCCGTCCAGCCAGATGTCCTCGATCTCGTGCCCCATGAAGCTGTGGCTGAGCACGCCGAGGGTGCCGGCTCGGGAGTGGTAGCCGACGCAGATCATGGCGTCGTGTTCGGGGGTGAGGCCTTCGAGCATGCCCATGTGCTTGGGCTTGCCGCGGATGAGGCGGGCCTGGGGGTGCAGCGCCTCGGGCACCAGATTGCGCATGGGGCCGTGTGCGTCGTTGACGACGATGTCGGTGGCGCCGGCCGCGACGGCACCGCGGACAGCGGCATTGACGTCCTCCGCCATCATCTGACGCCCGCGCTCGTAGTCCCGCCCGCCGGGCTGGACGTCGTCGGCGTCGACGAGCCCCGTGACGCCTTCCATGTCCGCGCTGATGTAGATCCGCACTGTGCGTACTCCTCAAGCTCGACCGCTTGGGAGACGCTGATCAACCGGCATCTGGTTGCTCGGCCCACAGCCGCCCTTCCCGCCTGAACTCGGCCTTGCGGCCGCGTCCTTTTGGTCAGGGAGCAGGGGCGAGGTCGATGAGGAACGGCGGACCTGGCTCGCCGGGCTTCCATCCCTGCCGGAGCGCGGAGCGGATGCCGCGGGCCACTCCGGCAGGGCGGACCGCGGTGGCGGGGGCACCCATCCAGTTGTTCGGGTGGGCGTGCGGCATGCGGAGGACGGCGACGGAACCAGGTTCGTGACCGTGTACCACCGCGACACTCAGCGGGGCATGGCAGACCCCTTGGCTGTAGGTGGGCTTACGGCGGACGGACCATCGGTAGTCGACGCCGTCAACCGTGATGGGCCTGGCGCCCTTCTTCGGGATGGCCACATGTCACCTCCTGCCGCTCATCAAAGCGGACCGCACCAGGTGACATCAATGTCGCCGCGTGGCGACGAACCGAACTCGCCCCCTCGCAGACCAATGCCCCCTCATACCGCAGTGGAGAGGGGGCATGGTGTGGCGTTCGCGGGGTCGCGTTCGTTGTGTGTCGTGCTCGTTGTGCGTCGTGCTCGTGTGTCGTGCTCGTGGGGTCAGGACAGGTCGACGGTCAGGGAGATGGTGGTGCCTGCGAGGGCCTGGCTCACGGGGCAGTTGACCTTGGCGTCCTCGGCTGCGGACTTGAAGGCGGACTCGTCGATGCCCGGCACCTCACCCTCCACGGTGAGGTGGATTCCGGTGATGCCGGTGCCCGGCTGGAAGGTGACCGCGGCCTTCGTCGTGAGCCGGGTCGGGGGGTTTCCGGCCTGGGTGAGCCCGTTTGCCAGGGCCATCGAGAAGCAGCTGGAGTGGGCGGCGGCGATCAGCTCCTCGGGGCTGGTCCTCCCGTTGGGATCCTCGGCGCGGGACGCCCAGGTCACGGGGAAGTGGCCGACTCCCGAGGAGTCGAGGGTGACCTCCCCCATGCCCTTGAGCAGTTCGCCTTCCCACTCGGTGTGAGCGTTACGTGTAGTAGCCACGGTGAATCCCTTCTGTAGGCGGAGGACGTCTATCCGATACGGACCCGTACGGCATTCCTGTACGGGTCCGTACGGCTTTCCCGTACGGGCCGTACGGACCCGTACAGGCCTGAACGGACGACGTCTCCCCTGTGCGTATGACGATTCCCTGATCGTCCGCCCTGGGGTGTTCTGCCCGGGTTTTCGACGCGCCGTACATACCTCATGACTCGCCGGTCCTCTCCTCTCCGGTCCGCTGATCGGGAACGTTGCGGAGATCGTGGGGCGGCCTAGCCTTGGAGGTATTGCCACGCTTGCCCCGGCCCCGTGTCGCTGGGCGGCACCCGGCGGCGACCGCGGCAAACCCCGTGCCCACGCATATCGAGCGGGTGCCCGGTGAGCGAAGCCGACGAGAGGACGAGCCATGAGCACCTCGACCCCCGACGAAAACCCGCCCCCGGACGAAGCGGCTTCCGCCGAGGGAGGCCAGTCCGCGGAGGAGGCGGCGGCCACCCAGACCGCCCTGGTGGAGCTCGCGACCAGCGTGGGCCTGCTGCCGCAGGCGCCACCGGCCGAGGGCGAGGAGGAGCGTCCCGAGGGCGCTATCGCCCTGCCGGTCATCGAACAGGACGGCAATCGGTATGTCCCCCTGTTCACGACCGAGGAAGCGCTGCTGGCAGCCGGTGGAGACCCTGCCACCGCGCTCCGCATGCCCGTCGTCGAGCTGGCCGCGAACTGGCCGGCGGACGACCTGTGGCTGGCGGTCGACCCTTCCACCGAGGAGGGGCTCGCCCTTCCCCCCGACCTGGTGCGGGCGCTGCCGGTCCTCAGCCGGCAGAGCGGCGCGCCCGGCTGGCCGGGCGAGGCCGCCGGGGAGGTACCTGGGCAGGGGCCTGGGCAGGGCCCCGACGGAGGTACCGCCGGAGGGGACGGCCGGGCTCCGGGCGGGTGAGTCGCGCGAGTCCGTCTGTACCGCGATCTGTCTGTACGGCGGTCCGTGTGTACGGCGGTCCGCCTGTATCGCCGTCCGCCTGTATCGCGGCCCCTCCGTGCCACAGCCCTTCCGTACGCGGCCCCTCCGTACGCGGCCCGCATATGACCACGCGCGTAGGGAAGAACCGCCGAAGGCGGCGGAGAGGGGGCCGGCCGGACCGCTCAGGTGGCGCTAACCCCCTATCCGGCCCGGGGGCGGACCGGCTGTCGGCGCGGGCGCCGGGTCACAAGACTCGGTGGTATGACGACGAGCCTTGAGTTCTCTCCCCCGCCCACCGGCCCGGCAGCGCCCTCCGGCAGCGATTTCGCGCGGCTGTCGCGGCGCATCGTGGCAGCCGGGCTGTTGAAGCGTCGGCCGGGGTATTACGCGGTGCGGCTGTCGGCCGTGAGTGCGGCGTTCGCCGGGGGGTGGGTGGCCTTCTTCGCGCTGGGCGACAGTTGGTGGCAGCTGGCCGTGGCGGTGTTCTTGGCGTTCGTGTTCGGGCAGGTGGCGCTGGTCACCCATGATGTGGCGCACATGCAGGTGTTTCGCAGGCGTCGGCCGAGTGGGGTCGGGGGGCGGCTGTTCGGCAATCTCGGTGTGGGGATGTCGTACGGCTGGTGGATGGACAAGCACACCCGGCATCACGCCAACCCCAACCATGAAGAGCTGGACCCGGATGTCGCGCCGGACATCCTGGTGTGGTCGCAGGACCAGGCGCGGGCCGCCACGGGGCTGCCGCGTTTCCTCGGCCGCTATCAGGCGCAGCTGTTCTTCCCGCTGCTCACACTGGAGGGGTTCAACCTCCGGGTGTCGAGTATCCGGGCGCTGCGGTCGCCCACCATGAAGCACTGGGGCAGCGAGGCCGCGCTGCTGCTGACGCATATCGCCCTGTATCTCGCGGCGCTGTTCCTGGTGCTGTCACCCGGTAAGGCGCTGGCCTTTCTCCTCGTCCACCAGGCCGTCTTCGGCGTCTACTTGGGGTCCACCTTCGCGCCCAATCACAAGGGGATGCCGACGCTGACGGGCGAGGAGCGGCCAGACTTTCTGCGGCGTCAGGTACTGACCTCGCGGAACGTCCGGGGCGGGGTGCTGACCGACTTCCTGCTCGGCGGGCTCAACTACCAGATCGAGCACCACCTCTTCCCGAGCATGCCGACACCGCATCTGCGCCGTGCGCAGGTGATCGTGCGGGAGTACTGCGCCGAGATCGGTGTCCCGTACCACGAGACGGGGCTGCTCAGGTCGTACGCGGAGGCGCTGCGGCACTTGCGGCGGGTCGGGGAACCGCTTCGTGGTCAGCGGGCGTAGGCAGAGCTTGCCGTGGCCTCCGGCTCCGCGTCCGCGTCGGTCTCCGCGTCGGTCTCCGCGTCGGTCTCCGCGTCGGTCTCCGCGTCCGTCTCCGTCTTCGCGTCCAGCTCCGTCTCCGGCTCCGACTCCGCCCGCCGCGCCGTACGCCGGGCCGCCATGAAGGCGTAGACGAGGATGCCGGCGAAGAGGAAGAGCACGCCCTGGTAGATCGCGGCGTAGCCGGCGCCGGCGACGAGCCAGAAGGTGAAGCCGAAGGCGGCCAGGGCGAGGGTCAGATCGCGGGCGAAGCGGGCGGGGCGGACCTTGTCGCGGCGGCCGGTGAGCAGGAAGTAGACCTGGGCGCCGGCGGCGAGGAGGTACGGGACGGTCGCCGAGAAGGTGGTGATCAGTACCAGGATCTCGAAGACGCCGCCGGCGCCGGTGAGGTAGTTGATCACTGTCAGGGCGCTGGCCAGCACGACGGCGGCGAGGACGCCGAAGGTCGGGACGCCGCGTCGCTTGGTCAGGAACGGCGCGGGGAACAGCCCGTCCTTGGCGGCGGCGTACGGGGACTGGGCGCTCATCAGGGTCCAGCCGTTGAGCGCGCCGATGATCGAGACGACGGCGGCGAGGGCGACGACCGTGCCGCCCCAGTGCCCGCCGAACATCACGTTCACCGCGTCCGAGAACGGCGCCTGGGACTTCACCAGCTTGTCGTGGGCGACGGTGCCGAAGACGGCGACGGTGCCCAGGAGGTAGACCACGGCGGAGCCGATGGTGCCGAGGACGGTGGCCCGGCCGACGTTCCGCTCCGGGTCGCGGACCTCGCCCGCGCTCATCGCGGCGGACTCCACACCGACGTAGGAGTAGAGCAGGATCGCGGCGGCCGCGGACATCCCGCCGACCGCGCTGCCGCTGCCCTCATGGAACGAGCCGAGGTTGGCCGGGTCGAAGAAGAACAGGCCGACGACGGCGATGAAAAGCAGCGGGATGAACTTGAGGACGGTGGAGACCGTCTGGACCAGGCCGACGTAACGGGTGCCGGCGAAGTTGGCAAGGGCCGGCAGCCAGAGCGCGCCGAGGGCGATCGCGAGGTCGGTGGCGTCGGTGGGGCGGCCGGGGAGCAGGACATGGACGTAGCCGACGATGGCGACCGCGAGCGCCGCGTTGCTGACCCAGGTCATGGTCCAGTACGACCAGGCGGAGAGGAAGCCGGCGAAGTCGCCGAACGCCTCGCGCGCATAGACGTAGGGGCCTCCGGTGTCCGGGTGGCGCTCGGCGAGCCGTCCGAAGACGAGGGCGAGGGCGACGGCGCCGATGGTCAGGACGCCGAAGGCGACCAGGCTGATGGTGCCGAACGGGGCCACCGAGGCCGGCAGCAGAAAGATGCCGCCACCGATGATGTTGCCCATCACCAGGCAGGTGGCGGTTCCCAGTCCGAAGCGGCGGCTGTGCCGGTCGTTCATGGCGTGGTGGGCCTCTCGTCGTGCGCTGTGCACCCGGGGTTACCGAGCACTGCACATCGTCGGCGATCAGCGGCGTCCGCCAAAATCAGCGGGGTTTGTCCTGCGCAGCGGGGCCCGGTGAGGGAAAACCTTCGGCCGGGGGCACCTCACGCCGTAGTTCGTCCGCGCCGGGCCCGAGGGGCAGTTGTGGGCCCTCGGCCTCGCCCAGCCAGCGGCGCAGCACCCGGTGCACCTGTTCGGCGCCGGTCAGCGGCCCGTCGTCCGGGGCCGGCGGGGTCAGCTCGACGGGCCAGAGGAGAAAGGGGTGGCTCTGGGCGCCGCCCAGGCCGCCGTGCGAGCCGATCTGCTCCTCGAAGGCGTGTACCGCGCCGGTCGCCGGGTCGCAGGCGGAGTTGACCATGAGGTCGGCGGTGTGCGGAAAGCGGTCGGTACGGCGTACGGCTTCGGCCGCGCCGGCGCCGAAGGGCGCCAGGGGGTCGGTGCCGGTGACGTGGCCGGTGTCGAGGTGGTGCTCGGCGCCGGACGGGCCCAGCACCACGGGACCGTGCGCCGCGGAACGGACCAGAACGAAGCCGATGCCGGGGTGGTTGGCGAGGGTGCCGAGCAGCGCGGGGTGTCTGCGGTCCAGTTCCTCGCGGGTGATCCGGCCGGGCACGTCCGGGAAGGACACCAGACCGAGGTTCCCGGAGGCCAGCACGAGGGGGTGGGAGGAGGCCGGGCCCTCCGTCTTCTCCGGGTGCTGCCCGTCCGTCTTCTCCGGGTGCGGCCCGCCCGTCATGTCCCGGTACTGCCCGCCCGTCATGTCCGGGTGCTGCCCGCCCGCCTCCTCCGGGCGGCCCAGTGCGGCGCGCGCCGCCTCCCTGGCCTCGGCTCCGCTCGGTGTCCGTCCGGCGCGGCGGGGCACGGGCAGCCCGCATCCGGCGCGTACGAGGTCGCCCAGGCTCAGCCCGTAGCGGTCCAGGAAGGTCGGGCCGTGGCTCTGGCCGTGGTCCGAGAGCAGCACGATGCGGTACGGGCGCGGGGCGTGCCGGGCGGCCGTGGCGATCAGCGCGATGGCCCGGTCGAGACTGCGCAGCACCTGGAGCGCGTCGCGGTGCGCGGGGCCGGAGTGGTGTGCCACCTCGTCGTAGCCGACGAGGTCGGCGTAGACGGCGGTGCGGCCGGCGATCATGTCGCCGATGACGGCCGCGACCACCACATCGCGCTCCACGACGGTGGCGAAGGCCCGGATGACGGGGTAGAGGCCGCCTCGTGCGACCCGTGGCAGCTCGCGGCGGAAGCGGGTGCGCAGCGACTGGACGATCTCGCGGACGACCTCGGCGACGAAGGAGACGGCGGTCCGGGTGGCGTTGGCCGGGTCGGAGAAGTAGGCGAAGTAGCCGGCGCGGGAGCGGTTGTGCCTGCCGCGGCGGGCCGCCACCGACATCACCAGGGCGACCTGGTCGGCGCCGCCGCTGAAGAGGTTGCCGCGGCTGGCGCCGTCGTAGGCGAGCAGTCCGCCGTCGCCGGTGCGCTCGATGGCGCGGCGCTGGAGTTCGGCGGCGCTGGTGGGGCGGTTGCTGACGACGAGCGTGCGGGTCTCCTTCTCGTACCAGCGGAAGGCCGGCAGGTCCTCGTTGCTGCCGTGCAGAAGGGCGAGCTGGCTGGCGCCGGTCTGGCTGGACCAGTCGGTGCGCCAGGGGGTGAGGCGGTGGCTGCCGTCGGTCCAGCGGGCGACGGTCTTCATCAGCGGCCGGTCGCCCCGTACGGCCTCGCACAGCAGGTCGTGGCCCAGGCCGTCGAGCTGGACGAAGACCGTGCCGGGGGTGGCCGGGCCCCGGGCGGCGACGGACCTGCGGCCGCGGCGGCGTCCGGCGAGCCGGACCAGCCTGCGGTGGTAGGCCTCGTCGTTGCGCACGGCGAGGAAGCCGGAGGCGGCCGAGGAGGTCGCGGACATCACGGCCGCGACGATCACCGCGGTCTCCGGCGCGGCCTGTCCACGTCCCTCGGGGATCAGACCGAGGGCGAGCAGCAGCAGGGAGCCGTTGAGGAAGAAGACCAGCAGACCGATGACGAGGGCCGGCACCAGGAGCAGGGCACGGACGAGGAGCGGCCAGACCAGCGCGCTGAGCAGGCCGAACGCTCCGGCGCCCAGGGCAGCGGTGAAGGCGGTGCGGGTGAAGCTGTCGCCGCCCGCCGACTGGAGCCGGAAGTCGGGCAGGAGCGCGGCGAGGACGAGCAGGGTGAGGCTGGACACGAGCCAGACCGCGAGCACCCGGAAGAGGGCGCCGCTGAGGGATTTCCATCGCGGCATCCGCACGCGTGCCACCTCGTGCTCCGGTCCGCGCCGGCCGCGCGGGCTTGCCGTCCAGCGTGTCATACGGCGCCGGGCGGACGAGTGCGGTCCGGTGCGGGGGCACGGGTCCGGGGGCGGGTCCGGGCTCGGGGCACGGGGCCGGGTCCCGGGGTCGGGTCCCGGGGTCGGGTCCGGTTCCTGTTTCCGGGGGCGCACCCACACCCGCCACACCCGCCCCCGCACCCACCCACACGTCCGTGCAGCGCATCCGCGGTCCGCACCGGTTTCCGCTGTTTCCCGGCTTTCCGCGTTTCCCGACTTTCCGCGGCCTTCGGCGGCTTTCCGGGCCGGATGGTGGACGATCGACAGGAGCGCAACGGAGAGTGGGGGCGGTACGCCACGTGGGACGGGTACGCGCCACGTGGGACGGGTGCGCGGGACGTGCGTCGGGACGGGAGGTGTGCGGTGTCGGTGGAGGTGACCTGGTGGGGGCATGCCACCGTGACGGTCGAGGATTCCGGCGTACGAGTGCTGACGGACCCGGTCTTCGTGCGCCGGCTGGCACATCTGCGGCGCCGGCGGGGCGTACTGCCGCCGGCCGAGGCCGCGCGGGCCGATGTCGTCCTGGTCTCGCATCTGCACGCCGACCATCTGCATCCCGCCTCGCTGGCCCGGCTCGCGCCGGGGACCCGGCTGGTGGTGCCGCGCGGGGCGACGGCCGCGGTGCCGGCGCTGCGCCGGGTGGCCGCGGCCCGTGGGCTGCGGGTCACCGAGCTGCGGGCGGGCGAGGAGTGCACGGCCGGCGCGGTGACCGTCCGTGCGGTGCGCGCGGCACACGACGGGCGGCGGCTGCCCTACGGACCGCGCCGGGTGCCGGCGCTCGGCTATGTCGTGCGCGGCGCGGCCCGGACGTACTTCGCGGGCGACACCGGCCTGTTCGAGGAGATGGCGCAGGAAGTCGGGCCGTGCGAGGTGGCGCTGCTGCCGGTCGGCGGCTGGGGGCCGTTCCTCGGGCACGGTCATCTCGACGCGCGGCGGGCGGCGCAGGCGGCGGCGCGGCTGGCACCGTGCAGCGCGGTCCCGGTGCACTACGGCACGTACTGGCCGATCGGGATGGATGCCGTACGGCCGCATGAATTCCACGCCCCGGGCCAGGAGTTCGAGCGGCAGGTGGCGCTGATGGCACCGGAGGTGACGGTGCACCGGCTCGGGCACGGCGAGTCGGTGCGGCCGAAGGTCGTGTGATGACGGTGCTCGGTGAACTGGTGCGGAGCGTACCGCCGGAGTCGACGCAGCAGGCGGTGGGCTATCCGTCGCTGTTTCTGCTGGTGGTCCTCGGGTCGCTGGTGCCCGTGGTGCCGACGGGGGCACTGGTCAGCTCGGCGGCGGTGGTCGCCTTCCACCACACCTCGCCGTTCGCGCTGCTGATGGTCTTCGCGGTGGCGTCCTGCGCCGCCTTCCTCGGCGATGTGGGTCTGTACTGGCTCGGGCGGCGCGGCAGTCACTCCCGTAACGGCTCGCGCTGGCTGGCGCGGCTGCGGGCCCGTGCCGCGCCGGAGCGGCTGGCCCGGGCACAGCGGAAGCTGCGGGAGCACGGGGTGCTGGTACTGGTGCTGTCCCGGCTCGTGCCGGCCGGGCGGATCCCGGTGATGCTGGCGTGTCTGCTCGCGGCGATGCCGCTGCCGCGGTTCGTCCGCGGCGACATTCCGGCGTGTCTGGCCTGGGCGGCGACGTACCAGCTCATCGGGCTGCTGAGCGGCTCACTGTTCGGCAAACCGTGGCAGGGCGTGGTCATGGCGATCGGCCTGACGGTGGTGATCAGCGCGGCACCGGCCGCCTGGCGACGCGTCAGGGCGGGCGGGGGCGACGGCGGGGCCTGAAAGCGTCCGGCAGGCCGTGTGACGGCCTTTCGACCCGGGGCCGGCCGCCCCACCGGCTTCGACCGCACACGTACGCCCGCAGGAACGCGACCGGGAGAACCGTCGGCGCACTCCAGGGCGTCCGCGCCATAGCGACCAGGGAAAACCCCTGGAGGCGGACGACGAGAGGGAAGCTGTGACGATCACTCCTCGCTTGGTGGCGAAGTACCGGATCCCGGGGGTTCGGCATGCCTTGCTGGAAGAAGCGCGGTTCGACCGGAGCGGGCCGCTGCCGCGGATCCTGCTCAAGTATCCGGACTCGTTGCGGGTGTACGAGCTGGGCGAGGACCTGGAACTGCTCGCCGAGTTCCCCCGGCCCGCTCCGCACGAGAGCTCTGTCAGGGACTGGGTTGCACCGGACCTGTCTTTCGTGGTTTTCCAGGGCAAGTCCTCGTACACAGCCGTCCACCGGGACGGCAGCCGGATGTGGCACCAGCCCTTCGGCGCCGGGTCCGCCAGCCGGTGGGAACACGTCGGCTTCGCCATGGCGGGACCGTACCGGGAAACCCAGATCCTACTGCGACTGCCGTCGGACACCGTCGGCAAGAGCCTTTTCGTCGTGCTGGACACCGCGGGAAACGTGCTGGCGCGCAATGTCCTCCCGTGTGGTGGACAAGAGCGGCAGGTGAGACTGACCTGGGGTTCCGAGGGCTATCTGACCGGTGTTCACGTATCCCGCGGTGGAGCGCAACCGGTGCACTATCAGGCGTCCCTGGTGTGCGGCCATATCGTCCTCGGGAAGCGGGTGGCGGCCCTTGCCGGACAGCCGGAGCCGCCCGGCCGGTTCGTGCTGTCCACGAACCCGTCGGGCACCGGGGAGATGAGTGTCGACGAGGGCGGCCAAGACGTGCGCTGGCACCGGCTTCCGTCCTCCGAAGTGACGGCGGTGCTGCGGTTGAGTGACTTCCCCGCAGCGGGCACGGGAGACTGCTCGGTCCATGACCGGCCGTGGATCTCCTGGCGGGGTGGCTATGTCGACGCGGACACCGCCCTGGTGTCCTTGTACAACGCCTACGACGAGGCCCGGGTGATCATGTTCGGCGAGGACATCTGGGAGGAGCACAGCCACTGGCTGGCCGACCCGACGACCGGCGAACTCCACGGCCGGATCGACTACCCGATGCATGACGTCGACTCCGTGTGGCTCCCAGGCGACGGAACCTGGGTGACCAGGGAGTCGAACACCCTTTACCGCTGGTCGGCCCAGGTCGGCGCACGCTGAATCCGGACCACCGCTACCGATGAAGAACCCCGGGGCGCTGCGGCCGGGGTCCGAGGTCCGGAGCACCCTTGCGGGAAGAAGCAGGTCACGGGTCAGGGACGAAGCCCACCGCCACGCTCAGCGTTCGGCCAGCACCCGCGAAGCGCCCACGGGCAGATCCCAGAGGTCCTCGCGGGGGCGTCCGGTGGCGGACCAGGCGGTGCGGACGCGGTGCAGTGGTTCCAGGGGTGGCTCGCCGGAGAGCAGGAAGGTCGACCAGTGCATGGGGGCCAGGGCGCGGGCGCCCAGGTCCTGGCAGGCCTTGACCGCCTCCTCCGGGTCGGTGTGCACCGGGCGCAGCATCCAGCGCGGGTCGTAGGCGCCGATGGGCAGCAGGGCCAGGTCGATGCCGGGGTAGCGGCGGCCGATCTCCTCGAACCAGTGGCCGTAGCCGGTGTCCCCCGCGAAGTGGAGCCGCCGCCCGTCGGGCGCGGTGAGCAGCCAGCCGCCCCACAGGGAGCGGCAGGTGTCGGTCAGGGTCCGCTTGCTCCAGTGGTGGGCGGGGACGAAGTCGAAGCGTACGGGGCCGCCCGGGGCGGGCAGTTCGACCGCCTCCCACCAGTCGAGGTCGGTGACCTGGGTGAAGCCGCGCCTGCGGGCCCAGGGCGCCAGCCCGGCGGGGAGCAGCAGCGGGGTGTGGCGCGGCAGCCGTTTGAGGGTGGGTGCGTCGAGGTGGTCGTAGTGGTTGTGGCTGATGACGACGGCGTCGACCGGAGGCAGGTCCTCCCAGCGGACCCCTACGGGGGTGACCCGTGCGGGGGTGCCGAGGATCTTGCGGGACCATACCGGGTCGGTCAGCACGGTCAGCCCGCCGATGCGGATGACCCAACTGGCGTGCCCGGCCCAGGTGAGGGCGAGGGTGGTGGTGCCGGCGGCCGGCATCGGGCCCGGTTCGAAGGGGAGTTGCTGGATCTCCGGGAGCTTCTCGGGGGCCGGGCGCAGCTTGCCCTCACGGGCGATCCGGGCCAGGGCGCGGACCCCGGGCAGCGGAGCGGTCAGCCGGTGGGTGAAGTCCCGCGGCCAGGTACGGGTTTCCCCCAGGGGGCGGGGCTCGGCGAGCGGGGGCGGGGCGGTGTGCGGAAGGACCGGCGCGCCCCCGGCGGTGGCCTGCGCGGTGGCGGCCTGCGCGGTGGCGGCCTGCGCGGTGGCCGGGCCGTCGCCGCGGCCCGCTCCCCCGGCCGGTGCGGCGCCGTCGCCGGGCGCGGCGTCCGGCAGTCGCCCGGTGTCGGGGGGCTGCTCGGCGAGGGA
>NZ_JAMJFM010000053.1:0-66389 GCF_023544705.1 Streptomyces sp. MCA2
GCCCTAGGCACCGTCCGGCGAGCAGGCGCGGTTCAGCGGCACAGGGCCGTGTCCACGAGACGCTCGACGCGCTTCATGGCTGCCTCGTCGGTCGGCTGCATGGTCACCGCGGCGTCGGCGGCGCGGCCGTCGGCGGTGGCGCCGCCCCGCGTCTCGTATCCCGGGAGGCTGCCGCCGTGGCCCCAGTAGACATCACCGCACGACAGCGGCTTGCTCACGAGACCCAGTCCGTAGCGGGCGCCGGAGCCGAAGTACGGAGCGCGGACGGTGGTACGCATCTGGGCGAGCTGGGCCGCCGGGAGGAGTCGGCCGGCCAGGAGCGCGGTGAAGAACTGGTTGAGGTCGGAGTTGGTGGAGATCATCTGCCCTGCCGCCCAGCCCCAGGAGGGGTCCATTTCCGTGATGTCGCGCAGAGGACCGCCCGCTGCATCCCGGTAGTAGCCCTGGGGGTGGGGTTCTCGGATGGTCATGTCACCGGGGGCGGGGAAGTAGGTGTGGCGCAGCCCGATGCGCTGGATGACGCGCCGCTCCATCTCCTTGGCGAGGGGCCGGCCGGTGACCTTCTGGATGATCAGGCCGGCCAGCACGTAGTTGGTGTTGCTGTACTCCCATTTCTTCCCGGGGGCGGAGTCGGCCTTGTGCTGGAGGGCGATGTCGAGGAGGTCGCGGGGTTCGAAGTACCGGACGTCGTCACCGAGGTATGCGGTGTAGTTGGGAAGTCCGCTGGTGTGCTGAAGGAGCTGACGGACCGTGATGCGGCGTCCGTCGATCCCCTCCCCGCGGACGAGGCCCGGCAGATAGGTGTCGACCGTGGCGTCGAGGCCGATCTTCCCTTCACCGACCAGTTGCAGCATGACCACCGCGGTGAACACCTTGGTGTTGCTGCCGATCCGCACCTGACCGTCCTCGGGCACCTTCGAGCCGGTGGCCAGGTTGCCCACCCCCGCGGTGTAGGTACGGGTGCGGCCCGCACGGTCCTTGACGCTCGCCAGCGCGGCGGGCAGGCCATCGGAGCGCACCAGCGCGCTCAGCCCCTGCCGGACGGCGTCCGGCCTCGGGGCAGCGGACACCGCGGGCGGCGCCAGGACACCCATCGTCATGACGCCCATGGCCACGGCCACCGCGGCCGGCACGGCTCTGCGCCGACCGCCCGGCCGCCGCCCGGAAGAACGAAACCTCTGCCATGTCTGCTCACGCACGGGCCAACTCCTACGGAATCATCGGGAACCAGCGATATGTGCCGGTCCCAGCATTTCCGGAAGCGACCGCCCGGGACGATCCTGCTGACCGCCCGCTCCTGGTAGGGCCAGCCCCCGGTACGGCCGGCCGCGATCCGCCGCCTTGTGACGCGGTGCCCTCCCACCTGGCGTACCTGGGCGGTGGCCCCCCGTACGTACCTGTCGGCGGCGCTCACCTCACCCGTCTCGTGGGTGTCCGGGACCGGAAAAGAGTCAGCATCGATCCGGCCGAAGGTGGTTACCCGCGAGGGCACTTGCCCATAAACTCACTGGCCGTCCCCGGAGACCCTTGTGACCTGGAACGAGGTAGCCGCCCGGGCGAGCCGACGGAATGGGGAGCTGCCCTGTGCTCTACCAGGTGCTGAAGTACCTGCTTCTCGGGCCGTTGCTGCGGCTGGTGTTCCGACCGCGGATCGAGGGGCTCGATCATGTGCCGGAGGAGGGCGCGGCGATCATTGCGGGCAATCATCTGTCGTTCGCCGATCACTTTGTGATGCCGGCGATCCTGCCGCGCCGGGTGACGTTTCTGGCCAAGGCGGAGTACTTCACCGGGCCCGGCCTGAAGGGACGGCTGACCGCGGCGTTCTTCCGGGGCGTCGGGCAGATTCCGGTGGACCGCTCCGGGGGCCGCGCCTCGCAGGCGGCCATCTCCTCGGGCCTCTCCGTCCTGCGCAAGGGCCGGCTGCTGGGCATCTACCCGGAGGGCACCCGCTCGCACGACGGCCGGCTCTACAAGGGGCGTACCGGCGTCGCTTCGATGGCCATCAAGGCCGGGGCGCCGGTGGTGCCGTGCGCGATGATCGGCACGTTCGAGGCGCAGCCGACGGGCCGGCGGCTGCCGCGCATCACGCGGATCACTATCCGCTTCGGCGCACCGCTGGACTTCTCACGGTATGCGGGCCTGGAGGACCAACGCGCCGCCCTGCGCGCCGTCACCGACGAGATCATGTACGCGATCCTCACCCTGTCCGGGCAGGAGTACGTCGACACCTACGCGGGCGAGGCCAAGGCCGCGGCGCAGGCACAGGCGCGGGCACACGGACGGCGTGGGCACGGGAAAGGGGCCGCGGGCTGAGCCGCCGGGCGGCCCTGAGGCCCCGCGGCGGGCCGGCGGCGATATCCGATCGCGGGGCGTGCCGCCGGCCCGTACCTTGATCGCTATGAAGCATCGGATACGGGGGTGCCGACGATGAGCGCCCGACTGCGGGGCATGGCACAGGAAACGGAACAGATCGTCGCGGCGGGTGCGTACCACGCCCCGAGCGGACGGCTGGTGGAGATCGCGGCGGCGGTCGGACGGGCGCGGGCCGCGACTCGCCTGTACGGCCCGGAGCCGGTCGCCGTGGAGGAGCCGTCGGCGCGAGCGCGCACGGTGTTCGAGGTGACGGGGGAGGGCAGCCTCACGGCGGGGCGGCGGCTGGCCGAGACGGGCGAGGGGCCGCTCGCCGTGCTGAACTTCGCCTCCGCGCGCAATCCCGGCGGCGGCTATCTGAACGGCGCGCAGGCCCAGGAGGAGGCGCTGTGCCGGGGGTCGGCGCTCTACACCTGCGTGCGCGAGGCCCCGGACTTCTATGCCGCACACCGGGCCGAGCCGAGCCCCTTCTACAGCGACCGGGTGATCCTCTCCCCCGGTGTACCGGTGTTCCGCGACGACCGGGGCCGGTTGCTCGAGGTGCCGTACGAGGCGGGCTTTCTGACGGCCGCGGCGCCGAACGCGGGAGTGATCGCGCGGCAGCGGCCGGCCGAGACGGGCCGGGTGGCGGCGGCGCTGGCGGCGCGTGCGGAGCGGGTGCTGGAGGTCGCGGCGGCCGGCGGGCACCGGCAGCTGGTGCTGGGCGCCTGGGGCTGTGGGGTGTTCCGTAATGAACCGGCCGAGGTGGCAGGGGCGTTCGCGGCCGCGTTGCTGGACGGAGGCCGGTTCCGCGGCTGGTTCGACCGCGTTGTGTTCGCCGTGCTGGACCGTCGGGAGGACTCCCCCACCAGGGCCGCCTTCTCCGAGGCGTTTCCCGGGTAAGCGGCGCGCGGAGGAGCACTGACGACGACAGGGGCGGCCGGGAGGATTCCCGGCCGCCCCTGCGTGCCGTCACTTCCGTGCCGGCATGGTCAAGGCGTCACTAGGGGGCGACCGGAAGAATGGAGGCACCCTTGGCGGCGGCCTTCGCCGTCGGCTTGGCCGGCTGGGGCGTGGCGTGCGGAGCGCAGGTCACGTCCTTGGCGTCGGTCTTGCCTTCCAGGAAGTACGCGTCGACCCGGCTGTTGATGCAGGGGTTGACCTGACCGGTGACACCGTGCGATCCGGCGTCCCGCTCGGTGATCAGACGCGAGCCCTTGAAACGGTGGTGCAGCTCGACCGCGCCGCCGTAAGGCGTCGCCGCGTCACGGGTGCTCTGCACGATCAGGACGCTCGGCAGACCCTTGCCGGTCTTGACGTCGACCGGTCGCTGCTGCTTGACCGGCCACGTGGCGCAGGGCAGGTTCATCCAGGCGTTGGACCAGGTCATGAACGGTGCCTGCTGGTGGATGCGGGTGTTGTCGCGGTCCCACTTCTTCCAGCTGGTGGGCCACTTGGCGTCGGTGCACTCGACGGCCGTGTAGACGGCGTTACCGTTCTCCGCGGAGGCGTTGCCGGCGAGGTCCAGGAGGTTCGGCCCGGCGTTCTCCACCAGCGGCTTGCTGTTGCCGGAGAGGTACGCGCTCCAGACCTCGGCGACCGAGGCCCACATCGAGTCGTAGTACGGCGCGTTCTGGAAGAAGCCGGTGAGCTCGGCGGGGCCGACCACACCGCTGATGGGATTCTTCTTGGCGGTCGCCCGCAGCTTCTCCCACGCCGCCTGGACCTTCTCGGGGGTGGCACCGATGTGGTACGTGGCGTCGTTCTTGGCGACCCACTTCTTCCAGTCGCCCCAGCGGGTCTCGAAGGCGATGTCCTGGTCGAGGTTGGCCTGGTACCAGACCTTCTCTCGGGACGGGTCGACGACGCTGTCGACGAGCATCCGGCGGACATGGTTCGGGAAGAGCGTCCCGTAGACGGCGCCCAGGTAGGTGCCGTAGGAGACGCCCAGGTAGTTGAGCTTCTTGTCACCGAGCGCGGCACGAATCACATCGAGGTCGCGGGCGGTGTTCTTGGTCGTCATGTACGGCAGGAGGCCGCCACTGCGCTCGGCGCAGCCGTCGGCGTACTCCTTGGCGAGCTTGCGCTGAGCGCGCTTGTCGGCCTCGCTGCCCGGTACCGGGTCGGCCTTCGGGGCCTTGACGAACTCCTGCGGGTCCATGCAGGAGATCGGCGCGGAGTGTCCGACACCCCGGGGGTCAAATCCGACAAAGTCATACGCCTTGGCGGTCTTGACCCACAGGGGGCTCTTGGTGGTGATACGGCTCGGGAACTTCATGCCCGAACCGCCGGGGCCACCGGGGTTGTAGACGAGGGAGCCCTGTCGCTCCTTCTTGCTGCCGGTGCTGACGGCGCGGTCCACGGCGATCTTGATGGTGCGGCCGTTGGGCCGGGCGTAGTCGACCGGGACGGTGACATAGCCGCACTGGATGGGCGACTTGAAGCCCCAGTCGGCGGGGCACTCCTGCCAGTCGATGCCCTTCTTGGCCGCGCGCGCGGCAGCGGTCGCCACACCGCGTGCTTCGGCCGAACCGCGCTGGTGCTGCTCGCCCGCGCTGGCGGGCGTGGCGGATATCGCTCCGGCGAGGAGCGCTCCGGTCACCATGGTGCCGGCGGCGCCGAGCGCTGCTGTTTTTCTCACGTGGTTAATTCCCCCTGCATGGTGTGCCACTTGTGGCGGCGTTGATCACAGGCTTACGAAGGGATCCTGACGTGTGGCGTCCCCTCTTGAACAGGTTCGACCCACACTTCTTTACCAAGCTGTAGGTTTCCGGCCGCGTCGGCTTCGGCCTGTTGGCGTGCGGCAGTCCGCGCAGCCGTGGAAGTGCGCGGGCGCTGCGCCGGAATGCGGGTGGCGCGCACGCAGACCCCGTAGCAGTGCCGGTGAACGGCCGGACATCGCAGCGGAACCTCACCATTCCGGCCAAGGCCGCCGGACAGTGCCCCACGCGCCCGCGTCACACCCGCCACACTCATCGGAAGCAGCAACTCCGCCCGCAAGAGGAGCAGTTGACGAGCCGGTAAGGCGCCTCACGCCAGGTCGGGACTGCTCGGCGGAGAGGTTCCTGCCGTGGCCGGCCTGGTGGAGTGCGGCACGGCGCGATGACTCCCGGAGGGGCGCGCAGGGGCGAGAATACGTCAATTGCCGTAGACCTGCCCTTCAGGCATGTGCCAGCCGCACACCTTCAGTAACCTTCCGTGAAGGCTCTCCCACTCACCGCCACAAGGGAGGGCTTCGGCGTTTTCGCGCCCCGTCCGAGCCGTCGCGAAGGAGATCCGAAGTGCCGGGTATCGATCAGGTGTTGTCCCAAGCCATGGGGATCCCCGGCGTTCGGTGTGCCGGACTGATCGACTGGACCAGTGGTCTGACGCTCGGTACGGCCGGGCAGGCGCCGCACGACGATCATGACGCGGCCGCCGCGGACACCGCGGAGGTGGTGCAGGCCGTGGTGCGCAACGCCACCTTCGACACCACGGGCACCGCGGGCCCGGCCCTCGAAGACCTCATCATCACGGCTGCGGGCTGCTACCACCTCATCCGTTTTGTGCACACGGCCTTCGACAGCCAGACCTATCTCTACCTCTGGCTGGACCGCACGCAGGCCAACCTCGCCGTCGCCCGGCTACGGCTGCGCGCGCTGGCCGCGGAGCTGGTCGCGTCCTGACGGCGCCCTCCGCCACACCGCACGAACGGTAAGGGAACCAGCCATGGGCCTGCCCATATCTCCTCACCCGCCCGCCCCGGCCGGGCTGCTCGACCGCTGCGCCGCCGAACGCGTCACCGGCACCCTCAGCGGTCCGCACGGCTGCTTCTACTTTCTCGACGGTGCGGTCTACTGCATCGAGGGCACCGCCGCCCCCGGGCTCGACATACGTCTCACCGCGGC
This sequence comes from Streptomyces sp. MCA2, assembly GCF_023544705.1. Lineage (NCBI taxonomy): Bacteria > Bacillati > Actinomycetota > Actinomycetes > Kitasatosporales > Streptomycetaceae > Streptomyces > Streptomyces sp. MCA2. Next base: position 6,237 of record NZ_JAMJFM010000053.1, read on the forward strand.
CGGCAAGCTGCCGCCGCGGGGCTGGCAGTACGCCGCCGAAACGGCAGGACCGCGGCAGAGCGGCGGCCAATTCCTGGTCAGCGAGGGCTGGTTGACGCAGGGCGAACTGGAGATATGTCATCTTGCCGCCCTGCTCGACGCCGCGTTCTTCGCCCTTCCACTGGCACCGGAGGCCACCTCCTTCACCCCCGGGACCGGGCACTGGCTGGGTGTCATACGCCCCATCAGCGCCACCGCCCTCCAGCAGGCGACGGCCCGCCGCCGGACACTGCTCGACCGGCTGCACCCCTGGGCGGCGGTCGACTCCTCCCCCGTCGTCCCCGTCCACCCGCGCAGCCCGGCCCCCACCACGGGCCGCCAGCGGCGGCTGCTCGACCGCGCCGACGGCCGGCAGACACCCCAGGAACTGGCCCGCGCGCTGGGCCAGTCCGCGTTCGGGACGCTGCTCGACATCCGCCGCCTCGCCGCCGCCGGCCTCGTCCACGTCCCCCGGGCGGCGGCAGCACTCCCCCGCCGGCGGCCCGGCGCCTGTCTGAACGGTCCCGCCCCCGTGGCCGAAGGGAGCCCCGACGCGAGCTGGCAACTACCGGTACCGGACGTCCTCGATACCGCCGATCCGGATATTGCCCTCCTTGTCCGACTGCGTACGGCGTTGGAGGAAAGCCTGTGAGCCCTTGCGCACGAAGACCGTGCACCCCATGAGGCGCGTCATCAGAAGGCACGCCTCGAAAAGGAGACTGATGACGATCGAACCCCGGATACGGGAGGAATTGCACACGCTGCGCGATCAAGTACGCCATTTCCAGGGCGGGATGGTGGCGAGCGTCGACGGCATGGTGATCGCCCATGATCTGCCGGATATCGAGCCGGACGGCCTGGCCGCCCTCACCGCCGCCGCGATCGGCGTCGCCAAACGCCTCACCGACGCGACCGGACAGGGCGACTTCGAGGAATCCCTGACGCGTGGCGCGGACGGCTATATCGCGGCCTATTCGGCCGGACGCCGCGCGGTCCTGACCGCCGTGGCCAGCCCCGACACCAACGTGGGCCGGCTTCATCTTCAGGCCAGAAGGGCCGCGGCCCGCATCGGCGCCCTCGTGGACGCACAGCCCCACCGGTAGGAGACCTCCCCCACGCACCCGCAGAAATGCGACCACCCGGAATCCGGAAACCCGGAATCCGAGAAACACCGTCAAGGAATCGAAAGGTCTGAACCCCTCATGGCTCAACTGGAATCCGCTCTCGCCGACGCGATGTCGACCATCGAGGGCGCGGTCGGCGTCGCCCTGGTCGACTACACCAGCGGCATGGCCCTGGCCACCCTGGGAGACAAGCAGGCGCTGGACCTCAATGTCGCGGCGGCCGGCAATACCGATGTCGTACGCGCCAAGATGCGCACCATGGAGATGCTGGAACTCCAGGGCGCCATCGAGGACATGCTCATCACTCTGACCTCGCAGTACCACATCATCCGCCCGGTGACGGGCAAGAGCGGTGCCGGTCTCTTCCTCTACCTGGTGCTGGACCGCAAGCGCGCCAATCTTGCACTGGCGCGCCTCCGCCTTTCCCGGCTGGAGGCCGATCTGGAGGTATGAGGCGGTGCGGCCGCCGTCACTCGGCGGCGGCCGCCGCGGCGGCCTCGTCCAGGAGGCGCCGCAGCCGTAGCGCGTCCGGGGCCACGGCCGTGGCCAGGGCCCCTGGACCCGCGAGCGGCGCCAGTACGCCCTGCCCCGCGCCGCCGTCGGAGCGCTCGCCCGCCGCGGCACCGAGCAGCCGCACCTCGGCCGGCTTCGTCTCGTACTCCGGCCCGATGAGCAGGAATTGACCGACGGCGCGGTGCCCGCCCAGGACGGCCGGGGAGTCCCAGCCCGGGACGCCGGGCCCGTACGCCGTCTCCTGGTCGAGCAGCGTCCGGCCGGCCCGGCGGACGGTGAGGCGGCTGCGCAGCGCGCCGGTCTCCTCGCCGCTGCGTCCCAGGACCTGTTCCTCGCGGAGCACCAGGCGTGCGGTGGGGGCCAGTTCGACGGTGGTGGTCATCCGCAGGTCGCTGCCCGCCGCGGAGATCAGCGGTTCGGGCAGCCAGTCGAGCCGCGCGCCGTCGCCCACCGTCAACCGCACGTCGTAGCGGGCGGGTTCGCCCGTACGGCCGGGCAGCGCGACGGTCGCGGCGGCAGCGGTGAGACGCAGCACGCTGCCCGCCTCGGCGGTGGCTTCGATGGCCAGCCGGTCGCCGCCGAGCGGGGCGCTCATGGCACCCACGACACAGACCTCGGCCTGGTTGCCGTGCGCGCGGAGGCGGCGCAGCGCGAACGGCCCGTCGCCGTCGAGGACGGGCAGCCGGGTGGTGCCGTGGGCGTCGGTCCGCGCGAGGATGCGGGCGGTGGCGCGCAGCCCGGCGGCGGAGCGGGCGTCGGCCCGCGGTGCCGCCGGCGTCGGGGGTGCGAGGGTCATGCCGGGCCCGCGGTCCAGTCCGCCAGCCGCTCGCGCACCCAGTCCGACACCGGGCGGACGCCGTTCTCCATCTTCAGGGCGGTGAAGGCGACGGGGAGTTCGCCGCGCTGCGCCTTGGCGTCGCGGGCCATGCCTTCCAGGTCGGCACCGACGTACGGGGCGAGGTCGGTCTTGTTGATGACGAGCAGGTCGGAGGTGGTGACGCCGGGGCCGCCCTTGCGCGGGATGTCATCGCCGCCCGCCACGTCAATGACGAAGATCTGGGCGTCGACGAGGCCCTTGGAGAAGGTGGCGGTCAGGTTGTCGCCGCCGGATTCGACCAGCACGAGGTCGAGCGGACCGACCGCCTCCTCCAGGTCCTCGACGGCTTCGAGGTTGGCGGAGATGTCGTCCCGGATGGCGGTGTGCGGGCAGGCACCGGTCTCCACGGCGGCGATCCGCTCGGCGGGCAGCACGGCCTCACGGAGCAGGAACTCGGCGTCCTCACGGGTGTAGATGTCGTTGGTGACCACGGCGAGGGACAGCTCGTCGCGCAGCGCCCGGCACAGCGCGGCGACGGTGGCGGTCTTGCCGGTGCCGACCGGTCCGCCGAGGCCGATGCGCAGCGCGCGGCGGGTGCCACTGCGCCGCACTCCGTCCCGGCTCTCCTGGTGGCGCCCGGATGCCGCCCCGACCCGCTGCGGGCCGGCGGCGCCGTAGGTGTAGCGCTCGGGGAAGGGGTCCTGGTGGTCACGGTGCATGGTCACTCCGGTGGTGAGTACGGCGGCGGGCGGCGCGGGGCTTCGGCGGGGTCAGGACGCGAAGAGCCGTACCGGCCAGGCGGCGTGCTGTTGGGCGGTGAGGTCGAGCAGTGGCGCGGAGGCGGCGGGCAGGGCACCGGTTCCTTCGGCCGCGACGCGCAGCGCGGCTTCGGTGGCCTGTTGCGCCACCTGGTCGAGCTCGGCGGCGAGCCGGGCGAGCACGGCGGTGGCGTCGAAGGGGTCCATGCTCAGCAGGCGGACGGCCGCGGTGGCCGGGCCGCTGATGTTCTCGTAGGCCACGGCGTATGCGGCATCGAGCGGCGGCAGGCCCGCGGACCGGGCGGCCAGGCCCAGGACGACGGGCTGGTGGGCGCCGCGGGGACGGGCCGCGGCGAGCGCGTCGAGTGCGGCGCTCGGCCAGGTCGCCCGCGCGGCCCGCATCATCTGCCGCCCCAGCTTGCGGGCGGTGGTCCGCAGTGCCGGTACGGGGGTACGGGCATCGGCGGCGTCGTCCAGGAGGAGCGGGTCGTGGCCGGCCGCGGCCGCGGCGGCGAGCCCCGCGGCGACCAGGCCCGCGGTGTGCAGCCGGCCCCGGCAGAAGGTCTCCAGGGTGGCGGCGTCCTTGATGCGTCCCGCGGTGACGGCCGGTTCCGCGCCGCCCGAGTGGGCGTGCCCTCCGGCGGGGAACCGGCCGTCGGCGAGGACGAGCAGCGCTGCGCGGCTCATCGGTGGTACGTGCCCTTCATCGGGGTGTTCATCGGCGGCCTCAGAAGAGGAAGTACCGCTGGGTCATGGGGAGTTCGGCCGCGGGCTGCGGCTCGACCACCTCACCGTCGATGGTCACGGTGAAGGTGTCGGGGTCGACATGGACGCGCGGCAGGGCGTCGTTGTTGCGCATATCGGCCTTGGTGATGCCGCGGGTGCTGTGGATCGCCTCGAAGGGCTTGGCCAGCACCAGGCGCTCGGGAAGTGCGTCTTCCAGGGCCTGCCGGGAGACGAAGTTGAGCGAGTTGCTGCCCGGGGCCCTGCCGGTGGCGCCGAACATCGGGCGGGGCAGCACCGGCTGCGGAGTGGGGATGGAGGCGTTGGCGTCTCCCATCTGCGCATACGCGATCTGCCCGCCCTTGATGACCAGCTGCGGCTTGACGCCGAAGAACGCCGGGTCCCACAGCACGAGGTCGGCAAGCTTGCCGTCCTCGACGGAGCCGACGACATGGTCGATGCCCTGCGCGAGAGCCGCGTTGATGGTGTACTTCGCGACATAACGACGGGCGCGGTGGTTGTCCGCACCCCCGTCGCCGGGGAGGGCGCCGCGGCGCCGCTTCATGACGTGCGCCGTCTGCCACGTCCGCAGCACGACCTCGCCGATGCGCCCCATGGCCTGGGCGTCGGAGGCCATGATCGAGATGGCGCCGAGGTCGTGCAGGATGTCCTCGGCGGCGATGGTGGACGGCCGGATCCGGGACTCGGCGAAGGCGAGGTCCTCGGGGACCGCCGGGTTGAGGTGATGACAGACCATCAGCATGTCGAGGTGCTCCTCGACGGTGTTGACAGTGTGCGGCCGCGTGGGGTTGGTGGAGGCGGGCAGCACATTCGGCTCGGAGACCATCGCGATCATGTCGGGGGCGTGGCCGCCGCCTGCACCTTCGACATGGAACGCGTGGAGGGAGCGGCCGGCGATGGCGGCCAGGGTGTCGCCGAGGAAGCCGGCCTCGTTGAGCGTGTCGGTGTGGATCGCGAGCTGGGCGCCGCTCTCCTCGCAGACGCTCAGACAGGCGTCGAGGACGGCGGGTGTGGCGCCCCAGTCCTCATGGATCTTGAAGCCGAGGATGCCCGCCCGCAGCTGGTCGCGCATCGACGCGAGGGAGGTGGTGTTGCCCTTGCCGAGCAGGCCGACGTTGACCGGCAGCGAGTCCATCGACTCGAACATCCGGGCAAGGTGCCAGGCGCCGGGGGTGATGGTGGTGGCCTTGCTGCCCTCGGCCGGTCCGGTGCCGCCGCCGATCATCGTGGTGACACCGGAGGCCAGCGCCTCGTCCGCCTGCTGGGGGCAGATGAAGTGGACATGGGTGTCGATGGCGCCGGCCGTCAGGATCTTGCCGTTGCCGGCGATGATCTCGGTCTCGGGGCCGATGACCAGGTCGGGGTGGACGCCGTCCATGGTGTCGGGGTTGCCGGCCTTGCCCAGGGCGGTGATCCGCCCGTCACGGATGCCGACATCGGCCTTGACGATGCCCCAGTGGTCCAGCACGACCGCGCCGGTGATCACGGTGTCGGGGGTGCCCTCGGCGCGGGTGGCGCGGGACTGGCCCATCGATTCGCGGATCACCTTGCCACCGCCGAAGACGGCCTCGTCACCGGCCCGTCCCGGTCCGCCCGAGCGGTCCTCGGTGATCTCGATGACCAGGTCGGTGTCGGCGAGCCGGATGCGGTCGCCAGCGGTCGGGCCGAAGAGATCGGCGTACGCCTGGCGGGTCAGCTCAGCCATCGAGAGTTCCTCCGGTCTCGCCCCGCAGGCCCATGACGATCCGCTTGCCCCCGAGGGGGACGAGTTCGACCTCGGTGGGGATGCCGGGCTCGAAGCGCACGGCGGAGCCGGCCGGGACGTTCAGCCGCTTGCCGTGCGCGGCCACGCGGTCGAAGTCGAGGCCGGGATTGGCCTCGGCGAAGTGGTAGTGGGAGCCGACCTGGACGGGGCGGTCGGCGGCGTTGAGGACGGTCATGCGCGTGCGGGGAAGGCCTTCGTTGAGGCGCACCGGCTCGTCGGCGTGGAGGATCTGTCCCGGGATCATCGTCTGCTGCCTCCGTTCAGTTGATGGGTTCGTGAACGGTGACGAGCTTGGTGCCGTCCGGGAAGGTGGCCTCGACCTGCACGTCGTGGATCATCTCGGGCACGCCGTCCATGACCTCGTCGCGGGTGAGCACCTTGCGACCGGAGGACATGAGCTCGGCGACGGTTCGGCCGTCCCGGGCACCTTCGAGGATGTGCACGGTCAGCAGGGCAATCGATTCCGGGTGGTTCAGCTTCACCCCCCGGGAACGGCGTTTTTCAGCCACATCTGCCGCCACATGAATCATCAAGCGTTCCTGCTCATGCGGGGTCAGTTGCATACGATCCACCTCACAGTCTTCCCGCCCGGACACATTCGCCCAGGTCACAGGCGTGGAGACACCCGTGACGATAGATGTACCACGCAATAATTAAAGGAGGAGCAAACCGACTTCCAGCACTTGGCCATCAACAGCCCCACGCTCGGAGACTAGTTCGGCGGGATTTCGTCGGCGTTACAACCAGGGACACATCAGCGTCCCCTCTTACGCCTGATGTAACGCGGTGTCACTACCGCCCGTTACGGCGCGGCAACCGATCCCCGCGGCGGCCTCATCCCGCCCATTTCCCCGGAAGTGCCCGGAACCCGAAGGCCGGATCCGCACCCCGCGGGCCGGCGGCACCCGGGGAACAGAGGCGTGTCATGCACCATCAACCGACATGATCGCCGCAAATCAGACGCACTCCGCTCGGCGAACTCAGCTGTCCGGTATGCGCTCTTGACGGTTCCCGCGGTGATCGCAATTCTCGTGTGCGCGTTAAACATGTGCGCGTCAAAGCAGCTCCGCGCCATTCCCCCCCACACCAGTATCGGAGCCACACAGTGCCTCGTTCCACACGAATACGCCGGGCCGCGCTGGCCACGGGCGCCGTCACCGCCCTGGCCGCCACCGTCTTCACCGCGGCCGGCGCCTACGCCGAGACCGCGCCGGCGGCCGCCCCGGACATCGACGTCAAGGCCGTCAAGGCCGACCTCGACCAGTTGCAGTCCATCGCCGACGCCAACGGCGGCAACCGGGCCCACGGACAGCCGGGCCACAAGGCGTCCATCGACTTCCTCAAGGGCAAGCTGGACAAGGCCGGATTCACCACCAAGGTCCAGGAGTTCGACAACAACGGCGCCAAGGGCTACAACCTGGTCGCCGACTGGCCGGGCGGCGACGAGGGCAAGACCGTGATGGCCGGCGCCCACATCGACTCGGTCCCCGACGGCCCCGGCATCAACGACAACGGCTCGGGTTCGGCCGGCATCCTCGAGGTGGCCCTCGCGGTCGCCAAGGCGGAGCTCAAGCCCACCAAGCACCTTCGGTTCGCCTGGTTCGGCGACGAAGAGGACGGCATGGTCGGCTCGCAGGCCTACGTCGACAAGCTCGGCGCCGACAAGTCGAAGATCGACTCGTATCTGAACTTCGACATGATCGGCTCGCCGAACCCGGGCTACTTCGTCTACGACGACGACACCCGCCTGGAGAAGGTCTTCAAGGACTGGTACGCCCAGAAGAACATCGCCACCGAGAAGGAGACCGAGGGCGACGGCCGCTCGGACCACGCCTCCTTCAAGGACGCGGGCATCGCCGTCGGCGGTCTCTTCTCCGGCGCCGACTACAAGAAGACCGAGGAGCAGGCCAAGAACTGGGGCGGCGAGGCCGGCAAGGCCTTCGACGCCTGCTACCACCAGGCCTGCGACACCTCGAAGAACATCGACGAGAAGGCGCTCGACACCAACAGCGACGCCATCGCCCACGCGATATGGGAGCTCAGCTCCTGAGCCACCCGCCCCGCCGCACGGTCAGCACCCGCTGAACCGTCAGCTCTCGCGACCCGGCCGCCGGTCCCCGGCAGCCGGGTCGCGGTGTTCTGCGGCGATACCGAACCGCCGCCGTTCGCCCGGAGCGGACGGGAGCGGCCGCACGGCGGAGACCGTGCTGATCACCTGCTCGTCCTCCGCGCCCTGTTCGCGCCGCCCCAGCTCTTCAAGTAGCTCCAGGTCAGCGGCGGATACCAGCGCCACCAGCGGCTTGCCGTGGCGCGTGACGACCACCCGCTCACCGCCGTAGACAACACGGTTGATCAGATCGGCCAGCTCCGCACGAGCTTGCGTCACCGGAATTTCGTAGGCCATGCTCCCATTCTAACTGGATGTACATCCTGTACATTTTGTACGGAGGAGAGGAGCAGACATGCTGCGACCGACGGCCCGCTATGTCCTTCCGGAGTTCACCGAGCGCACCTCACAGGGGACGCGCACCATGGACCCGTATTCCAAGCTGCTCAGCGAGCGCATCGTCTTCCTGGGCACCCCGATCGACGACGCCTCCGCCAATGACGTGATGGCGCAGTTCATGCACCTCGAACACGCCGCGCCCGAGCAGGACATCTCGCTCTACATCAACTCCCCCGGCGGCTCGTTCACCGCGATGACCGCCATCTACGACACGATGAACTTCGTGTCGTGCGACGTGGAGACCGTCTGCCTGGGGCAGGCCGCCTCCTCCGCCGCCGTACTGCTGGCCGCCGGCGCGCCCGGCAAGCGGCTGGCACTGCCCGGGGCCCGGATCCTGATCCACCAGCCGTCGTTCAGCGAACCGGTCCAGGGGCAGGCCACCGATCTCCAGATCCAGGCGGAGGAGATGCTGCGCACCCGCGACGTGCTGGAGGAGATGCTGGCCAGGCACACCGGCCAGCCCCGCGAGCGGATCGCCGCCGATATCGAACGCGACAAGATCTTCGACGCCCTCGCCGCTCAGGAGTACGGCCTGATCGACGGACTCACCCGCAACCGCAAGCAGTCGGTCCGTGGGCCCGTGGCGCGGTGAGCCCGATGCTGCCCCCCGAACCGCCGCCGCTGCCCGCACTGACCCGCGCCGAGGGCGAGCTGATCGACAGCTATCTGGAGGTGATCGACCTGCTGGGCCGGATCAACCCCACCCGCTGCGGTGGCACCTACAGCGGACTGCGCGCCGCCCAGGCCCTGGTGGGCAAGGCGACCCGCCTACGGGACGCGCTGACACTGATGCACAGCCGGGGCGAGAGCGAGGTGCACCGCGGAACGCTGACCCGGGCACTGCGGGTGCTGGACGGCGAACGCCGGACCGGGCTGGTGACGGTGCCGCCACCCGAGGAAATCTGACGCGACACGCGCCGGAGGCTGCACATACGGCGTAGCGTCCGCGCCCGATGTGGGGAGGTGACGAATTGCGCGGGGCGGACACATTTTCTCCGGCCCTTGATGTTTCGCCCCTGGTCCGGGGGGTGCAAGACCCCGCGCCGCGGCAGCTGAGGGAACAAATCTAACCATTCGGGTCAATTGTGACCCATCTCACATACGGCATTTTCAGCTCGGAATTCGGGTGCTGGGTGCGTGACGATCCCTTCGACGACAAGACCCCGCCACAGCGACGGGGCGGTCCGGACGGGCGCCTAATCCCGCCGCCGTGCCGGATTCCGGTCGACGATGTGGATCGGCGGGAGCGGAGGACCCGAGCAGAGCGGGGCCCGGCCTTCACGGCCGAGGGCTCCTTGGGGTGAAGCCGTGCATACGGCCGGGCATCTTCGCCTGCCCGAACCCGACAGGTCTTCCTTCGCAGGCGGCTGACGAAGGGTTTGCGCATGACCGTGCGCATGCATACGCCGAATCTGCTGGCGCGCGCCGGCACCGTCACCGCTCTGACGCTGGTCACCCTCGGCGGGACCACCATGGCTCCAGGAGCGGCCGGGAACGCCGAAGCCGCGTCCGTATCCGTCCATGCGCTGCGGATCGCGGCTTCCAAGGGAGGATCTCCGTACCGGTACGGCGCCCAAGGGCCGCACGCCTTCGACTGTTCCGGGCTGACGGTGTACTCGTTCAAGCGCGCCGGGCGGGCCCTGCCACGCACCGCCGCCGCGCAGTACAGCCGCACCCGGCACATCCCGGCCTCCTCGCGCCGCCGCGGTGACCTGGTCTTCTTCCACTCGCGCAGCGGTATTTACCACGTCGGTATCTACGCGGGCCGGGGCCGGATGTGGCATGCGCCCAAGGCCGGGAGCGTCGTGCGGCTGGAACGGATCTGGAGCCGCTCGGTCTGGTACGGGCGGGTGCACTGACCTGGCCGTTCATCTCACGATCGGTGAATTGTCGCCGCCGGGTTCGTGCCGGTGGGCGCCGAGGTGCTGAGGTGCCGCACGGCGGTCGTGGCTGTCGTGGACCGGCCGGAGAAGGTTCGGTTGTGCGCCGCCCTCAGGCGAGCGCCAGCTCCACCAGCAGGATGCCTCCCAGCGCCGTGAGCAGCGCCCCGGTGGTGGCCTCCAGGGCACGGGCCACCCGCGGGCGGCGCAGCCAGACGCCCAGCCGGTCGACGAGCAGCGCGACGGCGGGGAACCACACCAGTGCCATGGCGACGACCATCGTCGCGAGCAGCAGCGTCCGGGGCAGCGCGGGCTGTCCCGCCGGGACGAACTGCGGGAGCAGGCTGAGGAAGAGAACAGGGGCCTTGGGGTTGAGCGCATTGGTCAAAAAGCCCTGCCGCAGGCTCTGCGTGGTGCCCAGCAGAGCGGCGGGCCGGGGGCCGTCGGCCGGTGCGGTGCCGGCCGGGCCGTCGGTACCGTCCGTGGTGGCCGCCCGGCGGCGGAAGGCCGCGGCCAGGGCGCGGACACCGAGGTACAACAGGTAGCCGCCGCCGAGGAGTTGGACGGCTCCGAAGAGTGTGGGCACGGCGACCAGCACCGCCGCGAGCCCGGCCACCGCCAGGGCGGTGTGCACCAGCAGCCCGCCCGCGACTCCGACGGCGGTCGCCACCCCCGCCCGGCGCGAGTCGAGCGCATTGCGCACCACGACCGCGAAGTCCGCGCCCGGCATGGCGACCATGCCCGCGGCGACTCCGGTGAAGGCGATCAGCTGTCCGTCCATGAGTGCAGCATCGCCGGTCCGAGCCTTTAATAGGTATTGGCAATGTTCTTGGAGAGCCTAAAGAGATTCTTATGTACGACCCCACACGGCTGGCCGCCCTGGTAGCGGTGGCGGAGGCCGGTTCGATCACCCGGGCCGCCACCCGGCTGGGCTACACCGCTCCCGCGCTCTCCCAGCAGCTCGCCAAGCTGGAGCGGGAGGCCGGGACGGCGCTCCTGGTGCGCCACCATCGCGGGGCTCGGCTGACGGCCGCCGGTGAGCTGCTGCTGGTACGGGCCCGGCGGGTCCTGGACGAGCTGGATCAGGCGCGGCACGAGCTGTCCCGGCTGGCGGGGCTGTCCGGCGGCCGGCTGCGGGTCGGCACGTTCATGACCGCCGGCACGCATCTGCTGCCGCCCGCGCTCAGCGCGTTCCGGCGGGCGCACCCCGATGTGGAGCTGAGCGTGACGGAGTACGTACCGCCGCAGGCGACCGCGGCGGTGGCGCTGGGCGAGGTCGATCTGGCGCTGACACATGAGTATGTGCCGGGCGAGGCGATGCCGGCGCCGGAGGGAGTGCGCCTGGAACCGCTGCTGACCGAGGAGCTGGTGCTGGTCACGGCGCCCGGCCATGCCCTCTCGGCGGGCTCCGGACGACTGCCGCTCGCCGAGCTGGCCGGTCAGCCGCTGGTCAGCATGGCGCCGGCCAATCCCAACCGGCGGGAGGTGGAGTCGGCGCTGGCGGCCGCCGGGGCCAGTGAAGCGGTGCGCTGTGAGTCGCCGAGCTATGCCGTGGTGTGCGCGCTGGTGAGCGCGGGGCTCGGGGTGGCGGTGGTTCCGGAGATGGTGGCGGAGGGGTCGATGACACCGCTGGGGGTCCGCCGGCTGGACCCACCGGAGCTGCACCGCCGGATCTCGGTGGCCTACCGCCCCGGCGGCACCCCGGCCGCCGACACCTTGCGGGCCCTGCTGCGCGGGGCCTTCACCCGCCACTCCCCCGCGCCGTGACGACGGACGGCCGCGGCGGACGGACGGCCGCGGCGGACGGACGGTCTCACGGACGGACAGTTCCGCGGACAGACGGCACAGGGGCCAGACGGTTCCGCGGACGGCGGCCTGCCGCGGGGCCGGCCGCCGTACCGCTCCGCACGGTCGCCGGCTCAGCCCGTCGGCGCCGTGGCCACGATCGTGCCGACCGCCCGGTCGAGCTGAGCAGCCGTCAGGTCCGCGCGGGCGGTGAGCCGCAGCCGGGAGATCCCGTCGGGCACGGACGGCGGCCGGAAGCAGCCGACCGCGAGCCCGGCCGCACGGCAGTCGGCGGCCCACCGGAGCGCCGCTTCCGGCGAGGGGGCACGTACGGAGACCACGGCCGCGTCCGGGCGTACCGCCGTCAGACCCGCCGCGGTGAGCCGCTCGTGCAGCCCCTGAGCGATCCGCACGGCCCGGGTGGCGCGCTGCGGTTCACGGCGCAGCAGCCGTAGCGCCGCGAGGGCACCGCCCGCCGCCGCCGGGGCGAGACCGGTGTCGAAGATGAACGAACGGGCGGTGTTGACCAGATGCTCGATGACCCGGGCCGGTCCGAGCACCACACCGCCCTGGGAGCCGAGCGACTTGGAGAGCGTCATGGTGGCCACCACATCACCGTCACCCGCGAGTCCGGCCGCCCACAGCGCGCCACGGCCCCCTTCGCCCAGCACCCCCAGGCCGTGTGCGTCGTCGACGAGCAGCCCGGCTCCCCGTGTCCGGCAGACCTCGGCCAGCGCGGGGAGCGGCGCGGCGTCCCCGTCGACCGAGAAGACCGAGTCGGTCACGGCGAGCGCCCGGCCGTCGTGGCCGGTCAGCGCGGCACGTACGGCCTCCGGGTCGGCGTGCGGAACGACTTGGGTACGGGCCCGGGAGAGCCGGCAGCCGTCGATGAGGGAGGCGTGGTTGCCCGCGTCGGAGACGATCAGGGCGCCCGGGGCGGTGAGTGCCGTGACGGCGGCGAGATTTGCGGCATAGCCGGAGGACAGCACCAAAGCGGCCTCGAAGCCGCAGAATGCCGCGAGTTCCGTCTCCAGCAGGGCGTGCAGCTCGGTGCTGCCGGTGACCAGCCGGGAGCCGGTCGCGCCGGCGCCCCAGCGGTGTGCGGCCTGGGCCGCACCACGGGTGACCTCCAGGTGCCGGGCGAGCCCTAGATAGTCGTTGCCGGCCAGATCGAGCAGCGGGGAGTCGGCGGGGCGGGGGCGCAGAGTGCGGACGAGTCCGGCGTCCCGGCGCTCGGCGCAGGCCGTATCGAGCCAGTCGAAGGCCGCGTCGTACGCCGCACGGGCGGGCTCGGCGGAGGGCTCGGTGAGCCTCGCCGGGGAGGTGTCGCGAAGCAGCGACGGGGCGGAGTCCTGCGGCATCGGCTTCCTTCGTCTGTCGGCTTCGATTGTGGGCTGTCGATAGACGTTAGCGGTCGTTCCGCAGGCGCACGGTGTGGCGATACACACACCTCGATCGCAGCTCGTTGTGGGAATCCTCCTTGGCCGGGAGCGGTGGCGTGCGTCAGGATCAACGCCATGGACCTGCTGAACACACTGGTGGACAAGGGACTGCGGCGCGAGTTGCCGACCCGCGAAGAGGCACTGGCTGTATTGGCCACCTCCGATGACGAACTGCTCGATGTCGTGGCCGCGGCCGGAAAGGTGCGCCGCCAGTGGTTCGGGCGGCGGGTCAAACTCAACTATCTCGTCAACCTCAAGTCGGGGCTGTGCCCCGAGGACTGCTCCTACTGCTCCCAGCGGCTGGGTTCGAAGGCCGAGATCCTCAAGTACACCTGGCTCAAGCCCGACGACGCCTCCAAGGCGGCCGCCGCCGGGGTGGCCGGCGGCGCCAAGCGCGTCTGCCTGGTGGCCAGTGGCCGGGGCCCCACGGACAAGGACGTGGACCGCGTCTCGGAGACGATCTCCGCCATCAAGGAGCAGAACGAGGGCGTGGAGGTCTGCGCCTGCCTCGGTCTGCTCTCCGACGGCCAGGCCGGCCGGCTGCGTGCGGCGGGCGCCGATGCGTACAACCACAACCTCAACACCTCGGAAGCCACATACGGCGACATCTGCACCACGCACGACTTCTCGGACCGGGTCTCCACCGTCCAGCAGGCCCAGGCGGCCGGTATGTCGGCCTGCTCCGGGCTGATCGCCGGTATGGGCGAGAGCGACGCCGACCTCGTCGATGTGGTCTACGCGCTGCGCGAGCTGGACCCGGACTCCGTTCCGGTGAACTTCCTGATCCCGTTCGAGGGCACCCCGCTCGCCAAGGAATGGAACCTCACCCCGCAGCGCGCGCTGCGCATCCTGGCGATGGTGCGGTTCGTCTGCCCGGACATCGAGGTACGGCTGGCCGGCGGCCGTGAAGTGCATCTGCGCAGCATGCAGCCGCTCGCCCTGCACCTGGTCAACTCCATCTTCCTGGGCGACTATCTGACCAGCGAGGGGCAGGCAGGCCAGGACGACCTCGCGATGATCGAGGACGCCGGCTTCGAGGTCGAGGGCACGGACACCACCACGCTGCCCGAGCACCGCAGGCAGTGCGGTGCCGGGGTGGCCGACCAGGCCGCCGCCGAGGCCGAGGCGCCGGCCACCACCGTCCCGGCACCGTCCGACGAGACCCGCCGTGACCTGGTCTCGGTGCGCCGTCGCGGCGCCGGTACCGACCTGCCCCCCAATGCCTGAGCCGCTCACCCCCGGCGAACTGCTCACGCTCGACCGGCAGCATGTGTGGCATCCGTACGGGCCGATGCCCGGCAAGGCCGCGCCGCTGCTGGTCGAGTCGGCGTCCGGCGTCCGGCTCCGGCTGGCCGAACCGGTCGAGGGCCAGGACGAGTTGGTCGACGGCATGTCCTCCTGGTGGTCGGCGGTCCACGGCTACAACCACCCGGTGCTCAATGACGCCGCGCACGGCCAGCTGGAGCGGATGAGCCATGTGATGTTCGGCGGGCTCACCCACGAGCCCGCCGTGCGACTGGCGAAGCGGCTGGTCGACATCAGCCCGGAGCCGCTTCAGCACGTCTTCCTCGCCGACTCCGGTTCGGTGTCGGTCGAGGTCGCCGTCAAGATGTGCCTCCAGTACTGGCGCTCGCTGGGCAAGCCGCGCAAACAGCGGCTGTTGACCTGGCGGGGCGGCTACCACGGCGACACCTGGCAGCCGATGTCGGTCTGCGACCCGGACGGCGGCATGCACGAGCTGTGGCAGGGAGCGCTGCCGCGGCAGATCTTCGCGGACGCGCCGCCGGCGGGCTTCGACGCCGCGCCCGACGAGGCGTACGCGGCGCATCTGCGGGAGCTGATCGGCCGCCACGCCGAGGAGCTGGCGGCGGTGATCGTGGAGCCCGTGGTGCAGGGCGCGGGCGGGATGTCGTTCCACTCACCCGCCTATCTGCGGGTGCTGCGGGAGGCCTGCGACGAGCACGGCGTGCTGCTCGTCTTCGACGAGATCGCGACCGGCTTCGGCCGTACGGGCGCGCTCTTCGCCGCCGAACACGCGGGTGTCGCACCCGATGTGATGTGTCTCGGCAAGGCGCTGACCGGCGGCTATCTGACCCTGGCGGCGACGCTGTGCACGACGGCCGTCGCGGACGGCATCTCCCGCGGCGCGCTGCCGGTGCTGGCGCACGGCCCCACCTTCATGGGCAATCCGCTCGCCGCCGCCGTCGCCGATGCCTCGATCTCCCTGCTGCTGTCCCAGGACTGGGGACAGGAGGTCAAGCGCATCGAGGCCGGTCTGCGGAACGGTCTGGCAGCGGCCGCTGACCTCCCCGGGGTGCGCGAGGTACGTGTACTCGGCGCGATCGGTGTCGTCCAGCTCGACCACGAGGTGGACATGGCGGCCGCAACCCGGGCGGCGGTCCGGGAGGGCGTATGGCTGCGCCCGTTCCGGGATCTGATCTACACCATGCCGCCGTACATCACCGGCGACGACGACGTGGCGCGCATCTGCGCCGCCGTGTGCGCGGCGGCACGGGAAGGCTGAACACCCGGGCGGCGGTGGCCGGTCGAGGACGCTTCGGCCGCCACCGCCGCTCCCCCTCCCCCTTCCACACGAACCGCTCCCGCAAGAGCCGTTCACCCCACCACCATTCGCCGTAACCGCGCGGGATCGGCCGCGCAGAGTCGGAGGCACACCATGTCGGTGCTGTTCGTGACGGGCACGGGCACGGAGATCGGCAAGACCGTGACCACTGCCGCGATCGCCGCGGCGGCGCTCGCCCAGGGGCGTTCGGTGGCCGTGCTCAAACCGGCCCAGACCGGTGTCACGGCACACGAGAGCGGCGATGCGGCGGAGGTCGAGCGGCTGGCCGGCCCGGTCACCACCGCCGAACTCGCCCGCTTCCCCGACCCGCTGGCACCCGCCACGGCGGCACTGCGGGCCGGTCTGCCGCCGGTACTGCCCCACGAGATCGCCGAGGCCGCCGCCAAACTGGACGCCTCGCACGATCTGGTCCTGGTCGAGGGCGCGGGCGGGCTG
Source organism: Streptomyces sp. MCA2 (assembly GCF_023544705.1). Lineage (NCBI taxonomy): Bacteria > Bacillati > Actinomycetota > Actinomycetes > Kitasatosporales > Streptomycetaceae > Streptomyces > Streptomyces sp. MCA2. Next base: position 22,608 of record NZ_JAMJFM010000053.1, read on the forward strand.
CTCGTCCGCTTCGACACGGACGGCCATACCCTCGCCGACGCCGCGCGGCTGGCGGGCGCCCCCGTCCTGGTGGTCGCACAGGCGGGTCTGGGCACCCTCAACGCCACCGCACTGACCGCGCTGGCGCTGCGTTCGTACGGGCTCGACTCCCCGGGCGTCGTCGTCGGCAGCTGGCCGGCCGAACCCGACCTGGCCTCCCGCTGCAATCTCGCGGACCTCCCGGACGCCGCCGGCGCCCCGCTCCTCGGCCTGATCCCGGAGGGCTCCGGCGGGCTCACGCCGCGGGCCTTCCGCGCCGCGGCCGCCGACTGGCTGGCGCCGGTGCTCGGCGGATCGGACGCGTTCCGTATCCCCGCGTGACGCCGGTGCGTCCATTCGTGGTGTCGGCGCATCCCCGCGTGACGCCGACGCGTCCCCGTGACGTCGGCGCATCCTTCGTGACGTTGGCGCATCCCCTCGTGATGTCGGCCCATCCCTTCATGACGTCGGCGGCGTGCTGCCGCGATGGTGGAACGCCGGTACCCCGGTGAACCCCGCCGCGTGGGTGCTCAACGAGGACCTGAGCTGCGCAGCGCGCCCGCGGCGGTCCGCTCGGCTCCCGCCGTCGGCTCGTACGGATGTCCGCACGGCGGATGAGGGAGCTCGTGGCGGCTGGCGGTCCGCCCGGTGGGGAGACTGACAGCAGGAGCGGGCATCGTCGGCGAAAGGGTCGGTCATGTGGCAGCGCAGGAGAGTTCCGCAAGGCAGCGTCCATCACCCCGTGTTCGCCCGCTTCTATGCGAGCTGCTGCGGCCCGGCCGCGGACGCGCGGGCGGGCGTGGCCGTGCTCCGCAGGGAGTTGCTGGCCGGCGCCACGGGCCGGGTCATCGAGGTCGGCGCGGGCACCGGGCTGAACTTCGCGCACTACCCGGGAACGGTCTCGGAGGTGGTGGCGATCGAACCGGAGGCCACGCTGCGGGAAGTGGCCAGGTCGGCGGCGGCGCGTGCGGAGGTGCCGGTGGATCTGGTGCCGGGCGTGGCGGAGGCCCTGCCGGTCAAGAGCGAGGCGTTCGATACGGCGGTGGCGTCGCTGGTGCTGTGTTCCGTGCGAGAGGTGCAGCGGGCGCTGGTGGAGCTGCGTCGGGTGTTGCGTCCGGGCGGTGAGCTGCGGTTCTTCGAGCACGGGCGGGCCGCGGGGCGCGGGCTGGCGGCGGTGCAGTGGTCGCTGGACCGGACGGTCTGGCCGCTGCTGATGGGCGGCTGTCACACCGGCCGGGACCCGCTGGGCGAGATCCGGAAGGCCGGGTTCGATGTGCTGCGGGTGCGTCGGCTGAAGGTGCCGGAGCGCGGGCCGGTGCTGCCCACGTCACCGGCGGTGCTGGGCGTGGCGCGGCGGCCGGCCGACTGAGCGGGCCTCGCTGCGACGAGCTGACGGAGAATCCCCGCGGGGCCACCGGCTGCCCGCTCCTCGCCGCGACCCTCACACCGTCCAGGTGCGCAGCTCGTCCGCGATGGTGCGGACGTCGGCCGTGCCCTCCTTGACGAGGCGGGCGAGTTCGCGGACCTGCTCGGGAGAGGTGGCGATCTTCAGTCCGCTGGCGACGAGATAGCCATAGGCGACGGCGGTCGCGAACATCGCATTCGAGCGCTCCAACGCCGGTACCTGAAGCAGGAGTTGGAGGAGCGAGGCGGCGCGGTCCTGCGGTTCGGTGTAGACGGGCACGCCGAATATCTCGGCTTCATGGCGGCTGACGGCGGCCACCAGAGCGCCCCAGTCGGTGACCTGGGGGTCTCCTGGGGTGTGCTGTTCGGCGATCAGAAGGAGCCAGGCGAGGTCGATGCGCAGCGTCACGTTGTGCCCGGCAGTCCTTCGTGGTTGGTGGTGGTCGCGGCGCCCTGGGCGCCGCCTGGTTCCAGGCCGAATTCCTCGGCGAAGACGCGCTCGTACTGCTTCATGAAGTCGGAGGCGGCCTCGACGAAGGTCTGGCCGACCTCACCGGCGTCCTTGAGGACGAGCTCCTCGATATAGCGATTCATGCTCACTCCCCGCTGTAGGGCACGCTCTCGCGCCGCTTCGGCGGTGGCCTCGTCCACGCGGACATTCAGCTGTGTCTTCGCCACCCCTCCAAGCTAGCGCGCGTCCGCTAGCAGCGGCAAGCTTCGCAGGTCCGCGCCCGGGGCGGGTATCGCGTGGGGCGGGGGACGGGATGGCCGGGGGCAGGGGCCCGGATGGCGGGGGCACAGGGGCCGGAGGAGATCCGGTGCCCGCGCGAGCTGCTCGTGCGGCGCCCGTACCACCGACCCTCCGCGCAGCAACGCAGCAACTCCGGTCTCGCCTCCTGAGTTGGCATCCGTTCGGACGTCCCGCCGATCGGCATGAGCCCGACGCCGTAGCCGGTGGCCGACCGCGCCCCACCCGCGTGCCGTTGCCGATGCCGCCGAAGCGGATGCCGCACGATGTGATCCGTCGTGCGGCCGGGGCCCACCGGCGGGCTCGGCGACTGACCGGACCGCCCACGACCGCCCGGCCCCCAGGAGGACCACCGCAGTGTCCGTCCCAGCCCCCGTCCCGCAGCTCAAGCGCAGCCTGCGGCGCTTCGACATCATGGCGATGGGCGTCGCCGCCGTGATCTCCTTCGATGTGATCGGGCAGATCGCCGCCGGCGGCGGCGAGGCCGTCACCTGGATCGCCGTGATCGCGGTGGCGTTTCTGCTGCCCTACGCCCTGGTCTTCGCCGAGACCGGAGCCGCGTTCCCGCAGGAGGGCGGGCCCTATGTCTGGGTGGAGCTGGCCTTCGGCCGGCTGGTGGCCGCACTGACCACCATGTTCTATTGGGTCACCAATCCCGTCTGGCTCGGCGGCTCGCTGGTCTTCGTGGCCGCGCAGGCATGGGACGGCTTCGTCTTCCCGCTCGGCTCGGGCACGGTGGCGGACCACGCCTTCAAGCTGGTCTTCATCTGGGCCGCCATCCTCACCGCGGTGGTCTCGCTCCGCCGCGGCAAGTGGATCACCACGGCCGGCGCCGGTGCCAAGGTGTCCGCGCTGGCGTTCTTCACGGGCACGGCGTTGGCGTACGGCATCCAGCACGGCTTCCGCGGCCTGGAGGGCGCCGGCTTCTCCCCCACCGGAGCGGGATTTCTGGCGCTGGTGCCGGTGTTGCTGTTCGCCTTCGTCGGCTTCGAGGCGCCCAACGCGGCGGGGGACGAGATGCTGGACCCGCAGCGCGATGTCCCGGTCGCGATCGGGATGTCGGGAGCCATCGCCACCTGCTGCTATCTGCTGCCGGTGCTGGCCATTCTCTCCGCCGTACCGGCCGGTCGGATCACCGGCGTCGGCGGCTTCATGGATGCCGCCCGGCTGGTCTTCGGCGTCTACGGGAGCTGGCGCGGCCCGCTGCTGACCTGTGTCGCCGTGCTGTTCGTGGTGGCGTTGCTGACGCAGGGCAGCGCCTGGATGATCGTCGCCGACCGGATGCAGGCCATGGCGGCCGCCGACGGCGGGTTCTTCAGCCGGGGCCTGGGTGCCTTCCATCCGCGGCTGGGCACCCCGGTGCGGATGAATCTGCTCTCCGGTGTCACCGCCACCGTCTTCATGGCCGCCGCGATGAACCTGGCGAACGGGGATGCCTCGGCCGTCTTCGGCGTGGTGCTGGCCGTCGCGATCACCACACTGCTGCTGTCCTACCTCGCCGTGGTCCCCTCCCTGCTGGCGCTGCGGCTGCGCCACCGCGAGGTGCCCCGGCCGTACCAGGCCCCGTTCGGCACCCGGGGCTTCGCCGTCGCGACACTGCTCGTCTATGCATGGATCCTGCTCGGCTCGTGGGTAGCCCTGTTTCCCGGCACCCTGGAGCAGCTCTTCGGGATCCCGTACGACTTCCGGGCGATCTGGGGCGTCTCCCGGCTCACCTTCGAGACGTTCACTCTCGGCACCGTCGTCCTGCTCCTCGTGGTCGCCGCTGCCGGTTACCTGATCCAGCATCTGCGCGCCCGGCCCCGCGACGAGCGACACAAGGACGGACCGGGCCGACAGCGCCAGGACCGGAGGAGCTGACGGGCGGTCGGCTCCGCCAAGCTCTGTGAACCCTACGACGTGACAGCCGCAAACCCGCGCACAAGACCTTCCACCACCCCCACGTCGGCACGATCACCCTCACCGCCCAGGCCATGCACCTGGAGGGCACACCCCGGGCCAGCGCCTCGGCGTCTACGTCGCCACCCCCGGCACCCCCGACCACGACGCCCTGCTCCTGCTGGACCTGACCGCACCCCAACCGACCCCAAGGTCAGCGGAGCAGAACCCCGAGTCCCACAAACCGTCCTGACCCCAGACGCCGTCAGGAGTCAGGAGTCAGGAGTCAGGTGAAGTGTCCTCACTGGGCGCGCAGGTGGTCGTGCATGGTCCGGGCGACCTGGGCCATGACTGCTTCGGCGGCCGGTTGGGTTGCCGCCGGGACCATGGACTCGGTCAGGGCGGCGATGGCGAAGGTGCCACCGTCGTCGTGCTCGACCACCCCGGTTTCGTGCCGGAGGTTCAGCAGGGTGCCGGTCTTTGATGACCACTTCGAGGCGTCCGAGCTGAAGTCGGGCGCCAGGCGGTGCCGGATCACGTTCTGGCCCATGAGCGAGCGCACCTGCGCGGCCACGCCGGTCGGAAAGCGTGCCGAGAGCCACAGGGCTTCCAGCAGGTCGACGAAGGCGCGCGCGGAGCCCGAGTTCGCTCTGCTCACATCGAGTTGGGGGATCGGGTGGCCGCGTCCTGCCGTGCGTGATCCGATCGCGAGGGAGTGGGCGAGGTGCACATCGCCCGGGTCGAATTGCTCGGCCGGGGTTTCGACGAGGTCGCGCATGCGGTGCCGGACTGCGATGCCGCTGACTCCGGCGTCGCGCAGGGTCCGGTTGACCTCGGTGGGCGGGACCAGGTCGAACAGTGCGTCCGAGGCGGCGTTGTCGCTGAGCGCCGTGCTGAGGTAGAGCAGGTCGTCGACCGCGATGCGCGCGGGGTGACGGAATCTGCTGAGTCCCACCGGCCCCGGGGACGCGATGCGCCCCGGCTCGACGTCGATCATCGCGGCCCCGTCGATGCGCCCGTCGTGGATGCGGTCCAGCACGGCGACGGCGAGCGGCACCTTCACCAGCGACGCGACCGGGAACTCGATATCGGGATCGATGCCGATCTCCTCGCCGGTGGACAGATCGCGCACCAGGAAGGATCCCGACAGGCCCGCTCCGGCGAGAACACCGCGGAGTTCCTGTGTCACTCGCTCGGCGCTCATGCACGCTCCTTGGCATCCGTGGGCGCTCCCAGGGCGCGGGCCACCTGTGTCCAGAGGCCGGCCTGCACCCGTTCCGCGTCGTCACCGGCCACCGCGGACATGTTGTAGCCGCGGGCAACGGGCGTTCCCGCCAGCCGGCGCCAGTACAGCCCCAGATCATGTGCTTGCGCCGCCGAGCAGAGGAGAAAGTCGTCCGTGTGCATCGTCGCGGCCACGGCGGCGGTCAGCGATGCGGCGACCGCGACCTGCGCGGGCACGAGGGCGACACGATGACCGGTCTGCTCCAGACGGTCCCGGATATGGGGAACATCGTCTTCCGGCTGGATCCAGATGCGCCGGAACGCGCGTTGCGCCCTGCCGGGCCGCAGGGTCTCGAGGTGGAGCGGCCCCCTGCCGCTGTCCGTCGGGGAGGCGACGCCGAGCGGCACCGTCCAATCGGCGCCTTCCGGTGGCACCGCGACGAGGGCGGCCCGGACTTCGCGGGACCGGAGCAGTTCCGTGCGTTCCGCGGGGCCGGCGGTACGGAAGTCCAGGAAGGTGTCCTCGTCACGAGCGGCCGCGTCGAGCATCGCCAAGTGCCGGACCGAGCAGGTCTCGGGCACCGCGAGACCGAACGGCCGGAGCTTCGCCTGCTCGGCGTGGTACTCCAACGCCTCCGCCAACTGCACGAGCCGCTTCGCCGACGGGAGCATGTCGCGCCCGAACGCGGTGAGCGCCGCCCGCCGCGTCGAGCGATCGAACAGCCGCTCCCCGAAATGCTCCTCCAGCGCGGCAACCCGTCGGCTCGCCACGGACTGCGGCACGCGGACAGCCTCAGCGCCGAGGGTGAAGCTGCCGCGCTCGCCCACTTGTACGAACACTCGACACGCCGCCACCAGATCCACAATCGGCACCGTATGCCAAAACAGCATGCGAAGCCACGTTTGTGTCTTTGACCGCATGAACTGCTGCCGGAAAGGGTGTCGGACATGATCTCTTCCCAGCGCAGGACAGCCATTGCCGCAGCCACTCTCGTGCTCGCATCGGGCCTGCTGAGCGGATGCACCGGGTCCGGCGACACCGATTCGGCCCGGCCGGCGTCCTCAACCGCCTCGACACCGACCGCCCCGGCCGCATCACGGGAGCGCGCCGCCAAGGCCCTCGCTCAGGTCGAGCGCCGCTTCCATGCCCGCCTCGGTGTGTACATGCTGGACACCGGGACAGGCCGCACGGTGACGTACCGAGCGGGCGAGCGGTTCGCGCACGCCTCGACCTTCAAGGCCCTCGCTTCCGGGGTCGTGCTCAAGCGCAGCACGGACGACGAGCTCAACCGCGTCATCCACTACAGCGCCTCGGCCCTTGAGGAGTACGCACCGATCACCAAGCAGCATGTGGGCACGGGAATGACGCTGCGCGATCTCGTCAAGGCCGCTTTGCAGTACAGCGACAACACGGCCGCCAACCTGCTCCTGGACCAGCTCGGTGGGCCTGCCGGGCTGCAAAAGGCGCTCCGCTCGATGGGAGACACGACGACGCGGGTCGACCGGACCGAACCGGCGCTGAACGAAGCGAAGCCCGGCGACACCCGGGACACCAGCACTCCGCGCGCCCTCGGCACCGATCTGCGCGGCTTCGTCCTCGGCGACGTGCTGCCCGAAGGCCGGCGGCAACTGCTCACGAGTTGGCTCCGCGGGAACACGACCGGGGGCCCCTACATCAGGGCAGGAGTCCCCTCCGGATGGAAGGTCGGCGACAAGACGGGCAACGGCGGGTACGGCACGCGCAATGACATCGCGATCGTCTGGCCGGACCGCGGGGCGCCGATCGTCGTCGCCGTCCTGTCCGACCGCGGCTCCAAGGACGCGGCCTCCGATGACGCCCTGATCAAGGACGCCACGAAGGCCGGCCTCGCCGCCCTCCGCTGAACTCCCGCCGTCGAGCACCCGCCCACGGCCGGTCCCGGCCGTCCGCCCGCGCGGCCGGGACTGCGTCAGTCGTTGTCCGGCGACCCTCCCGGTTCATGTCGCCGCGCGAATCTGGCACGAGCCGCGTCGTGGGCACCGCGCAGCAGCCGCACCACCGTGTCCGTGGTCTTCTCGCCGGGATTGACGACAGCGAGCCAGCCGAGTGCCCCGTATACCGGGTGCGGCAGCACCGTGTCGGCGGCTGTGTAGTCGTGAGGCCGGGTGAGGCTGCGCGGCTCCTCCTCCGTGAACTCCCGGAACGTCGCACGGTCGACGTGGATGTTCACCCGCCACCGTCCCGGAGCGTCGAGGTCGCAAGCGGTGTCGTCGGGGTAGTTCTTGACGACGATCGTTCCGTAGGGCTGAACGTGCTGCGGCAGCTGACCGTCGGGGGCGAAGTAGAAGAAGGCGTCCCCCCACGCGAGCTCGGGAAAGTCGCCGCCCGGCGCCGGGGCGACCACGAGCGCGCCGTCGAAGCCTCGTACGGCCGCGATGATCTGTTCCATACTCATGGTTCAAGCATCACCTTCAAGTGCTTATGTGGGGTTGGCCGATGGACGAGCCGGCGAGCGGTTCGCCACGAGTACCGCTCCGAACCGTCGATGTCGCCAGAGAGTCGGGGTACTCCGTACAACAGGTGCGCGACCTGGAACGGCTGGGAGTCATTCCGGTGGCCGCTCGGTCGGGCAACGGCTACCGCTCCTACACACCGCTTCATGTGCACGCCCTCCGGGCCTATCGAGGCCTCGCGGGTGCGGTGGGGCCGGTCGCGGCCCGGCAGTTGCTCGCGGAGCTGCGAACGGGGACGACCGCGGAGGCCGCGTCGGCGGTCAACGCGGTGCATGTCCGGCTCGCCCGGGAACGCGAGGAGACGCTGCGCGCCCAACGGGCCTTGCGGGCGATCCGGGCCGAAGCGGACACCAGCGCGGCGGACACCAGCGGGTTCGAGCAGGAGAGTGACGCGATGACGATCACGGAGCTCGCCGAAGCGCTCAACGTACGCCCCTCCACCCTGCGGTTCTGGGAGCAGGAAGGACTTGTCACCCCCGAGCGCGTGACATCCCTGCGCGCACGCCGCTACGGCGTGTCAGCCATCGGAGCGGCACGCATCGTGGTGGCTCTCCGTGGCGCCGGCTACGGCATTCCCGCAGTGCGCGAGGCCATGGGCTCCCTCCAGCGGCTCGACGGCCTGGAAGAGACCCAACGCATCCTGCGGCACCGTGTGGACCGGATCGCCACACGAACCATGGCGCTCCTCCGTGCGGGCTCGGACCTGGCCACCGTCGTGGCGTCCGCCCAGGATCCGACGACCGCCCAGCTGCCATAAGGGCGGTGCGGAACTGGCTCACCGCGTCCCGTCCCGGTGTCCCGTCACCGCGTCCCAGGGAAGGTTCGTTTACGCAGGTCAGAGGCGCTACGAACGTTCCAGTGTCCCATTTCCCGCGTCGGCCGTGGCAGCCGGGACGAAGGGCGTCGCAAGCTGAGGTCAGCAAGCAACGACGACCTCATGCCGAAGGAAGAAGTCATGCGGATCCGCTTCGTACGCCGCCGGTTCCGCAACGCCGACGTCACCGATGCGGTGGCTGTGGCCGTACTCGCCGCGTCAGTCGCGACCGTCTTCCTCCTGATCGTCAGCCGTCTCTGACGGCACGCATTCCGACCGCAGCCAACCGAACAGAAGGCACCGGACTCACCATGCCCACCACCCGTCGCGCCACCCATCTCGTCGCCTCCGCCGCCGCCCTGACGGCGGTCCTCGCACTGACCGCCTGCCAGAACGACACCAAGGACACCGGCAGCCCCGCTCCGGCCGCGTCCTCCCAGTCCGCGACCGGTGATCAGGGTGCCCCGTCCCCCTCCAAGGGGAACGGCCCGGCCGAGGGCAGTCACGCGTCCAAGGCCTCCGCGTCGGGCGCCTCCGGCAGCGGGAACGCCGGCAAGAAGGGCCCGGGTCAGGCCGCCGGCCAGGGCTCCGGAAGCCGGACGACGACCGCAGCCTGCACCGGTGCGCACGTCAAGGTCACCGTGACCAAGGTCAAGCGCCCCCTCAACCACATGCTGCTCACCGCCACCAACACCGGCTCCGCGCCCCTGCAATGCCTACGGCGCGCCCTACCTCCGCTGGGACGACGCGCAGTCCGCCACCACGTTCCTCGAAGCCTCCAAGCCGCAGGCCGTGGTCACGCTCGCGCCGGGCGAGTCCGCGTACGCCGGGATCATGTACCAGTCCGCGGACGGCTCGGGCAACAGCGGCCACACTGCCCGCACTCTGGGCGTCCTGTTCGGCAACCGGGCGGGCGACGGCTCCACCGGCCCGGCCGTGCGGCTCTCCCTGCCCAACGGAGGCGTTCTCACCGACAGTTCGGCCTGGGTCACCTACTGGCAGTCCCGCGCCCAGGACGCGCTGACCTGGTGAACGTTCATCACTGAGCACGGTCGGAGCCTGATCACGGCTGGAGCCTGGCCCCGGGTGGCTGCCCGGGGCCGGGTTCAGCCGTTCTCCTTCGGGGCGGCAACCCAGTCGTTGCCGCCCAGCGGGTAGTCGTACTGCGGCCGGCCCTCCATCCCCGCGGTGTGGAACGGCTCCCCGTTGTCGTCGATGCGGAGCGTGCCGTGCCGGTTCCCGCTGGACCACTCCAGCTCCATGTACCAGCGCACCGCCCGGGCCCCGGCGTGCGCGGTGACCTTGAAGACCTCGGGGTCCCGCTCGCTCACCTTGTAGGGGAAGTCCCGCTGTCCGCCCTCCGGCGTGAGCCTCGGCTGCGCAGCGGCCAGGGAAACCCCGAACGTCTTGGGGGTGATGCCGCCACCACAGCCCACGCCCATGCTGAAGGCGTTCCAGGCGGGCGGCGCGGAAGTACTCACCACTCGCACCCGCAGCGCGTGCAGCACCACGGTGTCCTCCCCCGCGCCCTGCACCGACACCTGCACCAGCTGACTCCCCGCCGAGACCGCGCCCAGTGCCGAAATCCAGCCCCGGGCGTCCTGTTCGGAGGGCGGCGGCGGCATCTTGCCCGGTTTCCGGTCGACCAAGTAGCGCTGGCTGCACGGGTCCTCCCAGCGGTACGGGCGGACATCCACACTCACCGGAAGCCCGGTCCGGTCGGCTGCTCCCGGAGTGGTCGCCCCGCCGTCGCCGGGCGCCTGACCTCCGGGCGTATGAGACGGGGGCGGGCTCACGCTCCCCTTTCTGGTCGGCTTCGCGGACGTCGACGGCAACCGGCCGCCCTCGCTCCTCGCCACTTCGTTACCGGCCTCCGGGCTCGCGGTCCGCCCGACTGCCGTCTTCCGGCCGGTCCCGTCCCCGTCGGCGACCAGTCCGGCGGCCAGCGCGGCGGACGCGGCCACGGCGGCCACGGCGATTCCGGCCGCCAGCGCGAAACGCCGCCGGCCGCCGCCGGGCCCCGCCTGGGCCACGGGCCGCCCCTCGGGGCGTATCACTGCGATCCGGCCGGGGGCGGATTCGGAGGCGGCGTCGGAGCCGGAGTCGGAGTCGGAGTCGATCGCGAGAGGGGCCGTTGGCGGCACGGGCGGGGCCCCGGCCTCGGATGTGGACGCAGGGCTGGGCCCGCGCTCAGGCCCGGACCCGGACTGCGGCTCGGACGCGGACTCGGCCTCGCGCCCGGCCCCGGGCCTGGCCCCGGCAACCGTCTCGACCCTCGCGGCAACAACCGTCCTGTCGCCACCCCCTTGCTTACGGTCCCGCTCCCGGCGTCGCGCCTCGTCCGCCAGGATCCACTGCCGATGCAGCTCCACCAGATCGTCCGGTGTCGCCCGGCACAGCCGTGCCAGCCGCTCCAGCGGAGCGTATTGCGTCGGTACCGCATCACCATTGCAGTAGCGGTGCAGCGTCGACGTGCTCATGTGCAGCCGCTTGGCGAGCACCCCGTAGCTTTTCCCGGAGCGGTCCTTCAACTCCTTGAGCAGCGCCGCGACCCCGGACGTTTCCTCAGCCCCCTGCACTGTCAACTCCCTCCCCGCCCACGCGCATCGCGCACGGACCATTCACCCCTACACAACCACCTCGAGCCTCCCCGAGCTGCCCCGACATTGCCAACTTCCCTCTCATTTTCGGACTCTTCAGGCAACGGGTCACCGGGAGACCGGGCGGGCCGCTGCGGCCTTCGTCGCCCCCTACGTGAGAACCATGATCGCGCAAGCCCGCCCGGATCGGCATGCGACGCCGACACCGCACCCTGGCCCCCGCACCGGCCGACGCTCCGCCACCGCGATCCTCGGCCCCGTTCAAACGGGGCTCAGGGGCGGGCCGTCCAGTACCGCTTGAGCACCTCGATCTGTAGGGAGCATTCCAGCGAGGTGACTTCCTCGCTGCCCTCGAAACCGCCGGTGAGGAAGTCGGCGAGGTGCTCCTCGTCGCGAAAGACACCTCCGTAGGTGAAGACCGAAGCGGCCGCCGTGAGGGCGAGGAACCGCGTCGCCGGATGATCCGCGAGGGAGGCGGCGAGGCGCTGCACGGCCCCGGGGCGGCAGCCGATGCTCAGCACCACCTCGACCGCGTAGCCGATGTCCCGTGGATCGATCTCGACGCGGGGACGCAAGAGGCCGGATTCGAGCAGGGCGGCGACGGTGCGGCGGGCGCGGGACTCGGTGATGTCGAGGGTGCGGGCAAGGGCGGAGAAGGGCATCCGGGCGTCGTGGCGCAGGGCGGCGACGGTGTCGCGTTCCAGGCCGGTCAGCGGCGTGTCGCGCGGGTGGGCGGCGCGCTGGACGGTGTTCTGCCCGGCGAGCGCGGCGATTTGATCGGACGTCAGGCGAGGCAGTCGCCAGGCCGATGTGCTGGTGAGCCGGCGCAGCATCCACTCGGTGCGCAGCGTGCGGACCCCCGGCACCGCGGGCAGTTCGGTGGTGAGGGCCCGGGTCGTGTCGGCGCGGGTGGGGCCGTGCAGCATGCAGAAGACGTCCGCCGCTCCGGACGCGAGTGACACGAAGGGGGTGTCGGCGCGCGCGGCGAGGGCTCGTGCCACCTCGGGGGCCCGCCCGGGGTCGGTGCCGATCCACACGGTCGCGGGCAGGCCTTCGGCCAGCAGCGACCACTCGATTTCGCAGATCACCCGCATCGCCCCTTCGTCGACGAGGCGGGCGTAGCGGCGGGCGACGGTACGGGCCGAGCTGTCGAGGACGCGGGCCAGCACGTCGAAGGAGGCCCGGGGGGCGATCTGTAGTGCGGCGATCAGGTCGAGATCGATCTCGTCGATCACGGTGTCCTCCATGGGAACTGGCGCCTCGTCTTCCACAGCTGACGTCGACTGGCGTCGGCCGGTCGGCTCTCGTCGGCTCTCGACCCTAGCCCAGCCTCTGCCGGAATCAGGCACCAGGAGGGACCCTGTGCGGGGATACGGCATCGACGCCGCACCTTGCGCCCGATTGCGTCATTCTATGCCTGCATCGCGCCATTCGGCGTGCTAGCGTGACGAAATACGGCGCACGCGGCACATCGAGTGCACGAAAACGGCACGCAGCACAGGGGCTGATGCCGCGCCGACGGCCACCACGACTGCGGCAAGCGCGACGGCTGCGTCCCGCGCCTGCCGCCACCTGCCCGTGAGGAGAACTCATGAATGCGATCACCCTTGGAGACGTCTCGGTGCTGCGGACGGTGGAGTACGAGGGCACGACCCGGCTGCCGGAGGAGATGTTCGGCGACATACCCGGCGAGGTCTGGGAGGCCCACCAGCCCTGGCTCGCCCCCGACTTCTGGGATGTACGGACGGGACTGCTGAGGTCATGCGTCCAGACCTGGGTGCTGCGCAGCGCCGGCCGGACGATCCTGATCGACACCGGGGTGGGCGACGCCAAGGAACGCCCCGCCATGCCGGCCTTCCACCGGCTGAACACGGGATACCTCGCGCGCCTCGCGGCCGCCGGGGTGACACCGGAGGATGTCGATGTCGTGGTCAACACGCATCTCCATGCCGACCACGTCGGCTGGAACACCCGCCTGGTGGACGGGGAGTGGGTGCCGACCTTCCCGAACGCCCACTACCTCTTCCCGCGTGCCGATTACGACTTCTGGAATCCGGCCAACCACCACGCCCGCCGTATGGAAGAGGCCAACCGCAATGTCTTCGAGGACAGCGTCGAGCCTGTCGTCCGCGCCGGCCTGGCGACACTGTGGGAGGACTCGTTCGTGATCGACGAGAACGTGACCCTGGCCCCGGCGCCCGGCCACACCCCGGGCTCCTGCGTGGTGCTGCTCTCCTCCGGCCAGGACCGTGCCGTCTTCGTCGGAGACCTGCTGCACCACCCGGTGCAGGTGGTGGAGCCCCAGTGCAACAGCTGCTTCTGCGAGGACCCTGCGGGTGCCCGCGAGTCGCGCCACCGGGTCCTCGGCGAGGCCGCCGACGCGGGGCGGATCGTCTTCCCGGCCCATCTGCGCGGTGGGCGGCCGGGGATGCGGGTCGAACGGTCCGGCAGCCGGTTCGCCATCCGCTCCTGGGCGTCGCTGGAGGCCACGGCATGACCGGGGCCCACCACGGTGCCGACCGGCCGGACCCGATCCGCCGGGGCACCGCGCCTCCGCGCGACGCACGGCCCGGTCCCGTCGTGCGCACGACCGGCGGACGGGTACGCGGCCTGCACCAGGACGGTGTGCAGGTGTTCCACGGGATCCCGTATGCCGCCGCCCCCGTCGGCGCCGCCCGCTTCGCGGCACCGGCCCCCGCCCCCGCCTGGCACGGTGTCAGGGACGCCACACGGCCCGGCCCGACCGCGCCGGCCCCGGTCCGCAACGGATTCGGAGGCATGGACCTCAGCCCCGTCACCGGCCCCCCGCCGATACCGGGCGACGCCTACCTCACCGTCACCGTGACCACGCCGGACGCGGGCACGGGCGGACTGCCCGTGCTGGTCTTCGTGCACGGCGGAGGCCTCCTCTCCGGCACCGGCCAGGCGGCCCTCTACGACGGAGGCCCCTTCGCACACAACGGAGTTGTCCTCGTCACCCTCAACTACCGGCTGGGCATCCCGGGTTGGCTCTCCCTGCCCGGCGCCCCGGAGAACCGGGGCCTGCTCGACGTGATCGCCGCACTGCGCTGGGTGGCGGACAACGCCCCGGCCTTCGGCGGCGATCCGCACCGCGTGACAGTGGCGGGCCAGTCCGCCGGCGCGATGATCGTCGCCGCCCTCCTGGCCGCTCCCCCGGCCACCGGACTCTTCCGCCGGGCCATCAGCCAGAGCGGCAACGGTCTGTGCGCCGTCCCGGCCGGCCACAGCCTCGCGATCACGCGTCAGATGTGTGCGACGCTCGGACTGCCGGCCCGCGCCGAGGCGTTCCACGGTGTGGACGAGACCCGTCTGACGGCCGCCTTGCACGCACTCCCGCCCGCCGGTCCCGCGCTCTCCGGCCACTTCGATCCGTCTCTGGGCAACAGCCCCTTCAAACCCGTGATCGACGGCGTTCTGCTGGATCGACAGCCCGCACTCGCCCTCCGTACGGCGGGCCGTGAGGGCTCGGGACCGGTGACGGCACGAGAGCTCCTGATCGGCACCACCACGGACGAGGCGGCCCTCTACACCGTCCCCGGCGGCGCGATCAGTTCGATGACCACCCGCACGCTGGACGCCATCGCGGCACGGCGCTCCGCCCGGCCGGAGGCCCTGCTGGCCCACTACCGCGCCCGGCTCCCGGGAGCCGGGCCGGGCGAGTTGGCGACCCGCCTGATGACCGACCTGTACACCGCCGGGAGCCGCGCACTCGCGGACGCCCACAGCGCCCTCCCGGGCACCCGGACCTTCGCCTACACCTTCGCCTGGCGGTCCACCGCCTTCGACGACCAACTCGGCGCCTGCCACTGCGTCGAGCTGCCCTTCGCCTTCGACCGCACGGACCTCCCCGCACTGCACGGCGCACGCGCCCTCCTCGGCCCCGACCTGCCGGACCGTGGTGTCGCGGACCTCGCGGCCCGCACCCACGCCGCCTGGGTCGCCTTCGCCACCCACGGCGACCCAGGCTGGCAGCCCTACGACTCCGGCCGGCAGGCCACCATGCGCATCGACCGCACCTGGCGCCTGCACCACGGCACCCCCACCTCGGCCGGCACAGGAGAACCGGCATGACCCCGACCTCCCACCACCGCACGGCCTCTCCCGGCCGCACCGCGCGGACCACGGACGTGCCGTCGGCACCAGTGGCTTTCCCGCCCTTCGCCCGCCGGGGCCCCGTTCTCCAGGTCTCGGGACAGGGCGCGCTCGACCCGGCGACCGGCGCCGTCCTGCACACGGGAGACGTCGCGGCACAGACGACGTGTGCGCTGGAGAACGTCCGTGCCGCGCTGACGGCCGGCGGTGCCTCTCTCACGGACCTCGTGATGCTCCGGGTCCATCTGACGGAACGCGAGCACTACGCGGCGATGAACGAGGCCTACGGACGCTTCGTCGACCGCTGCTTCGGCACCGGGCCGCGGCCGTGCCGCACCACCGTGAAGGTCGGGCTTCCGCTCGCCGGCATGCTGGTCGAGATCGATGCGCAGGCGGTGGTCGGTTACTGAGCGTTGTTTTCCCGGCCCGCCGTCGGCAGGAGTACGGAGCCTTTGGCGGCCGGGCCGAGCGGCGCTCCCCCGCACGCCGGCTGCCTTTGCCGGCGCCGCGTCAGTTCCGCCCGGAGGCCCCCTGTCTCGTCGACCGGAAGGGCGTCGTGCCAGGCAGGCGTTCCAGGCAGGCGTTCCAGGCAAAGGGCATTCTCGCAGGTCAAGGCCCCTCCCGGCATTCCAGCGTTCTTAGTTGGCCCGGAATCATTGCCGCGCGGACACCCCGCCCCGCAGGCTGTGCACAGCATTGCCGAACCGGGAGCCGCACTGCGCAGCCGCATCCGCACCCGCTTCCGCATCGACTCCGCATCGACGGTTTTCTCGCCGTCGCCTCCATCACCGGCAGTGCCGACCCGCTCGCCAACCGCTCAACCGCTCAACCGCCACCGAAGTCCCACGGGGAGACGTACCACCATGCACCGCAACCGGCCCCACGCCCGCCACCACCGTCTGAACTAGCTGAACTAGCAGGACCAGCTGGACTGCGCGGGCTTCTCCGCATGCTTCACGAACGATTCGCACTATTCCCGATTCATGCGGGTGGGGGAGACGCCCACTGCCCGGACCGGGCTCGGCGGCCCCGGGCGGCGTCTTCCCGGCAGGCAGCCCTTGCACCTCTCGCCAAGGCGGCGCGCCGGAGGGCGGGCGGGGCACGGCCGGAGTCGGGGGCTCCAGAAAACGAGGTAACCCAGATGCATTCGACCGACCATCAGAGCGAGCCGAGGATATCCGTCGTGGTCCGCGCACCGGATCCGATCTCCCTGGCGGGCGTGACCAGCCAGCTCAGCCAGCAACGGGGGGTGCGGGTGGTGGAGGGCGGAGGGGAGTTCCGGGCCCCGGTGGCCGTCGTGGTCACCGCGACGATGGACGACGCCACGATCGCTCAGCTGCGCCGTCTCGTGCGGATCGACGGGGCACGGGTCGTGCTGGTGGCGGACCAGATCCGGGAGGCCGAACTTCTCGCCGTCATCGAGTGCGGCGTCGGAGCGATCCTCTGGCGCCACCAGGCCACCCCCCGCCGGCTGTACCGGGCCGTCCTGGCGGCCTCCCGGGGAGAGGGCGACTTACCTTCGGATCTGCTCGCCCGGCTGCTCCAACAGGTCGGACAGCTCCAGCGCAGCGCCGACGACCGGCCCGGCACGCTGGCAGGGCTGGCGCCGCGCGAGGTCGATGTCATCCGCCTGATCGCCGAAGGTCTGGACACCGCGGAGATCGCAAGCAAGCTCTCGTACTCCGAACGCACGGTCAAGAACGTGCTGCACGGCATGACCACCCGGCTCCACCTGCGCAACCGCGCCCACGCCGTCGCCTATGCGCTACGGGAGGGCCACATCTGACCGGCTTGCGGGGGGGGGAGACAGGGCGCACGAGCCGTCGGCCCGGCTCCACCACACAGCCCCTCGGTGGACGCCACCACGTACGCGGCCCGCAGGCGCATCACCCGCTGACGCCGCACGGCCGCCGGTGGCCTCTCCCTGTCGGCATGCCCCAACTCCCGCCGTCGGCCTGCCTCTTGCCCCGAGCGGAACCGGACCCCACCCCATCGCCGAGGAACACCGGGGCACATAATGCCCCGTATGCCGATAACAACTACCCCGAAGACGGCAACGATCGACGACGCTCCGCTGATCAGCCGCACCTTGGCCCGCGCCTTCGACGACGACCCGATGATGCGCTGGCTCTTCACCGGTCCTGCCTCACGCGAGGCAGGACCGGGCCGCTACTTCACCACCCTCTTCACCCGGCAGTACGCCCAGCACGGGGTGTGCGAACGCACCGAGTCGGCGGCCGCCTTCTGGGTACCGCCGGAGGCGCGGGACAAGGCCGTTCCGGACGCGGAGACCGTCCAGGAGCTCCAGAACATCCTCGGTGACCGGGCTCCACTGTTCAGGGACGCCGTCGAGGCGGCCGCCGAGCACACGCCCCAGGAACCGCACTGGTATCTGGCGGTGATCGGCGCCGACCCGGCCTCCCGGGGCCGGGGACACGGGGCCGCTCTGCTGCGCTCTGGGCTGGCCAAGGCCGACGCCGCGGGTCTGCCCGCCTATCTGAAGTCCTCCAAGCCGTCCAATCTGCCCTTCTACGAGCACTTCGGCTTCACCGTGCGTGAGGAGCTGCGGCTCCCGGGGAACGGGCCGGTCCTGTGGGCGATGTGGCGCGAACCGCGCCGGCCGGCCGAAGCCTAGAAGGTGCTCGGCGGAGAGCCTTCCTGGACGGCTTCGTCATCCACCACGGAAACCGTTCGCATGCCGGACCGGCGCTCTGCTTGGCTCGCCCCATGAGCGATCTTCACATCCGCCACGCCACCCTCCCGGACATCGACGCCGTGTTGCAGTTCTGGCGCGAAGCCGCGGAAGGAACGAGCATCAGCGACGACCGCGACGGAGTGGCCCGGCTGGTGACACGGGACCCCGAGGCCCTGCTGCTGGCAGAGTGCGACGGCGTCCTCGCCGGGACCGTGATAGCCGGCTTCGACGGCTGGCGCTGCCATCTCTACCGGCTGGCCGTGCACCCCGGCCGCCGCAGGCAGGGCATCGGCGGCGCGCTGCTGACGGCCGCCGAGGAGCGGTTCCGTGCGCTGGGCGGCCGGCGCGGCGACGCGATGGTGCTGGACCGCAACGAACCGGTGCGGCATGCGTGGCGCGCGGCGGGTTACGCGCCCGAGCCGCAGTGGAGCCGCTGGGTCAGGCGCCTCGACGGCTGAGCGACGCACCCGAAGCGCACCATGAGCCCGCCCCGGCGAGGGGCGGGCTCTTCCCTGACCACCCACTTTGCTGATCCTTTACCATGGAGTCTCCTCTCTCCCCAGTGAAAGGTGTGTGAGCGTCCAGCCATGGACGAGCCTCCTAGTTGTCGAGCACCCTCCCGACAGAGCGCGAACCTCCCGATCCTGTTCGATCATGGGACGGAGGTGACTCGATGACCGACCTGCTCTTTCTGGGCGTGGCGCTCCTCCTGACCCTGGCCTGTGGTGTCTTCGTCGCCGCCGAGTTCTCGTTGACGACCGTCGAGCGCAGCGACCTCGAACGCGCCGCCGAGCGCGGTGAACGGGGCGCGGACAGCGCCCTGACGGCAGTGCGCGGCCTGACCTTCCAGCTCTCCGGTGCCCAGCTGGGCATCACCGTCACCGGCCTGGTCATCGGCATGCTGTCCAAACCGGCGATCGCCACTCTGCTGGCGGGGCCGCTGGACGCGATGGGCCTGTCGCGCACGGTGGCGGATTCGGTGGCCGTGGTGCTCGGTACCGCGATCTCCACGGTCGTGCTGATGGTGGTCGGCGAGCTGGTCCCGAAGAACTGGGCCATCTCCGATCCGCTGGTGATCGCGAAGAAGGTCGCCACGGCCCAGCGCGGCTTCAGCGCCGCCTTCAAGCCGTTCATCCGGCATCTCAACAACACCGCGAACCACATGGTCCGCAGGATGGGCCTGGAGCCCGCCGAGGAGCTGGCCTCGGCGCGCGGGCCGCAGGAGCTGGTGGCGCTGGCCCGGCACTCCGCCAAGGAGGGCGCGCTGGAGCCCGACACCGCCGAGCTGTTCGTCCGTACCCTCAATCTCGCCGATCTGACCGCGGAGAACGTCATGACGCCGCGGGTGCAGGTCATCGCGCTGGAGGTGCAGTCCACCGCGGAGGACGTGGCCAATGCGACCCGGGCGACCGGGCTGTCCCGCTTCCCCGTCTACCGCGGCAGCCTGGACAGCGTCGTCGGGGTGGCGCACATCAAGGACGTGCTGACCGTCCCGGCCGAGCGCCGCCCCCGCCACCCGGTCTCCGAGCTGGTGCGCGAGCCGTTGCTGGTGCCCACGACGCTGACCGTGGACCGGCTGCTCGACCGCCTGTCCGGCAGGCGCACGATGGCCGTGGTCATCGACGAATACGGCGGCACGGCCGGCGTGGTGACGCTGGAGGACATCGTCGAGGAGGTGGTAGGCGAGGTCCGCGACGAACACGATCCGATGGAGACCCCCGACCTGGCGCCGGCCGGCACCGACACCGAGGGGCGCAGCGTCTATCAGGCCGACGGCGCCGCCCGCACCGACCAGCTGAAGCGGATCGGCCTGTGGCTGCCGGAGGGCCCGTACGAGACCCTCGCCGGGCTGATCGCCACCGAACTCGGCCGGATACCGGTCGCCGGCGACACGCTGGAGGTGGCCGGCTGGCGGATGGACGTGCTCGATGCCGCCGGCCACCGCGCGGCCCGGGTGCTGCTGCACGCCCCCCGCCCCGGCAGCACCGACGAGCAGGAGAAGGAGGCCCGCCGATGACCGCGCTCCAGCTTTTCGTGGGCCTGCTGACGCTGGTCGTCAATGCCTTCTTCGTGGGCGCCGAGTTCGCCCTGATCTCGGTGCGCCGCAGTCAGATCGAACCGTACGCCGAGCGCGGCGACCGCCGGGCGACCAGCGTGCTGTGGGGTCTTCAGCATGTCTCGGCCCTGCTCGCGGCCGCCCAGCTGGGCATCACGCTGTGCACCCTGGTGCTGGGCGCGGTCGCCGAACCGGCCATCGCGCACCTCCTGGAGCCGGTGTTCCACGCGGTGGGGATCTCGGCGGCGCTGATCCACCCGATCTCGTTCGTGATCGCGCTGTCGCTGGCCACCTATCTCCACATGCTCTTCGGCGAGATGGTGCCGAAGAACATCGCGCTGGCCGAGCCGGTCCGCAGCGCCCTGATGCTCGGGCCGCCGCTGGTCGCGCTGACCCGGGCGCTGCGTCCGGTGATCTTCGCGATCAACGCCCTCGCCAACGCGCTGCTCAAGGTGCTGCGCGTGGAGACCAAGGACGAGGTCGCCGCGACGTTCTCCGACGACCAGCTGGCGAAGATGGTCGAGGACTCCCGGGCGGCCGGGCTGCTCGACGAGCGGGCGCAGGAGCGGCTGCGGGACGCCCTGGAGCTGGGCCGCCGCCCGGTCAGGGACGTGGTGCTGCCGGTCGAGAAGGTCGTCTCCGCGAGGATGGGGATCACCCCCGAGGAACTGGAGCAGCTGGCCGCCGATTCCGGCTTCTCCCGCTTCCCCGTCGTCGACGACACCCGCCGCATCCTCGGCTATCTGCACGTCAAGGACGCGCTGGACGCCACCCCCCGCGATGTCCCCTTCCCGGTGTCCGCGCTGCGCCCGATCGCACGGGTCAAGGCCTCGACGCTGCTGGACGACGTGCTGACGGCGATGCGGGGATCCCGTACGCATCTGGCCGCGGTGATCGGCGAGGACGGGCGGCTGGCGGGGCTGGTGACGATGGAGGACGTGCTCCGGGAGCTGGTGCTACAGCAGCGGCCCGCGGCCTGACGAGGGGGTGCCGAGCGACGCTCTGACCGATCGGTTAGATTACTGACCGATCGGTTGGACGCGTCGCGTCCTCGCCGGTCGCCATCGCATTCGTGCGCGAGGAGGGGGCAGAGCATGGAACGCACCACGTGCTGCATAGCGGGCGGCGGACCCGCGGGAATGATGCTCGGACTGCTGCTGGCCCGGGCGGGCATCGAGGTGACCGTGCTGGAGAAGCACGGCGACTTCCTGCGCGACTTCCGCGGGGACACCGTCCATCCGTCGACCCTGCGACTGCTGGACGAACTGGGGCTCGGCGAGGCGTTCGCGCGGCTGCCGTTCACCAAGCTGGCGGAGATGCGGGCGCAGATCGGCAGCACCACGGTGGTCATGGCCGATATGCGGCGCATCCCCGGCCGGCACAAGTACCTCGCCATGGTCCCGCAGTGGGACTTCCTCGATCTGCTCGCCAGGGCGGCGGCCGAGGAGCCGTGCTTCACGCTGCGGATGCGGACCGAGGTCCGCGGGCTGCTGACCGACGACGGCCGCGTCACGGGGGTGCGGTTCCTCGATGAGCACGGCACCCCGTGCGAGCTGGCCGCGGATCTGACGGTCGCCTGCGACGGCCGGGACTCCGTGGTGCGGCAGGCGGCCGGACTGCGGCAGCAGCTCTTCGACGTGCCGATGGACGTCTGGCAGGTGCGCGTGGACGCTCCCCCGAGCGCTCAACCGCTCCCCCACTCTCGGCTTCGCTCGAGCGGGAGGACCCCGATGCGCAGGGGGGACCCCCATGCCGACGCCCTCACGGACGGCCGGGTCTTTGCACGCTTCGGCGGTGGTCAGGCCGCGGTCACCATGGACCGCGGCACGTATTACCAGACCTCCTATCTGATCGAGAAGGGCCGGGACGCGGAGCTGCGCGCCCGGGACATCCAGTGGCTGCGCGACCGGCTCGGGGCGCTGTTCGACTGGGACGACGAGGTGACCGCGGCGATCGGCTCGTGGGACGACGTCAAGCTGCTGGAGGTGACCTTCGGGCGGCTGCGGCGCTGGTACCGGCAGGGTCTGCTGTGCCTCGGGGACGCGGCGCACACCATGTCGCCGGTCGGCGGTGTGGGGGTGAATCTGGCGCTCCAGGACGCGGTCGCGGCGGCCCGGATCCTGGCGGCACCGCTGCGGCGCGGCACGGTCGGGGCGGCCGAGCTGGCGCGGGTGCAGAAGCGGCGGCAGCTGCCGGTGCGCGTGATGCAGCGGTCCCAGCGGGCCGAGCACACGATGATCCGGGACGCGCTGGCCGGCACGCTCGACGGCGATCGGCTGCCGGTGCCGATGCGACTGCTGCGGAGGGTGCCGCCGCTGCGGACGGTGACCGGCTATCTGGGCGGGATCGGGGTACGCCCCGAGCGGACCCCCGCCTTCGCCCGGGTCAGGCCCGGCGCTCGATCGCGTGCAGGGTGAACTCCTCCAGCTCCGCGGCCGCGGCGTCCAGGTCGAGCTCCGGGTGCACCAGCCAGTGCGCGATCACGCCGTCGATCGCCCCGCCGATCGCCAGGGCGACGGTCCGGGTGTCGAAATCCCGCAGCGCACCTGCCTGCCGGCCCTCCTCCAGCAGGTCGGCGAGGGCCTGCCAGCGGCCTTGGGTGTCGTGGGAGCCGGGCGTCTTGAGCCGGGTGCCTCCCTCGTCGTCGAGCAGCATCTCGGTGATCACGCGCACCTGTCGGCGGTGGGCCTGCTGGTAGCCGATCATCGCCCGTACGTAGGCGACGATCGCGTCCCGCGGGCCGGCCGCCTGCGCCACCCGCTCGGTGACATACGCGCCGAACTGCTCCATCACCTGCTCCAGGGTGGCCCGGGTCAGGTTGTCCTTCGAGGAGAAGTGGTAGAGCACCGCGGCCTTGGACAGCCCGGCCCGCTCGGCGATCGCCGACAGCGAGGTGGCGGGGTATCCGCGGGTGGAGATCAGGTCGATGGTGGCGTCGATGAGCTGCTGGCGGCGGGCCCGTTCGGTGAAGGTCAGCGCGTCGGGGCCGGCGCCCCGGCGAGGAGTCATCGTGCGTCCACCCGTACCTTTCCTCGCCCCTGCGACGAGATCAGACCGTACACCGCGGGGCCCGGCGCACCCCCGGGGGCCGGGCATACCGCGCGGTATGGCGAGCGGTAGGATCTCCCCGCCATGGAAATGAATGCTCGGTACACCAGTTTCGTCGCGGTCGGCGACAGCTTCACCGAAGGCATGTCGGACGGCCTGCCGGACGGCTCGTACCGCGGCTGGGCCGATCTGCTCGCCGCCCGGCTGGCGGACGGCTCGCCCGGCTTCCGGTACGCCAATCTCGCGGTGCGCGGCAAGCTCATCGGGCAGATCGCCGACGAGCAGTGCGGGCCGGCGTCCGCGATGGGCGCCGACCTGGTGACGCTGGTCGGCGGGCTCAATGACGTGCTGCGGCCCAAGTGCGAGGTGGACCAGGTCTGCGCGCGGTTCGAGGACGCCGCCGGGCAGCTGGCCAGGGGCGGCGGGCAGCTGGTGCTGATGCGCAGTCCGGGGCGGCAGGGTCCGGTGATGGAGCGCTTCCGGCCGCGCATGGAGCAGCTCTTCGCGCGGATCGACGACGTCGCCGCGCGGCATGGTGCGGTGGTCGTGGACCTGTACGCCTCACGGGCGCTGTCCGATCCGCGGCTGTGGGCGGACGACCGGCTGCATCTGAACGCCGAGGGGCACCGCCGGGTCGCGGAAGCCGTCTGGCAGGCGCTCGGACTGCCTGCCGCGTCCGACTGGGACACACCGCTGCCCGCCACCGCACCGCCGGGCTGGGGCGCGCGGCGCACCGCGGATCTGCGCTTCGCGCGCGAGCATCTGGTGCCGTGGATAGCCCGGCGGCTCACCGGCCGCTCCTCGGGGGACGGCCGCCCCGCCAAGCGCCCCGAGCTGCTGCCGTACGAGGGCTGACGGCCCGGTCGGCTCGGGGTGCCGCGCCTCCGGGTGTGGCTTGGAGGAACGTACAGCCGGGACCGGGGCGCTGGCCTGCGTAAACCGCCAGTAGACTCTGACCACGTGACTGCTGTGTCTGCGAAGCCTCGCATCCCCAATGTCCTGGCCGGCCGCTACGCCTCCGCGGAGCTGGCTGTGCTGTGGTCCCCCGAGTACAAGGTCAAGCTGGAGCGGAAGCTGTGGCTTGCCGTGCTGCGTGCGCAAAAGGACCTGGGAGTGGAGGTCCCCGAGCAGGCGCTGGCCGATTACGAGCGCGTCCTGGAGACCGTCGACCTGGCCTCCATCGCCGAGCGCGAGAAGGTCACCCGGCACGACGTCAAGGCCCGCATCGAGGAGTTCAACGCCCTCGCCGGCCATGAGCAGGTCCACAAGGGCATGACCTCCCGCGATCTGACGGAGAACGTCGAGCAGCTCCAGGTGCGGCTGTCCCTGGAGCTGATGCGGGACCGTACGGTCGCCGTGCTGGCGCGCCTGGGCTCGCTGGCCGCCCAGCACGCCGAACTGGTGATGGCGGGCCGCTCGCACAACGTCGCCGCCCAGACCACGACGCTCGGCAAGCGCTTCGCGACCGCGGCCGATGAGCTGCTGGTGGCGTACGGCCGGCTGGAGGACCTGCTCTCCCGCTACCCGCTGCGCGGCATCAAGGGCCCGGTCGGCACCGCTCAGGACATGCTCGACCTGCTCGGCGGGGACGCCGCCAAGCTCGCCGACCTGGAGCAGCGGATCGCCGGGCACCTCGGCTTCGGCCAGGCCTTCACCTCCGTCGGCCAGGTCTACCCGCGCTCGCTCGACTACGACGTGGTGACCTCGCTGGTGCAGCTGGCCGCCGCGCCCTCCTCGCTGGCCAAGACCATCCGGCTGATGGCCGGACACGAGCTGGTCACCGAGGGCTTCAAGCCCGGCCAGGTCGGCTCCTCGGCGATGCCGCACAAGATGAACACCCGCTCCTGCGAGCGCGTCAACGGCCTGATGGTGATCCTGCGCGGCTACGCCTCCATGGCCGGTGAGCTCTCCGGTGACCAGTGGAACGAGGGCGATGTGTCCTGCTCCGTGGTGCGCCGGGTCGCCCTGCCGGACTCGTTCTTCGCGCTGGACGGCCTGCTGGAGACGTTCCTGACCGTGCTCGACGAGTTCGGCGCCTTCCCCGCCGTCATCGCCCGCGAGCTGGACCGCTACCTGCCCTTCCTCGCCACCACCAAGGTGCTGATGGGTGCCGTACGCGCCGGTGTGGGCCGCGAGGAGGCGCACGAGGCGATCAAGGAGAACGCGGTCGCGTCGGCGCTGGCCATGCGCGAGCAGGGCGCGGAGCGCAACGAACTGCTGGACAAGCTGGCGGCGGACGCGCGGATCCCGCTGGACAAGGCGCAGTTGGACGCCCTGATGGCGGACAAGCTCTCCTTCACCGGCGCCGCGGCCGACCAGGTGGCGTCCGTCGTCGCCCGGATCGGGGAGATCGCCAAGCAGCACCCGCAGGCCGCGGCGTACACCCCCGGCTCGATCCTCTGACGCGAGGACCTGTGCGCTTCACCCCCGAAGAGCTGGAAGCCGCTCGCGACCGCCTCGTCCCCGACGTGGCCGCGAGCGGCCTTCGCGTGCTCTTCTGCGGCATCAACCCCGGGCTGATGACGGCCGCCACCGGCCATCACTTCGCCCGGCCCGGCAACCGTTTCTGGCCGGTGCTGCACGCCGCCGGGTTCACCCCGCGGCAGCTCCGGCCCGCCGAGCAGGAGGAGTTGCTCGCCCACGGGCTCGGCATCACCAACGTCGTGGCGCGGGCGACGGCCAAGGCCGACGAGCTGACCGCCCAGGAGTACCGCGAGGGCGGCCGGCTGCTGGCCGAGAAGGTCGCCCGGCTGCGCCCGCGCTGGCTGGCCGTCGCCGGTGTCACCGCCTATCGCCTCGCCTTCGACGACAAACACGCCGCGATCGGGCCCCAGGAACGCACCCTGGGCGACACCCGCATCTGGGCGCTGCCCAACCCGAGCGGGCTGAACGCCCATTGGACGCCGGCGACCCTGGCACAGGAGTACGGGCGGCTGCGCGCCGCGGCGTTCGCGGCGGACGACGACGTGTGAGGCGCTGACGGCGAGCACGGCTGACGGCGCGTGCCCGGCCGACGCCCGGCCGCTGCCCCGCCGACGCGGGTGCGGAGACGCGGGTGCGGAGACCGTGCGCCATGGCCGAAAGCCGTCCGTAAGCCGTCCGCAGGCGGCCCGTGAGCACACGGCCCCGACCGCTCGGTGACCGTTCGACTGCGCGTCATCTACTGGCCGTGTACATGTCGACCTGACGGTTCTACGCTGTCGCCGCCCGCGCACCCCCCACTCTCGTCGGAGGCCCCCCGTGCCCGCTCCGTCGTCCTCGCGTTCCGGCTCCTCCTCCCACCGCATCCGCCGCTCGCGCCGTCGCAGGGCCGGCGCGCTCGCCGGGGCGTTCGCCCTCGCCACGACAGGCCTCGGCATCTGGGCGGGCACCGGCTTCGGCGCCGAGCCGGCCGCGGCCGCCGTACCCACCCCCGACCATGTGGTCGTGGTGGTCTTCGAGAACCACGCCTACGGCCAGGTGATGGGCAGCGCCGGCGCCCCGTACCTCAACTCCCTGGCCGCCGGCGGCGCGAGCCTCACCGCGTCCTACGCCGAGACGCACCCCAGCCAGCCCAACTACTACGCCCTCTTCTCCGGCGACACCCAGGGCGTCACCGACGACAGCTGCGTCGACCCGGGGTTCAGCGACGCCCCCAACCTCGCCTCCGAGGTGACGGCGGCCGGAAAGTCCTGGGCGAGCTACAACGAATCGCTGCCGTCCGAGGGCTCCACCACCTGCAAGAGCGGCAAGTACGCGCAGAAGCACAACCCGTGGTTCGGCTTCGGCAACGTCTCCACCGCCTCGGCGCACACCTTCGACGCCTTCCCCACCGACTTCTCGAAGCTGCCCACCGTCTCCTTCGTCGTCCCGAACCTGTGCAGCGATATGCACGACTGCTCGGTCTCCACCGGTGACACCTGGCTGAAGGACCACCTCAAGGCCTATGCCGACTGGGCCAGGACCCACAACAGCCTGCTGCTGGTCACCTTCGACGAGGACAACCGGCTCAGCGGCAACCGCATCCCGACCGTGCTCTACGGCCAGCCGGTCACGGCCGGCGCCACCTCGGCCACCACCTACAACCACTACGACGTACTGCGCACCCTCGAGGACATGTACGGCACCTCGCATGCGGGGAACTCCGCCGACGCCAAGGACATCAGCGGCATCTGGGCCGGCTGACGTGTACCTCGCGGACCGCGGCTCCGCTCCCTCCACCTCAGCTGCGCCGGGCAGCCGGCGCGCCGTACCGGACCGGCGTCCGGGCCGGCGCGCCGGGTCCGCCCTCCCCTCGACGGTGCTCGCCCTGGGCACCGTCAGCCTCATCACCGACATCTCCTCGGAGATGGTCACGGCCGTGCTCCCGCTGTACCTCGTCGCCGAACTCGGGCTGTCGCCTTTGGGTTTCGGCGTGCTGGACGGGGTCTACAACGGGGTGAGCGCGCTGGTCCGGCTGGTGGGCGGCCGGCTGTCGGACCGGGGCGGGGGCAGCGGTCACAAGGCGGTGGCCGTGGTGGGGTACGGGCTCTCCGCCCTCTGCAAGCCGTTGTTGCTGATGGTGCACTCGCTGCCGTTGATCGGGGCGGTGCTGGCGGTGGACCGTACCGGCAAGGGGCTGCGGACCGCGCCGCGGGACGCGATGATCTCGCTGGCCGCCGAACCGGGCGCCCGTGGACGGGCGTTCGGGGTGCACCGGGCCATGGACACGGCGGGCGCGCTGTGCGGGCCGCTGGTGGCGTTCATGCTGCTGCGGGCCGCGGCCGACGGGTATGACGCGGTGTTCACGGTCAGCTTCTGTGTGGCCGTGGTGGGCGTGGTCGTGCTGCTGCTGTTCGTCCCGCGCCGCGCCACCACTGCCACGGAGGGCACCGTTGCGGCCGGACCCGCCGTTGTCGCCGAGGAAGCCGTCGGCGTCAGGCCCACGGCTGTCGCCGAGGACACCGCCGAGTCGGCCCCGGCCGGACCTCGGGCGCCGGTGCGCGCGCTGCTCGGCCGGCCGGAGGTCCGCCGGCTGACGGGGTGCGCGGTACTGCTGGGGCTGACCACCCTCAGCGACTCCTTCCTCTATCTGACCCTGCAACGGAGGCTGGATCTGCCCGGTACGTGGTTCCCGCTGCTGCCGCTGGGCACCGCCGCCGTCTTCCTGTTGCTGGCGGTGCCGTTGGGGGCGATCGCCGACCGGATCGGCCGCCGGCGGCTGTTCCTGGCGGGGCATCTGGCGCTGCTGTGCGCCTACGGGCTGCTGCTCGTCCCCTCGGCCGGGGGCGCGGCCCTGGTCTGTGCCGTGCTCGCGCTGCACGGCTCGTTCTACGCCGCGACCGACGGGGTGCTGGCGGCCGCGACCGCCGATGCGGTGCCCGAGGACGTCCGCGGCAGCGGGCTCGCCGTGGTCCAGACCGGCCAGACCGCCGCACGCTTCGTCTGCTCGATCGCCTTCGGTGCCGTCTGGACCGCCTGGGGCGACCACACCGCCGTCCTGGCCGCCACCGTCGGCCTCGCCCTCGCCGCGGCCGTCAGCGCCCGCCTCCTCCGCCGTGCCGGCACGCCACCGCCCCTCGCCTCCCCCTCGGAGCAAGCATCGTGAGCCGCCCCCCGCTGAGCCGCACCGCACGTCTCCTCGTCCTGCTGGCCACCGTCCTCGTACTCGGCGGGGTCGCCGTCGGCGCCACCCTGCACGCTGCCGGGCGCGCCGCCCAGAAGGACCGCGCCCAGGCCGGCGGGCCGGC
Organism: Streptomyces sp. MCA2; assembly: GCF_023544705.1. NCBI lineage: Bacteria > Bacillati > Actinomycetota > Actinomycetes > Kitasatosporales > Streptomycetaceae > Streptomyces > Streptomyces sp. MCA2. The sequence continues at coordinate 51,407 of NZ_JAMJFM010000053.1, forward strand.
CGTGGCCCCCGGAACCGTCCGCCTGGACGACCCGCGCCACACCCTGTTCCGCAATATGGCCTGGGGCCCGCACCGCGACGAGATCACTGCCGTCCCGGCCGGCCGGCTCTCCGGTCCGCGCACCGCCTCCGGCGTCCGCTGCCTGCGCTTCCACGAAGCCGCCGGCACCGGTATCTGTCTGCGGGCCGTCCACGGCAAACTCCGCGACACCTACCGCGCCGTCGTCCTCGACAAGCGCCTGCACGAACTGCGCCGCTACGACGTGGCCGGCACCCCGACCCGCGCCCGGGTCTCCCCCGGCGGCCACACCGTCGCCTGGACCGTCTTCGTCAGCGGCGACTCCTACGCGGGCACCGCGTTCTCCACCCGCACCTCCCTCGTCGACACCCGCACCTGGCGCCTGGACGCCAACCTGGAGACCTACGCGCTGACCGTCGACGGACACCCGGTCCACGCGGTCGACATCAACATCTGGGGCGTCACCTTCGCCGACGACAACCGCTTCTACGCCACCGCCGCCACCGGCGGAAAGACCTACCTCGTCCGCGGTGACCGGACCGCCAGGACGCTCACGGCACTGCACACCAACGTCGAATGCCCCTCGCTCTCCCCCGACGGCACCCGCATCGCGTACAAGAAGCGCGTCAACGGCGCCGACCCGGACGCGCCCTGGCGGCTGTACGTCCTCGATCTGCGCACCCTGCGCGAGACCGCGACCGGCGAACACCGCAACGTCGACGACCAGGCCGTCTGGCGCGACGGCCGCACGCTGGTCTACTCCCTGCCGGGCGACTTCGGCTCCGACCTGTGGACCGTTCCCGCCGACGGCACCGGAAGACCACAGCGCCTGGTCACCGCGGCGCTCGCCCCCGCCTTCGCCCGCTAACCCCGCATCTGCGCCACCTCCCCCTCCCCCACCGCCACCAGCAGCTGGAAGGGCAGCTCACGGTCGCCCTGCCCCACGCCCACCCCGATCCACCGGCTCTGCACCCGCCAGCCGTACATGCGCGGGACATAGCCGCACAGCGTGTCCAGCGGCGGCCGGACCGGTATGCCCCTCGCGGAGCGTTCCAAGTCGTCGGCAAGATACATTACTTCGGGCTCGCCCCACCGTAAGGACAGCGCCTGCACCAGCGCCGTCAGCTCGGCCTCGAACTCCTCCGCGGCCTCCGCCACCTCGGCGAGGTCCGCGTCCCAGAACTCCTGGCTGACCCGCAGGCCGGCTATGTGGAAGCCCGGACCGCTCTCGACCAGGGCGGAGCGCCCCGGAGCGGCCGGGAAATCCCGCAGCCGCCAGCGGTCGATGACGGTGAGATACGCGTCGATGGTCATGCCGTCAGTAAACCTCCCGGGTCTGACAATTGACCCGCGCCCGGGCCCTCAGACGTCCCTGCGCAGCAGTGACCACAGCCCCGCCGCCGCGGCCAGCGCCGCCCAGCCGGCCATCACCGCGAGACCGGCCCACGCCCCGAGCGCCCCCTCGGGCGCAAGGTGCAGAATCTGCTGTCCCGCCCGGTCCGGCAGGAACTGGCCCACCTTTCTGGTGGCGTCCAGTGAGCCGAACAGCGGGCCGAGCGAGAGGAAGAGCGGGACGAGGAGGCTCAGGGTCCCGACGGGGCTGCGCAGCAGCGCGGCGACACCGGCGGAGAACACCGCGAGCAGCCCGAAGTAGATCCCGCAGCCGACGGCGGACCGCACCACGCCCGGCGAGCCGACGCTCACGCCCGCCTCGCCGAGCAGCGCCTGCCCCCCGGTCACGGACGCGAAGCCGGCGACCAGCCCGACGGCGAGGGCGAGCCCGCCCACGGTCACGATCTTGCCCGCGTACAGCAGTCCACGGCGCGGCACGGCGGCCAGCGAGACCCGGACGGAGCCGCTGGACCACTCCCCCGCGACCGCGAGGACCCCGCAGACGATGGCCCCGAACTGGCCGATGTTGAGCCCGAAGTAGGCGTGGAAGACCGGGTCGGAGGGTGCCTCCGAGCCGTCGTAACCGCCGCAGACGAAGCAGGCCAGCGCGACGGTCACCACCAGGATGGCGGAGAGGCTGTACGACAGGGAACGCAGCGAGCGGATCTTCGTCCACTCGGAGCGGAGCACGGCGGTGAAGTGCATGACGTCAGACCTCCTGGGTCTTCGCGGTGGCGGACACGAACTCGGCGGCGTCGGCGGTCAGCCGCAGGTAGGCGTCCTCCAACGAGGGCGCCTCCTCGGCGAGTTCCAGGACCGGAATGGCCCGGCGGGCGGCGAGCGCGCCGATGTCGGCGGGTTCCGCGCCCTCGACCAGCCAGCCTCCGGAGCCGTCGGGCACCGCCGCCCACCCGGCCCGGGTGAGCTCGGTGTGCAGCCGGGGCCCTTCGGATGTGCGTACCCGCACCCTGCGCCGGGTGTGCTCGCGCAGGAAGGTGTCCACGGCCGTGTCGGCCAGCAGCCGGCCGCGCCCCAGCACGATCAAGTGGTCGGCGGTCAGGGCGGTCTCGGTCATCAGATGGCTGGAGACCAGCACCGTACGGCCGTCGGCGGCGAGGCGCTTGAGGAGCGTACGGATCCAGATGATGCCCTCCGGGTCCAGCCCGTTGGCGGGTTCGTCCAGCATCAGCACGGCCGGGTCGCCGAGCAGTGCGGCCGCGATGCCGAGCCGCTGCCGCATGCCGAGCGAGAAGGTCCGCACCCGTTTGCCCGCCACGGCCGACAGCCCGGTCTCCTCCAGGACCTCCGCCACGCGCCGTACCGGGATGCGGTTGCTGTGCGCGAGGGCGAGGAGGTGGTCGCGGGCGCGCCGCGCCCCGTGGGCGGCGCCCGCGTCGAGCAGCGCCCCGACGTGCCGCAACGGGTGGTCGAGGGTGCGGAAGGCACGGCCGCCGACGGTGACGGTGCCCGAGGTGGGACGGTCCAGACCCACGACCATCCGCATGGTGGTGGACTTGCCGGCGCCGTTGGGACCGAGGAACCCGGTGACCCTCCCCGGCTCCACGCGGAAGGTGAGTTCGTCCACGGCGCGCACGGTTCCGTAGACCTTCGTCAACTGCTGCACTTCGATGGGGGTCATACCGCAAGGCTGTCGGCCGTACCCGCCCGCCGGCCTCCCCCGTCGTCGGGGATCGCCTCCCCCGGGCGGGGGAGGCCGCGGGCCGGCGGCCGCTGCCACGATGAGGGGGTGCCCTCCTCGCTCCCCGCCGTTCTCCGCCCGCTCTTCCGGGCCGCCACCTACACCCGCTGGCTGCATCTGCTGATCGCCTCGGTGGCCGGGATGCTGACCGGCTTCCTGTACAACGAACCCTTTTTCGCGGGCGGCTGGCTGACGTGGCTGTGGATGGCGGTGCTCCCGCTGCCACTGCTGGCACTCGCCGCCCTGATACCGGTGGTCCGCCGCGTCGAGGGGCTCCAGGCCCAGCTGCTGCTGACTCCCGGCCCGCACGACCGCACGGCGCGCGCCGCGTCCGGGATCGCCACGACCCCGTCGGGCTCCTGGCGCGAGCGTGGCCGTACGGCGGTGTGGCTGCTGCTGCGGCTGGAGGCGGGCGTTGCCCTGTCGGCCCTGACGGTACAACTTCCCTTGCTGGCCTGCGCATTCACGATGGCCGCCGCAGGACACCCCACGCACCTCAAGGGCCTGCCGGCGATCGAGGCACCCCATTGGTGGTACGGGCTGCTCGCACCGCTGCCCCTCGTCCTGCTGTCGGCCGTCGCCGTCGGGGCGGGCACGCTGATGGCCGGCGCCGCACGGCTGCTGCTGGGTACCTCGGCCGCGGAGCGGCTGGCCGGACTGGAGGCCCGTACGGAGCGCATGCTGGAACACAACCGGCTGGCCCAGGAGCTGCACGACGCGATCGGCCACGCGCTGACCGTCACCGTCATCCAGGCGGGCGCGGCCCGTGCCGCCGGTTCGCCCGAGTTCACCGAGCGGGCGCTGGCCGCCATCGAGGACACCGGACGCCAGGCGCTGGCCGATCTGGAGCGGGCGCTGCGGCTGCTGCGCGAGGACGCTCCCCGGCCCGCCGACCGGCCCACGCTCACCGATGCCGAGCGGCTGCTGGAGTCGGCTCGGGCCGCGGGATCGACGGTGCGCGCCGAACTGAGCGGCCCGTTGGAGACATTGCCCGGCCCGGTGTCCCGGGAGGGCTACCGCATGGTGCAGGAGGCCCTGACGAATGTGCTGCGGCACGCGGGCCCGGTGCCGGTGTCCGTACGGATGGCCGCCGACGCCGACGCACTGGAACTGGAGGTACGCAACCCCGTGCCCGCCCCGCCCCCGGAGCCCGCCGGTGGCGGCCGTGGCCTGCGCGGCATCCGCGAACGGGCCGCGCTGCTCGGCGGCGAGGCCGAGACCGGGCCGGACGGCGACGAGTGGCGGGTGCGCGCCCGTCTCCCCCTGCGCCAACTAGGCTGACATCGTGGCGATTTCCGTACTTCTGGTCGACGACGAGCCGCTGGTGCGCGCGGGGCTGCGCGCCATCCTGGAGGCGCAGACCGATATCGAGGTGGCGGGCGAGGCGGGCGACGGGGCGTCCGTCGTCCCGCTGGTGCGGAAGCTGCGGCCCGATGTGATCGCCATGGACGTACGGATGCCGCTCCTGGACGGCATCGAGGCGACCCGCGCGGTGCTGCGCTCGGTGCCCGAGCCGCCCCGGATCCTCGTTGTCACCACGTTCGAGGAGGACGAGTACGTCTACGAGGCGCTGCGCGCCGGCGCGGACGGGTTTCTGCTCAAGCGCGCCCGGCCGGCCGAGATCGTGCACGCGGTGCGGCTCGTTGCCGAGGGCGGATCGCTGTTGCTGCCCGCGGCGCTGCGCAGCATGGCGGCCGGCCGCCGCAACGACCGCGCCCGGGCGGACTTCGAACGGGCGGCGCTCACCGCACGGGAGCAGGAGGTGCTGCGGCTGATGTCCCGTGGGCTGTCGAACGCGGAGATCGCCGGCCGGCTCGTGCTGGGAGCCGAGACGGTGAAGACGCATGTCAGCTCGGTGCTGGGGAAGCTGGGGGCCAGGGACCGCACCCAGGCCGTGATCGCCGCGTACGAGTCCGGGTTCGTCGCGCCCGGCTGACCGCGGAAGCAGCCCCCACGGGACTCGCCGCCCCTCAGGTGACCGGCTACGATCCGCCACACACGCAAAGTGAGGGAGACGTACGTTGGGGCGGCTCACCGGCGGGGACCCGTCCCTGCTGCGACGGATCAACTCCGCTGTGGTGCTGCATGCGCTGCGCGCCGCGGACTCCCCCACGCTCACCCACCTCGTCCAGGTGACGGGCCTGTCCCGGCCGACGGTCGAGGGCGTGGTCGAGGGGCTCATGGAGACCGGCCTGGTGGTCGAGGCGGCCGCCGAGGAGGGCGGGACGCGCCGCCAGGGGCGGCCGGCCCGCAGGTTCCGGTTCCGTACGGAGGCCGGCCATCTGCTGGGCATCGAGATCGGCCCGCACCGCGTCGCGGCCCTGCTGTCCGATCTGAGCGGGCGGGTACTGGACACCGCACAGCGCCCCGTCGAAGAGACCGCGCCGGCCGACGAGCGGCTGGAGCGGGTCCGTGCCGTGGTGGCCGATCTGCTGCGCCGCACGGGCGTGCCCCGCAGTTCGCTGCGGGCCGTCGGTGTGGCCGGGCCCGGCATCGTGGAGGCGGACGGCACGGTACGGCTGAGCACCGCGCTGCCGGGCTGGACGGGTCTGCCGCTGGGTGAGCGGCTGCGGCGGTCGTTCCGCTGCCCGGTGCTGGTCGAGAACGACGCGAATGCCGCCGCGGTGGCCGAGCACTGGCAGGGCGCGGCCACCGGCTCCGATGACATCGTTTTCGTGCTGGCCGGGCTCAGCCCGGGGGCCGGCTCGCTGATCGGCGGACGTCTGCACCGCGGCTTCGGCGGGGCCGCCGGGGAGATCGGCGCCCTGCATCTGCTCGGCCGCGAGGCGACACCGGAGAAGCTGCTGTCGACGACCGGAGAGCCGCTGCACCCTCTGGACGAGGCGCAGGTCGCGGCGGTCTTCGCGGCGGCGCGGGAGGGCGACGCACAGGCGCGGGAGGCGGTCGACCGTTTCCTCCGGCGGCTGGTGCACGATGTCGCGGCGCTGGTGCTGGCGCTGGACCCGGAGCTGGTGGTGATCGGCGGCTGGGCGGCGGAGTTGGACGGTGTACTGGCGCCGCTGCGCAGCGAGTTGGCGCGCTACTGTCTGCGCCCGCCGCAGGTCGCCCTGTCGCAGCTGGGCGAGGCAGCGGTCGCCACGGGCGCGCTGCGGCTCGCGCTCGACCATGTGGAGGGCGAACTCTTCGCGGTGGAGGGCACGGTGACGGGCCGCCGCCCGAGCCATGACGCGGTGGCGGGCCACCGCTGACCGAACGGCAGGCGACCGGCCGCCGTTGCCCCGCGGCATGTGACGGGCTGTTTCTGCCCCGCGGCACATGACGGGCCGCAGCCCGGCCGGCGGCCGCCACGGCACGAAGAACGGGCCCGCTCCGGAGCGCTGTCCGGAGGGGGCCCGTACCTCGTCCGCCGGGCGGCTCAGCTCGCGAGCAGGGCCGCCGCGTCGCTCTCGCCGAAGGTCAGCCGGCAGGTGTCCGCACGGTAGGTGGAGACCGCTACGGCCGTCGTGCGTCCCCCGGAGACATAGCGGGTGGTGACGACCAGGACGGGCGCGCCCGGCAGCCGGTCCAGCTGCTTGGCGTCCTCCGCACGGGCCGAGCCGAGCTCGACGGTACGGTCCTGGCCCTCCAGCTCCAGCGTCTGAAGCTCCTGAAGGACCGCACGGGCCCGGGCCGGGGCGCTGAGCGAGGCCGCCGGCGGGCAGCCAGGGACCGCCTCCGCCAGGACGTACAACAGCTCGGCGGCGACGGGCCGGCCGTGTGTGACCCGGCTGCGGCGCACGATGTGCACCGGGTCGCCAGGGGCGGTCGCGAGCAGGCCGGCCACGGCGGCGGGCACCGTATCGCTCTCGACGGCGTCGACCGGCTGCCAGTCGTCGCCGGCGGCACCCGGCCAGGTGTGGCTGACGGGGTCCACGGCGACGCCGACGCGCGGCGGTGCGACGGTGGTGCCGACACCGCGGCGGCGCTGGAGTCTGCCTTCCAGCTCCAGCTGTTCGAGCGCCTGCCGCAGCGTGGCCCGGGCGACGCCGAACCGCGCCGCCAGGTCACGCTCGTTGGGCAGAATCTCGCCGACCGCGAACTCCGAGTCCAGCGCATCGCTGAGCACGGTCTTGAGGTGCCAGTACTTCGGCTCCGGCACCGTTTCGAGCTGCGTGGTCCCCACCCTGTCCTCCGCACTGGCCGTTACCGGGGCTGCTCCCCCATGGGACTCGGACCCGCACACAGACCCTGCCTCCGCCGGGCCGCCTGCGCGCCCGATTATGAGCGCTTCTTTATTAAAGGTTGTTGCAGTATCCCGACGATATGGCCGCCCCCACCCTTGGTCAAGACCAATCCGGCATCCGTTTCGGATCGGAGCAACCGCCCGCACCCACCGCCCCACCCACGCCCTTTGCACCGCCGCGCGTTACTGTCACCGGCATGCTCGCCCTGCTGCACACCTCGCCCGTCCACGTCCCGGTCTTCGACGCGCTGCGCGACGAGGAGGCCCCCGGGCTGGCGCTGCATCACCTCGTACGTCCCGAACTCCTCGACCGCGCAAGGGCGCAGGGACCCGACGCGGTGACCGAGGACGTCTCCGCCGCGCTCGCCGCGGCCGCCCAGGACGGTGCGCGGGCCGTGCTGTGCACGTGCTCGACGATCGGTTCCGTCGCCGAGGCCGCCGGTGCGGCGCTCGGTCTCCCCGTCCTCCGGGTGGACCGTCCGATGGCCGCGGCCGCCGTCGCCGCCGGCCCGCGCATCACCGTGCTCGCCGCCGTGGAGAGCACCTTCGCTCCCACCGAGGCCCTGATCGCCCAGGAAGCCGACCGCGCCGGCCGTGCGGTGAGCGTGCGCAACGTGCTGGTGCCGGGCGCCTGGGAGCGCTTCGAGGCCGGCGACGGCGACGGCTACCGGGCCGCGGTCGTCTCCGCGGTGCGCGAGATCCGGGACGCCGACGTGATCGTCCTGGCGCAGGCCTCCATGGCACCGGCGGCCGAGGGGCTCGACGCCGGTGTGCCGGTGCTGTCCAGTCCGCGGCCCGGTCTGCGGGCCGCCGCTCAGCCGGCCGCGAGCGACTCCAGCTTCTCCGGATTGCGGACGATGTAGACCGTCTGGATCTTGCCGTCCCGGACGCCGAGCTGGATGACGGTGTCCGGGACGCCGTCGTTGCGCGCCAACAGCGCGATCCCGCCGTTGAGTTCGAGGACGGTGAACTCCATGTCGGGCGGCACGGACCGGGTGACGCCGAAGAGGAAGCGGGCGACCTTGTCCGCGGACTCGATGATCCGCAGCGGGGCCTTGGCCTTTCCACCGCTGTCCCCGACCAGCCGCGCGTCCGCCGCGAGCAGGTTCAGCAGCCCCGCCAGATCGTCGCCGGCCGCCGCGGCCATGAACCGCTCGGTCAGCTCGCGCTGCCGGTCCTGGTCGACCTCGAAGCGCGGTGTGCCGTCCTCCACATGCCGCCGGGCGCGGCCCGCCAGTTGGCGTACCGCCGCCTCGGTGCGGTCGAGGGCGGTGGCGATCTCCGCGTACGGATAGCCGAAGGCCTCGCGCAGCACGAACACGGCGCGCTCCAGAGGGGAGAGCGACTCCAGGACGACGAGCACGGCGAGGGTCACGGATTCGTGGAACACGGCCCGGTCCGCGGTGTCCGGGGCGGTGCCGCCGAGGTCGGTCGCCAGCGGCTCCGGAAGCCACGGGCCCACGTAGGACTCACGTCGCGACTGGACCTGGCGCAGCCGGTCGATGGCCAGCCGGGTGGTGATCCGTACGAGAAAGGCACGCGGTTCGCGCACCTCCGACCGGTCCGCTGCCGCCCAGCGCAGCCATGCGTCCTGCACCACGTCCTCGGCATCGGCCACCCGGCCGAGCATCCGGTAGGCCACCCCGAACAGCACGGGGCGGTGTTCCTCGAAGACGTCGGTGAAATCGGTCGTGGATTCGCTCAGCACCCCTCCATCCCACCGGCCCGTCCCGGCCTTGTCCAGCGGAAACCACGGAGTGCGGCGGCACGGGCGCGTGGTGTGCAGCACATCCCGTGCTCGCCCCGGCCGCCCCATACCGCTCAGTAGCCTCAGCTGGCATCGTGTCAGCGCACGCCCGGCCCCACCCAAAGCACCGCATCCCCCGAGGAGTTCTGATGGCCACCCCGGTCTCCTTCGCCCGTGTCACCCCCGCGGACCGGCCGCCGTTCACGGTCGCGTACGAGCGCAAGGGCGCGGGCGAACCCGTGGTCCTGCTGCACGGCATCGGCCACCACCTCCAGGCCTGGCGCCCGGTGTGCGACATCCTGGCCGCGTCCCATGAGGTCATCTCCCTCGATCTGCCGGGGTTCGGCGCCTCCCCCGCACTGCCCGACGGCTCCTCCTACGACCTGTCGTCGGTCGTCCCGCTGCTCATCGCGGCATTCGCGGAGCTCGGGGCCGACCGCCCGCATGTGGTGGGGAACTCGCTGGGCGGGCTGCTCGCCCTGGAGCTGGGGCGCGCGCGGGCGGTCCGGTCGGTCACCGCGCTCTCGCCCGCGGGCTTTTGGACCCCGGCCGAGCGGCGTTACGCCTTCGGCGTGCTGCGCGGCATGTACGCGGGGGCGCAGGCACTGCCCCATCCGGTGGTGGAGACCCTGGCCCGGACCGCCCTCGGCCGCGCCTCGCTGACCGGCGCCATCTACGCCCACCCCGGCCGCCGTTCGGCCGAGGCCGTCGTGGCGGAGACCCGGGCCCTGCGCGAGGCGCCCGGCTTCACCCCGACGCTGACGGCCGGCCGCGCGGTGCGGTTCACCGCCGATGTGCCGGACGTCCCCGTGACGATCGGCTGGGGCAGCCGGGACCGCCTGCTGCTCCCCCGCCAGGGCGTCCGCGCCAAGCACACGATTCCGGGCGCGCGGCTGGTCCGGCTGCCGGGCTGCGGGCATGTGCCGATGCACGACGACCCGGCGCTGGTGGCGCGGGTCATCCTCGACACCGTGAACCAGGGCGTGTCCTGAGCAGCGTTGTGCTCGATCACTCGATCGCTGAGCTCGGCTGCGCATCAGCGGTGCCGGTCAGGGCCCTGGCGGTTCGGCGGGCGGTGTTCCACGGCCCAGGTCGCGATCTGGGTACGGGAGGTGAAGCCGAGCTTGCCCAGGAGGTTGGCGACATGGGTTCCTGCACTGCGCAGGGAGATCACCAGCTTGGCGGCGATCTCCTTGTTCGTCAGCCCCAGGGCGAGCAGGTCGACGACCTCCTCCTCCCGTCGTGTCAGCGGCGTCGGCGCGTTCTCCTCGGCCGGCGTGGGCGTGGGGGTGGTTGGCCGGCCGAGCGCGCCGGACAGACGGCGAGCCCTCCATGAACCGGTGATGAGCACGTAACAGTCACCGTCTGCGGGTGCCGTTCCGCCGCCCTGCGGGCTGTCCGCTCATCCGCCCAGGGTGGACACCAGGCGCGCGAGGGCCGGCATGGCTGCGGTGAGCGTGTCGCGGTCGCCGGGGGGAAGCTTGTCCATCGCCTGCTCCAGCGTCTCCCGGCTGGCCCGGTCGTAGCGCTCCAGCAGTTCCAGCGCGCCTGGGGTCACGGACAGGTCCACCGCTCTGAGGTCCGTCGTGGACGAGTGACGTTCCACGAGTCCTGCCGCTGTCATCGTCCGCACCAGATTGCTGACCGTCGAGGGCGAGACGCGAAGCCGCTCGGCTACCGCCCGGGTGCCCAACGGGCCGTCGGCGGACAGCGCCCGCAGCAACTCGATCTGGGCATCGGGCAGGTCGGGGAGGCCCTCGGCGGCGCGGGTCGAGCGCAGTACGGCTCGGCGCAGGGGGCCGAGGAGGCGGCTGAGGTCGGCGGCGGTGTCCACGGCTCCATTGTGGCAGCAGAGTAATTTTGCTCCAAAGTAGTTTTGTTGCAAAGTAGTTTTGTTGCAAAGTGTAATGCCGCGTGAGACGCCGTAGATCACACAAGGAGAGCCAGGCCATGACGACCGTCGCGAACCCCGCCCCCGAGCAGGACCTCTCGGGAATCACCGGGAAGCACTTCCTCTACACCTACGCCAACGGCTGGCGGTACGAGATGTACGTGAAGAACTCCCGGACGATCGACTACCGGATCCACTCCGGCATGGTCGGCGGCCGTTGGGTGAAGGACCAGACGGTTGACCTCGTCCGCCTCGACGCGGACGACTACAAGATCTCCTGGACCGAGCCCACCGGCACCTCGGTCAGCGTCAACGTGCTTCCCGCCGAGCGCCGGCTCCACGGCGTGATCTTCTTCCCCCACTGGGTGCACCAGCACCCCGAACGCACCGTCTGCTTCCAGAACGACCACCTGGAGCAGATGGCCAAGTACCGTGACCAGGGCCCGGCATACCCGGTCTGCGTCGTCCCCGAGTTCGCGAAGATCACCTTCTTCGAGGACTGCGGCGAGAACAAGGAAGGCGTCATCGCCGCGGACCCGGCCGACCTGCCCGAGGGGTACGCCGACCGCGTCAACTGACCCTGCGCTCCCGCTCACCGCTCTCGTCAACAGAACGGCGCGGGGCGGAGATGCTGCGGGGCGGAGATGCTGCTCGCATGCGGACCGGGCACTGCGCCCGCGGCCGCCGGGCGTGGCCCGAACGCACCGGCCCGACGGATCCGGTGCATTGCCACCAGGATCGTAAATGTCCCGGCGTCATCCTGGCGGTCGGGCGGTGGTCTTGCGACCATGGCCCGGGTCCGGTGGGTCGCAGGGCCCGGGGCCCGTTCGGGCCGCGGAACGGGAACGGACCGCTGTTCACCGTCCGTTCGGCTGCGGGGCACCGGACAGCGATACGAACGGGGATGCAGTGAAGTCGGTCGAGGCATGGAGGTTGGAAATGGCGCAGGGATCCGGCGGCGGCTTCGGACGGCGGTCGTTGCTACAGGGCGCGGCGGCGGGCTCGGCGGCGCTGGCACTGCCCGCGATCTCCTGCGCCTCGCCGGCCCAGGCCCGTAGCGGGCGGCCGAGCGCCGACTGGGGCGTGCAGGTCGGCGATGTGACCACGTCCTCGGGTCTGGTGTGGGTGCGCTCCGACCGGCCGGCCCGGATGGTGGTGCAGACCGCTGCGACCGAGTCGTTCCGTAACGCCAGATCCTGGCGCGGACCGGTGATCGGGGCGGGGACGGACTTCACCGGCGTCACCTCGTTGCACGGCCTGCCCGCCGGCGAGCAGATCCACTACCGGGTGCTGCTCGCGGACCCGGACGACCCCCGGCGCACCGGCGAGCCGGTCACCGGGACCTTCCGTACGGCGCCCGCGGGCCGCCATCCCGCCGGCGTGCGCTTCCACTGGTCGGGCGATCTGGCCGGGCAGGGCTGGGGCATCAACCCGGACCGCGGCGGCTACCGCATCTACGAGGACATGCGGCGCCGGAACCCGGACTTCTTCCTGTGCAGCGGCGACAACATCTACGCCGACAGCCCGATCCCCGAGCGGGTCACCCTCCCGGACGGCCGGATCTGGCGGAATGTGACGACGGAGGAGAAGGCGAAGGTCGCCGAGACGCTGGCGGAATTCCGCGGCGCGTTCCGCTACAACCTGCTGGACGACAATCTGCGCCGTTTCAACGCGCAGGTGCCGACGATCACGCAGTGGGACGACCACGAGGTGCACAACAACTGGTACCCGGGGCAACTGCTCGATGACGACCGGTACACGGTGAAGGAGACGGATGTGCTCTCCGCGCGCTCGCTGCGCGCCTTCAGTGAGTATTTCCCGATCCGCACGTTGCGGCCCGACCGTGGGGGTACCTCCCGCTCGAGCGAAGCCGAGAGTGGGGGAGGCCGGGTCTACCGCGTGGTGCACCACGGACCGCTGCTCGATGTGTTCGTGCTGGACATGCGCCGGTACCGCAATGCCAATTCACCCGGCCGGCAGACCGACGACCCGCAGGGCATTCTCGGGGCCGAGCAGCTGCGCTGGCTCAAGCGAGAGCTGTCCCGCTCGCATGCGGTGTGGAAGGTGATCGCCTCCGATATGCCGCTGGGACTGGTCGTCCCGGACGGCAAGACCGACTTCGAGGCGGTGGCGCAGGGCGATCCGGGCGCTCCCCTGGGACGCGAGCTCCAGCTGGCGGAGCTGCTGCGGCACATCAAGCACGACCGGGTGACCGGCACGGTATGGCTGACGACGGACGTCCACTACACCGCGGCGCAGCACTACGCGCCGGAGCGGGCCGCGTTCAAGGACTTCGAGCCGTTCTGGGAGTTCGTGTCGGGGCCGCTGAACGCGGGCGGATTCCAGGCGTTGAAGCTGGATGGAACATTCGGGCCCGAGCAGCCGTTCATCAAGGCGCCGGACCGTGCCAACACCTCCCCCGCGGAGAGTCCGCAGTACTTCGGCGAGATCGATATCGACGGGGGAAGCGGGGAGCTGACGGTGCGGCTGTGTCAGGAAGGCGGCAAGGTGTTGTTCAGCAAGGCACTGCAACCGGGACAGGTAGGACAGTAGAGGCCAATGCGTCGATTGCGTCTTTTACCCGTCGGACACAAGGTGTTGGCGATCAGGCAACACCTGTCCGCCAGGCTTGTGTGCATGACTGAAGCATCCTCTGCCCATGCCGTCCGCCGCTCTCACTGGCGGCGGGACGTCGTCGAGCTGGCCGCCCTGTTCACCGCCGTGGCGGTGGCCGACATCATCGCCAATATGGTCGCGCACGGCCCGTCGGGCCCGGTCATGCTGTGCTCCGCCGCGGTCGCCCTGCTGGCCACAGCCGGGTTCCACGTCTGGTGGTCACGACGCCACGAAAACGCCCCGCCGCCGACCGATACCGGCGCCACAGCGACGTCCTCTGCCGGGCAGGCCCCTGGGGCCGAAGGCCAGGAGACGGTGCTGTGGCGGATGCGGACCACGGTCCGGGACGAGCCCGGCAGCCTGGCCGCACTGTGCACGGCACTGGCCGCGCGGCGGGTGGACATCCTCAGCCTTCAGACCCACCCGCTGTCCGACGGCACGGTCGACGAGTTCCTGCTGCGCGCACCCGACGCGCTGACCTCCGCGGCGCTGGCCCGTACGGTCGCCGACGCGGGCGGCGCGCACAGCTGGCTGGAGCGCGCCGATACCCACGATCTCGTCGATGCGCCGACCCGGATGCTGGGGCTGGCGACCCGTACGGCCCTGGATTCCGCCGAACTCCCCCTGGCACTGCGACAGTTGCTCGGGCGCTGCACGATCCGGTCGGTGCCCGCGCGCTCGCTGAGCGGTCAGCCGCTCGCGGAGCAGGTGCCCACGGAAGGTGTATTGGAGGAGCACATCATGAAGTTCCGCGACCCCTCTGGGGGTTCGCTCACCCTCGAAAGGCCGCAATTGCCGTTCACCCCGACCGAGTTCGCCCGGGTTCGCGCATTGGTCGACCTGGACGCCAGACTCGGCCAGCGCGTGCCGCCGCGGCGTGAGGTGCTGACGCTGCCCGAGGGCAACGAGATCACGGTCCGTCGTGCCGACACCACCGATCTGGCCGCGGCGCGCGAGATGCACGACCGCTGCTCGCCGAAGACCCTCGGGCTGCGCTACCACGGCCCGGTCGGTGACGCGGACCGCTATCTCGGCCATCTGCTCAGCCCGCGGTTCGGCCGCACCCTGGCGGTGGAGACCGCCTCCGGCCGGCTGGTGGCGCTCGGCCATCTGCTGTGGGACGGCGACGAGACCGAGGTCGCGCTGCTGGTCGAGGACTCCTGGCAGCAGCGCGGCATCGGCGCCGAGCTGCTGCGCCGGCTGGTGGCGATGGCGGCCGAGGCCGGCTGCGCGAGCGTGTACGCGATCACCCAGGCCTCGAACACCGGCATGGTGGCGGCGATGCGCGGCCTCGGGCTGCCGCTCGACTACCAGATAGAGGAAGGCACTCTCGTGATCACCGCCCGCCCGACGGGTCTGCCCGCCCGGCGGGAGCACCGGGAGAGCGTACGGGCCCAGGACGGCTCGGCGCGCCGCTGAGCACCACCGCGCGGCGCC
>NZ_JAMJFM010000054.1:0-66283 GCF_023544705.1 Streptomyces sp. MCA2
GAGAGGGCGGTTGCGGAACGCCGTCGGCAGGTGAACGCTCCGCTGTTCGCAACACGCGACAGCGGCCCCGTCATCCGCTTCCCGTTGTCGCCTGCGCCACAGTCGTCGCCCCGCGGCGCGAGCACGCGAGGACACGAGGACACGAGCACGCGAGGAAGCGGCAGACGGCCCGCCTCGCCCCGGCCCGTGAGGCCGGGGCGAGGCGGTGTCCCACGGGGTTCCCGCGGCCCTCAAACGGCCATCGCCTCCTGGATCCACCGGTTGACCCGGTACGGCAGCCACCACAGCAGCGGTCCGGTGCGGGCGACCAGCCGTTCCGCCAGGAAGTCGGCGGCGATGGCCCCGGGTACGGCCGACAGCGGGGCGCCGTAGGCCAGCCGGCCGATGGCCTCGCGGTATTCGGGCTCGTCCGCGGTGAAACGGCGCAGGTTGCCCCACCGTCGGTCGCGGATCTGGACGAAGCCGGGGCCTTGGCGCCACAGGCACTTGCAGAGGTAGTGCTCGTTGCGCCACTGGGTGAGCGCGGCCGCCGGGTCGGCGGGGCCGGTGAGGGTCCGGGGCGGCTGGAGATGGCTGAGGTCGCGCCATCCGTCATCGGGCTCCGCGGGCAGGCGCAGCTGCCACTGGACCAGCACGGCGCGGGCCGTCAGATCGCGGACCAGACACAGCCGCCGGACCGCATGGGCGGCGGCGTCGGGGTCGTCGGCCGAGGTCAGGTCGATGTCCTCGGCGAGCCGGGCACGGCGTACCCCGCATTCCCACAGCCGGGCGGCGTGCTCCTCCGGCGGTCCGGCCAGGTCGAGTTCGCCCAGACTCATGCCCGGCAGTGTGCAGGCGTCCTCGTCGTAGTCCCGCCATGCGGCGAGTGTCAGTGCCCGGGGGGCGGGGGTGGTGGTGCAGGTCATGACGGTCTCCTCGGGGGCCGGGCGGCGCTCAGGCGTGGACGACGGCGCGGGCCGGTGCGTCCGGCCGCTCCTGCGGGGCGGGCGCGGCGTGGCTGTGGCGCATGAAGTCGAGCCGCAGCAGGTCCTCGTTGACGGCCGCCGGGGCCAGGTGGACGTACTGGCCGCCGTCGGTGAAGACCAGCCCGAGCGTCACCCAGTGCTGGAGAAGGGCGTGCACGGCGGTCTCGTCGACCGGGTGACCGGGCAGGCGCGCGGCGAGTTTGCGGGTCAGTGCGGCGGGGGCGTGCGGCTGGTCGAGGAGCCGGAAGGCCGCGGTCTCCGTGGGCTCGGTGAGCTCCATGGCCCGCCAGTCGAAGGCGCGTCTGCGGCTGACGAGCACGATGCGGTCGCCGAGGTCGGTGTGGGTGAGCCTGCTGTCCGTGTGGTGTTTCCGCCAGGCGCCGAGGGCGTCGTTGAGAGAGGTGACGGTGGGTTCGCCGATGCCGCGTTCGGGGGCCTCGAAGACGTAGGCCAGGTCGTGCAGTTCGGACTCGGGCAGGTCATAGGTGAAGCGGTAGTGCTCCTCGGGGCGCAGGCCGGTGAAGCCGAGTTCGGGCCGGTTGAAGTACGGGCTGAAGCGTTCGATGGCGATGCGGGCGGACAGGTCGACCGGCGGATCGAGGTGCTCCAGTGCCGGCAACTGGGCGATGACGGGCTCGTAGTCGGCGGCGGTCTCGCCGGGGAAGCCGTGGAGGTAGTTCCAGGAGACGGAGAGTCCGGTCTCGGCTCCGTCGCGGAGCATACGGACGTTCTGACAGCCGCTCACGCCCTTGTCCATCAGGTCGAGGACCCGGCTGTTGAGGCTCTCGATGCCCGGCTGGACGTAGATCATTCCGGCGTCGGCCAGGGTGCGCAGCTGGGGACGGCGCATGTTCGCCTTGATCTCGATGTGCATCCGCAGGTCGTAGCCGCTGTCGACGATGCGGGGGAGGACGGTGTTGAGGTAGCCCATGTCGAGGATGTTGTCGACGACGTACATGTCCAGCACACGGTGCCGGCGTGCCAGGTCCATGATCTCTTCGTAGAAGACCTCGGGGCTCTTGCTGCGGAACTGCATGAAGGAGCCGTTGAGTCCGCAGAAGGTGCAGTGGTGCTTCTCCCCCCACCAGCAGCCGCGGGCCCCCTCGACGACGAGCTTGGGTTCCACCCAGTTGCGGGCGACGGAGGACGCCAGCCGCTCGAAGTAGCCGCTGTAGTCGGGCGGCAGGATGGTGGCGGGTGGCAGCGGGCTGGTGCTCATCGGGTTGGCGGTGCTGGTGCCGTCGGGGCCCCGGTGGCACAGTCCGGGGACCGCGGACAGGTCGCCGCCCTCGTCGAGGGCGGTGAGCAGCTGGGGGAAGGCGGCTTCGCCCTCGCCGCGGACCACGAAGTCCAGGAAGGGGAAGTTGCGGTGGCCGGCCTCGCCCTGCTCGCCTTCGCAGTTGGCGCCGCCCATGACGGTCCTGATGTGCGGGGCGAGGCGTTTGACGTACTTGGCGGCGGCGAGCGCGGCGGTGTTCTGCTGGAAGGTGGAGGTGAAGCCGACGACGTCGGGGCCGGCCGCGACGATCCGCTCGGCGATTTCCTGAACGAACTCCGGTACCACGCGGTGCAGTTCGTGCGACATCCGCAGCCGTGCGTCGCGCAGCTTGCCGCGCATCGAGGCATTGAACTCCGGTATCCGCCACTCGGGGTCGTCGTAGAGGGCGGAGGAGAACACCCAGTCGCCGCATCCCATGAAGTACGAGGAGAGCGCATAGAACTGGTAGTCGTCCGCGGTGAACTCGGTTCGCCGGGTGATCCAGTCGGTGAACTCCAGGTTGGCGTGCAGGACATCGGCATGGCCGGAGGTGCGCTCGTCGACGCTCCGCCGGAGGATGCCGAGGGCGAGGGACGGGAGGTCGATCGGGGACCAGGGCATGTTGACCAGCAGAACGCGCATGTCGGCTCCTCGTAGGCGGCGGGTCGGGGTGGGAGGCGGGGCCGGTGCCCGGCCGGTGACGCACGGCGGTCCGGCCGGCCCGGGTGGCGCACCGGGCCGGCCGGCGAGGATCAGTCCTCCTCGGTGTCCTCCGCGTTGCGGAACGGGACGGTCACCGTGATGCCGATGCCCGGCTTGCGGTTCTCCTCGTCACCCGCGAGCGGGTCGTTGTGGATGATGTCCTTCTGCATGGCTGCTCTCCTGTTCTGTCGGTTTTCGGGAACGGTGCTCACATTCCGGGGGACGCCGGCCGGGCCGGTGCTCCCGGAGACCCCGTCCGCTGGGGGACAGGGCGTTCGGTGGGCCGCGGGTCGCGGCGCAGGTGGCGGTCGAGGAAGCCCATGGCGCGCCGGAGGGCGGTCACATGGTGGGCGCCGGTGTATCCGTCGTGGCCGGTGTCCAGCCACAAGGACTCGTGCGCGACGCCGGCCTGCCGCAGGGCAGCGAGGTAGCTCCGGACCTGGCCGGGCGGGCATTTGGCGTCGCGGGTGGCGGCGATCACCAGCAGGGGGGCGCGGACATCGGCGGCATAGTGGAGCGGCGAACTCCGCGCGTAGCGTGCGGGCACGGCGTCGGGGGTCCCGCCGAACAGCCGCTCGTCCAGGGCACGCAGCGCGGGGGTGCCCGTGCGGTGCGCCGCGGCGCAGTCGGCGACCGGTTTGACGGCGACGCCCGCCTGCCAGAGATCCGGCCGGGTGCCGAGGGCGAGCAGCACCAGGTAGCCGCCCCAGGAGGTGCCCCACAGGCCGATCGCGTCCTCGCGGGCCAGTCCGCGGCGGAGCAGATCGGCCCGGACCGCGACGAGATCGGCGACCTGGGTGATCCCGACGCCCTCGCCGTATGCGGCGCGCCAGCGGGGGCCGTATCCGGTGGAACCGCGGTAGTTGACCCGGGCGACCGCGAACCCGGAGGCGACCAGGGAGTGCACCTGCGGGTCGTAGGCGTCGCGGTCGTGGTCGGCGGGGCCGCCGTGCACCAGGAACACCAGCGGGGCCGGCCGGCCGGGAGCATGGTCCGGTGCGCTGAGCAGGGTGTGCACGGGCCCGTCCGGGCCTGGGGTCCACAGGTCGCGGTGCCGCCCGGGCACCGGGGCGGGCAGGGCGGGGAGCGACGGGAGCCGGGTGCCGGCGGTGGAGCGCATCTGTGGCGGGGTGGCCGTGTCGGTCCAGAGGTAGTGCACGTCATCGCCCGGGTGCGGGACGGCGTCGAGCAGCGTGCCGGGCGGGCAGGGCACCGGGGTCAGGGTGCGCCGGTCGAGGTCGGCCGCGGTGAGGGTGGAGCGGCCGTGGCGGTCCTGGCGGATGAGGACGCGCCGTCCCCCGGGGTACCAGCGGGCGGTGATCTCGGTGTCGAAGCGGCACCAGTCCTGCGGCCGCAGTCCGGCGCCCGGCCGCCAACTGGCCAGTCGGTAGCGGTCGTTGTGCTCCTGGACCAGCAGCAGTTCGGTGGCCGACGGGGTCGGCGCAAAGCCGAGCGCCCACAGCCTTCCGCCCTGTCCGGAGAGCTGGTCGAGGACTGCCCCGGAGCAGGTCAGCAGGGTGACCGCACGGTCGGAGCCCGCCGCCCCCGACAGCGCCAGCAGCCCGCCGGACGGCGAGATGCCGGTCAGCAGCGCGTGGCCGTCGACGGTCCGCACCGGCCGGGCCGGGCCGCCCGGTGTGCCTAAGTGGACGGTCATCCCATGGCCGTCCCCGAGCCCGATGGCCACGGTGCCGGCGTCACTGACCGCGAGACCGTACGGGAGTCCCGGCCGCAGGCCGGTCAGACCACGGAGCCGCGGCCCGCCCTCGAAGTCCTGGAAGTACCAGAGCCCGCGGCCGCCCCGGTCCTCGGCGAACCACCACACCCGGGCGTCCGCGTCGAGGGCGCAGTGCAGCGTTCCGTCCGGGCTGTCGGTGACCTGGCGTGCGGTGCCGGTGGCGGCGTTCCAGGTGAAGATTTCGCAGCGGCCGTCGGCGTCCGCGGCCAGGGCCATGCGCGCCGGGTCGCGTGGGCAGACCTCGGGGAGCGCCGATCGGTAGACCCGGAAGCCGGTGCCGGACGACGGTGTCGCGGTATGTGCCGCGGTCGCGCTCATACGGGCTCCTCCCCGGTGCCGCGGGTGACGGACGACGGCGTGGCGATACGTGCCGCGATCGCGCTCATACGGGCTCCTCCCCGGTGCCGCGGGTGACGGACGACGGCGTGGCGATACGTGCCGCGATCGCGCTCATACGGGCTCCTCCCTGGTGCCGCGGGTGACGGACGGCGCCGCGCAGGTCGCGTACAGCGCCAGTGCGGCCAGCAGCACGGCGCAGCCCGTCAGGGTGGCGGCGACGCCGGTCCGGTCGGCGGACAGCCCGGCGAGGGCCGGGGCCAGGGCCGCGGCCGCACCGGAGGTGGTGGCCAGCACGGTGCCGGTGCGGGCCTGGAGCCCGGGTGGGGTGATCTGGAGGATCCGGGCCTGTAGCGCCACGGTGGCCGGCGGCGTCAGGAAACAGAGGAGTCCGAAGAGCAGCGCGAACTGCCAGGCGTCGCGGGCCGCCGTCAGGGCCGCGGCAGGCGGCACCAGGAGCCAGGACACCGGCACCAGCACGCGCGCCGCGGAGTGCCGGCGGACCAGCCGGGGTGCCGCCAGCGCGCCGGCCAGGCCGGCCGCCCCGGCCGACGCGAGGACCAGCCCGAGCGGGGCCGCGCCCCGGCCGTGGTCCTGGAGGGCGAAGACCGTCGTGTAATACAGCGCGACGAGCAGCGCGTTGACGGCCGAGATCCAGACGAGCGCCAGCCGCAGGAAGGGTTCGCGGCGGATCAGGGCCAGCCCTGCCCCGGCTTCGGAGGACAGGGCCCGCCAGGTCCGGCGCGGGGTGGTGGCCGGGAGCGACTGCTCCTGCCGTGCGGACAGATCGGCGCGCATGGCGTGGATGCCGCCGGCCGCGGCGGCGTACGACAGGGCGTCGACGAGGAACGGCAGCCAAGCGCCGACGGAGAAGAGCAGCCCGCCCAGCGCGGGCCCGACGACGAGGGCGCCCCGCTCCCCCGCCTCCAACCGGGACAGCACACGCCGGTGCGCCTCGGGGGGACACACCAGCGCCACGGTGCCCCGCGACGCCGCCTCGTAGCAGGAGGTCGCACACCGCTCGACAAGTACGGCCGCGAGGAGCGCGGCCACCGGGACCGGGCCCGCCGCGACGGCCACGGTGACACCGGTCATCGCCGCGGCGGACACCAGCGCGGCGCCCACCATCACCTGCTTGCGTGCCCCGCGGTCGGCGGGGACGGCGGCGAGCGGACCGAGGACCAGGGTGGCGGCCGCGGAGAGCCCGGCGAGGGCGCCGACCTCGGCGGGGGAACGGCCCAGGCTCAGCAACAGCAGCGGCAGAACGAACCCGGACGCCTGGCTGCCGAGTGCGTCGCAGGTACCCGCCCCCCAGAACAGCCGGACGTCGCGGCGGGCGTGGGGCAGGGGCACGGCGGACGCTGCCGCCGTGGCGGGCCGCGTCATCAGGGACGGCCCGGGGCCGGTCTCGCGGCGCCGTGCACGGCGCCGTGCCGGGTGCCGTGACGGGTGCCGTGACGGGTGCCGTGCCGGGCGCCGTCGAACGCCGCCCCGGCCCGGTCGTTCACCGGCCGGTTCGCCGGCGCACTCCGGGACAACGCCGACGGTAAGCCGGGCGGCATGCCGTGCAGTAAGCCGTGCGCTAAGCCGTGCGGTAAGTCGCCTCCGCGCGGGGTCGCCGATCGCCGTTCCATGCGAAGCCACCTCGGTTTTCGTGGGCAGATCGTGAAGATTGCCGCACCAATAGGTCAACTTGCGGAGGAAATGTGCCTAAAGCGTGCTGGAGCTTAACCAGCCAGTGACACAGGCCACAAGATGTCGGACAGGGAACACCTTCGGCCGCCCGCACTCCGCCCCGCTCCGGGCTCCTCGGGCAGCTGGGCCGGACACCATCGGCGGCACCTCACCCGGGGATTCCCCGGGATTCCCCGGGCTTTCCGCCCGCCGCCCGCACCGCGCACGGCTCCCGGACCGGTCCCCCGCACCGGTTTGTATTCTCGGCAGGCGCCACCGATCGAAGCGGCACCTGCGAGAGGAACCACCATGACCACCGAGTTGAGCCCCGACGCCCTGACCGGCCTCCTTGAGCGCGCCCGCCAGGACTACCAGGACCTCGTGGGCCGCGGACTCTCTCTCGACCTCACCCGGGGCAAGCCGGCACCGGAGCAGCTCGACCTCTCCGCGGACCTGCTGAGCCTGCCCGGCGGGCGGCACACCTCCGCCGACGGCACGGACGTGCGCAACTACGGCGGCCTCCAGGGACTGCCCGAGCTGCGGGAGATCTTCGCCGAGGTGCTCCAGGTGCCGGCCGGGCAGCTGCTCGCGGCCGGAAACTCCAGCCTTGAGCTGATGCACGACTGCCTGGTGCACGCCCTGCTGAGCGTGCTGCCGGGAGCCGAGTCGCGCTGGGTGGACCAGGAGCGCATCGCGTTCCTGTGCCCGATACCCGGCTATGACCGGCATTTCGCACTCTGCGAGCGGTTCGGTATCGACATGATCCAGGTGCCGATGACCGCCGAGGGCCCGGACATGGACGCCGTGGAGCGGCTGGTCGCCGAAAACCCGGCGATCAAGGGCATCTGGTGCGTACCGAAGTACAGCAACCCGGACGGCGTCTGCTACAGCGACGCGACCGTGGCCCGGCTCGCCTCGATGAGCACCGCCGCCGCCGACTTCCGGATCTTCTGGGACAACGCCTACGCCGCCCACCACCTCACCGACGAGCCCGTCGAGATAGCCGGTCTGCTCGCCGCCTGCGCCGAGGCCGGGAACCCGGACCGGGCCTTCGTGTTCGGCTCCACCTCGAAGATCACCGCGGCGGGCGCGGGTGTCGCCTTCTTCGGCTCGTCGCCCGCGAACGTGCAGTGGCTGCTCGGCAACAACGCCAAGCGGTCGATCGGCCCCGACAAGGTCAACCAGCTGCGGCACGTCCTGTTCCTGCGGGACGCCGACGGGGTGCGGGCCCACATGGAGCGCCAGCGCGCCGTGCTCCAGCCCAAGTTCGAGACCGTGGCGCGGATCCTGGACGCCGAGCTCGGCGGCACCGGGCTCGCGACCTGGACCTCGCCCAAGGGCGGTTACTTCGTGACCCTCGAGGTGCCGGACGGCTGCGCCAAGGAGGTCGTACGCCGTGCCGCCGAGGCCGGAATCGTACTGACCCCGGCCGGCGCCACGCACCCCTACGGCGACGACCCGCGCGACGCGGTCATCCGGATCGCGCCCAGCTACCCGGGCCTCGCGGAGCTGGAGCAGGCCATCGAAGGACTCGCCGTCTGCGTCCGCCTCGCGGGGTACGAGCAGCAGGTCCGCTAGGGCGCCATGCCCGCCCCTGCCCGAACCCGTGGGCGCAACGGGTCCGGGCAGGGTGCGCGCGCGACCCGGCCGAGGGCCCCTTCGCCGGGTCACGCGCCGGGGGCCGCGCCTCGCCCCGGCCAGCGGGGATGCAAGGATGCCGTCATGAGTAACGACGTGTTTTTCGACATCACCATCGACGGCGATCCGGCTGGGCGGATCGTTTTCACCCTGTTCGACGACGTGGTCCCCAAGACCGCGCGGAACTTCCGTGAGCTCGCCACCGGCCAGCACGGCTTCGGCTACGAGGGATCCGGCTTCCACCGCGTCATCCCCGACTTCATGCTCCAGGGAGGCGACTTCACCGCCGGCAACGGCACCGGCGGCAAGAGCATCTACGGCGAGAAGTTCGCGGACGAGAACTTCCAGCTCAAGCACACCAAGCCCGGCCAGCTGTCCATGGCCAACGCCGGCCGGAACACCAACGGCTCGCAGTTCTTCATCACCACCATCGTCACCGACTGGCTCGACAACAAGCACGTTGTCTTCGGCGAGGTCGTCGAGGGCATGGAGGTCGTCCGGAAGATCGAGTCCCTGGGCTCCCACGGCGGCACCACCCGCGCCAAGATCGTCATCGCCAAGTCCGGCGTGGTCGCGTAGTAATCACCGCACATCCCCCGCGCCGGGCAGTCCCGGCCGACCCTCCGGGGCCGGCACCGGTCGACAGCCCGGCGCGGCGCGGTGGGGAGCCCGTCGGGCCGGCTCCGGCCACGAGCATCATCTCCCGCGTACGGCGTAGCCGAGCGCCTGTTCGCTCAGCAACTCCTCGACGAGGCCGAGGAGTTGCAGCACCGCTTCGGCGATCGCGTCCGGTTTCCCGCCCGCGACGATGCGCCGGCCGATCTCGGCGTAGACCAGCGAGTGGAACCAGCCGATCTGACCGGCCACCAGGCGCGGCAGCTGATCGTCCGGCGCCGCTCCGGTCTCCTCCGCCAGGACGGTGGCGAGCGCGTCGGTCATCTGCCGACCCAGGTCCTCCAGACGGGCGGTGAGAGTGGGGCGGTAGTTTTCCACCGCGGCGCCGCCCTCCGGCCGTGCCGCCGTGAAGTGACGGAACCCTTCGACGGGAGTCGCGAACGTGGCCATGCCGGATGCACACGACGCGGCGGTGCAGCGCGCCAACGAGGCCCTTCAGACGTACACGCCCTCGGGTGAGGGCTGGCGCCACAGTCCCGGCGAGACCTTGCGGCTGGCCCTCACCGACCTGCTGCACTGGTGTGACGACACCCAGGGCGACTTCGACGTAGCCCTGAAGCACGCACGCATCCGGCACGCCGACGAGAGCGGCCGGGCAGGCACTTCCTGACGCGTCGCCGGCGGCTCCCATGCGGCCTCCCGGCCGGGGAGGCCGGCCTGGCGCAGCAGCCGGACCGCTGACACCCCTACGCGGACACGGGGCCGGTTTCACATGTTTCGCGCAACTGCCGTGTCGCCCATTGCCTTTCGGGCAAGCCGTCGCTGCACTGGTGCCGTGGACACCTCCGTCAGGCCGAACAGCGAGTGGACACGGTGCGCGCCCGGGTGCGGGCGGCACCCCGGCCACCCGGCACGTGACCCACCTCACACCAACTGGCCGGAACTCACACTTCCAGTTGTCCGACTCCCTGATGCATACGGCAGAGGACTGGGCCACATCACCTTCGAGCTGGGAGCATCCGCGTGCCCACTGAACAACGTCTCGCATCGAGCAAGGTCGGCGATGCCCCGGACGCCGTCGGCTCCGACACGCACGGGGCGGCCGTACAGCGGACCGGGTGGTCCGTCCTTCGCCCGCTGGTATTGCGCCTGCACTTCTACGCCGGTGTGCTCGTCGCGCCGTTCCTCCTTGTCACCGCGGTCACCGGACTGCTCTACGCCGGCTCGTTCCAGGCGGAGAAGGTGATCTATGCGCACGAGTTGAGCGTCCCGGCCGGTGAGCGCACGCTGCCGGTGTCCCAGCAGGTCGCCGCCGCCCGTAAGGCGCACCCGGAGGGCAAGGTCGCCGCCGTACGCCCGGCGCCGCAGCCGGGTGACACCACGCGCGTCCTGCTCTCCGACGTGCCGGGAGTGACCGCCGAGCACCAGCTCGCCGTCTTCGTCGACCCGCACACCGGCAGCGTCCGGGGCGCATTGGAGACGTACGGCGCCACGGGTGCACTGCCGATGCGCACCTGGCTCGACGATCTCCATCGCAATCTCCACCTGGGCGAGAGCGGCCGCCTATACAGCGAACTGGCCGCCAGCTGGCTGTGGGTGGTCGCCGGCGGCGGACTCGCGCTCTGGATCGGGCGTAAGCGCACGAACCGCAAACTGCGGTCCCTCGCGCTGCCGGATCGCGCCGCCACCGGACGGCGCAGGACCCTGTCATGGCACGGCGCGGTGGGCGTGTGGGCGGCGGTCGGCCTGTTCTTCCTCTCCGCCACGGGGCTGACCTGGTCGACGTACGCCGGGGCGAACATCGATGAAATCCGACAGTCACTGGGGCAGGCGACGCCGACCGTCTCGACGGCCGTGGCCGAGGACCATGCCCACCATGGCGGCTCCGGCGGGATGGCGGGAATGCCCGACATGCCGGGGATGGACGGGAAGAAGGACGGTGCGTCGGGCGGAGCGGCGTCCGCGGACGTGGGCATCGACAAGGTGCTCAAGGCGGCCCGCGCCGAGGGGCTGTCCAACCCCGTGGAGATCGGACTGCCGACGGACAGCGGCAGCGCCTATGTCGTCAAGCAGGTACAGCGCAGCTGGCCGGAGAAGCAGGATGCCGTCGCCGTGGACCCGGGCACCGGAAAGGTCACGGACGTCTCGCGCTTCGCGGACTACCCCGTCCTCGCCAAGCTCACCCGCTACGGCATCGACCTGCACACCGGCACCCTGTTCGGCATCGTCAACCAGATCGCCCTGGCCGCGCTCGCCCTCGCGCTGATCTTCCTGATCGTCCTGGGGTACCGGATGTGGTGGCAGCGCCGCCCCACCCGCGCCCACGCCCTGTCCTTCGGACGTCCCCTTCCGCGTGGCGCATGGCGGCAGATTCCGCTGCCCGTACTGATCCCGCTCGGGCTCGTCGTCGCGGTGGTGGGCTGGGCGGTGCCGCTGCTCGGCATCTCGCTCGCCGCGTTCCTGGTCGTGGACGTCCTGCTCGGTGTGATCGGGCGTCGGCGCGTCCCTGCCCCGGTGGACTGACGGCTTCGGCGGGCGGATGCCGCCGGGGAGCCGGCGGTCCTGTCCACGCGGCAGATCCGCCGCACTACCAGTAGTGCTTCCGCCCGCCGACCGCGTGCCCCAGCGAGCCGAGGATCCACAGAATCGCGCCGATCACGGCCAGAATGATTCCGATGGTCCAGAGGATGGAAATTCCGGTCAGGAATCCGACAATGAGCAGAATAATTCCGAGAACGACCACGATGCGCTCCGATCCCGTGTGAGTTTCCTTTAACTTTGGGCCTCGGTTTCCGGCTCGGCAAGTTGTGGTGAGGCCCCGGAAAACCGCCGATGGCGCGGTTCGGCCGCCGTCCGCATTACGCGCCCATTTCCCTGGCCACGATCGGCGACGGCCGGACGAGTGTGCGGTCCGGCGATCCGGGGGGACCATGGAAGGCACAGCACTCACCGGACCGCGGGCCGGCCACGGACAGATGCGTGGGCAGGCCACGGAACGGGGCGAGGGGCAGCCCCGGCGGTCCGGCAGACGGAAGGAGTGCCGGGGTGTGCGCAGCCGATGTGCGTCCGTCCGGCGCCGGCGAACCGGAGGGCGAGAAGGTGCCCGCGGGTGGACCGGAGGGCAAGAAGTGGCCCGCCGGTGGGCCGGAGGGCAAGTCGTCGCAGCCGAGCGGGCTGATGGACCTCCTCGCTGTTGCCGCGGTGCTGGTCGACGCGGAGGGGCGGATCGTCCTCTGGAGCCCGCAGGCCGAGGATCTGTACGGCTTCACCGCCGGGGAGGCGCTCGGGCAGTACGCGGCGCCGCTGCTCATCCACGAAGAGCACTGGGACCTGGTGATCAAGAAGTTCGCCGAGGTCATGGAGACCGGCAGGAGCTGGGGCGGCACGTTCCCGGTCCGGCACAAGGACGGCACCGAACGGCTGGTGGAACTGCGCAATATGCGGCTGCTGGACGACCGCGGCGATTTCTATGCCCTGGGACTCGCCACCGACTCACCGACGCTCCGCGAGGTGGAGCGGGATGTCGCCCTGTCCACCCGGCTGATCTCCCAGTCCCCCATCGGGCTGGCGATACTCGACACCGAGCTGCGCTATGTGTCCGTCAACCCCGCGCTGGAGCGGATGCACGGCATTCCCGCGAAGGATCACCTCGGCCGGCACTACCGCGAGATCATGACCGCCGCGAAGTTCGAGGTGCCCGAGGCCGCGATGCGGGAGGTACTGGAGACGGGGGTCCCCAAGGTCGACCAGGCCACTGTCGTCGGCCGCAGCCCCGCCGACCCCGAGCACCAGCACGCCTGGTCGATCTCGTTGTACCGGCTGGAGGACCCCCAGGGGCGGGTGCTCGGAGTGGCCGACCTGGTGGTGGACGTCACCGACCGGTACCAGGCAGCCATGGAGGCGACGGAGGCCCGGCGGCGGCTGGCCCTGATCGCGGACGGATCCGCCCGTATCGGCACCACGTTGGAGGTGGAGCAGACCGCCCGTGAGCTGGCCGAGGTCACCGTTCCCGAACTCGCGGACATGGTCACGGTCGATGTGCTCGACTCCGTCCTGGGTGAGCACCGTCCCGCGCGCGAGGAAGGCCCCGCGGTCTTTCGTGCCCTCGCCGTGAAAGGCGCCTACCCCACCGAGGCCCTCCAGGCCGCCGACCCTCCGGGCCAGACCGCCGCCTACGACGCCGACCGCCTGGCCACCCTCTGCGTACGCACCGGCCGCCCGATGATCGTCTCCCACGCGGACGACCACGACCTGGCGCGCATCGCCCGCGACGACCACGCCGCCACCTTGCTGGCCCGCGCCGGGGTGCACTCCTACCTGCTCGCCCCGCTCATCGCCCGCGGCCAGATCCTGGGCTGTCTCGGTCTCACCCGTGCCCGCAACCCGCTGCCCTTCGACGAGGACGACCTCGCCCTGGCCGCCGAGCTGGCCTCCCGCGCCGCCGTGTGCATCGACAACGCCCGCTCCCACCAGAGCGTCCGCAACGCCGCCGAGACCCTCCAGCGCAGCCTGCTCCCCGACCACCCGCCGCACCTCCCCGGCCTCCAGATCGCCTCCCGGTACCGTCCCGCGCAGGCCACGTACGAGATCGGCGGCGACTGGTACGACGTCCTCCCGCTCGAAGCGGACAAGACCGCACTCGTCGTGGGCGATGTCATGGGCAGCGGTATCGACGCCGCCGCCACCATGGGCCGCCTGCGCACCGCCACCAGCGCCTTCGCCGACCTCGATCTCGA
Source organism: Streptomyces sp. MCA2 (assembly GCF_023544705.1). Taxonomy (NCBI): domain Bacteria; kingdom Bacillati; phylum Actinomycetota; class Actinomycetes; order Kitasatosporales; family Streptomycetaceae; genus Streptomyces; species Streptomyces sp. MCA2. The sequence goes on from NZ_JAMJFM010000054.1 coordinate 13,663, forward strand.
CCCCGCCCAGGTTCTCCAGCACCTCGACAAGATCACCTCAGGGCTGGAGCACTACATCGCCACCTGCGTGTACGCCACCTACGACCCGCACCGCGCCGAATGCCACATCGCCACCGCCGGTCACCTGCCGCCCGTCCTGGTCCGCAGGGGCCGCCGCCCCGAACTTCTCGACCTGCCCACCGGCACCCCGCTCGGGGTCGGCGGCGTCCCCTTCGAGACCACCACCTTCCGCCTCGACCCGGGCGACCAACTCGTCCTGTACACCGACGGACTGGTCGAGACCCGCCACCACCCCATCGACGCACGCCTCGAAACCCTGCGCGGTCTGCTCGACGCCCCCGACCGCTCCCTGGAGGAGACCTGCGACCGGCTCCTTCGCGAACTCCGGCGCCCCGACGACCCGGACGACGTCGCCCTGCTCATCGCCCGCACCCGGCCCTTCACCTCCGCCTCGTAGCGCCGTCGGCGTCGTCTCCCGCCCCTTGGGACGCCCCCTGGCGGGACACCGTGCGAACCCTTCTGCGCGGGCGCGCCCCGCTCGTCCCGCCCGGCAGCCAGGTAAAGCCTTTCCCTCGCTCCCGTATGGCGCAGCTCTCGGCCGGCCGGCCGCTCCGTCCCGGGGAGCACGGCAAAGCGGCAGCTCAAGCACCGTTTCCAGGGTGGTTTTGCGAGCGGGAGAACGCGTTTCGGCGCGGTACCGGGCGGGTGACGGCCCGGTTGACGGAGCGGCGCCCTAGGAACACGCTCGTTACATAGGTGCTCGATACAACTGGCTCAGGCGAGGCAGTCGGGCAACCGGGCATCGAGGTGTCCGCTCGCGGTGTCCGGCGGCTCCTGGGCCGGATCAGGAGGACATGGCATGTGTGGCATCACCGGCTGGATTTCCTTCGACCGTGATCTGCGCTCCGAGCAGGAGACCGTGGACGCGATGACCGAGACGATGGCCTGCCGCGGTCCGGACGACCGTGGCACCTGGGTGCAGGGGCCGGCCGCTCTCGGCCACTGCCGCCTCGCGATCATCGACCTGCCCGGTGGACGTCAGCCGATGACCGCCGAGCGGGCGGACGGCAGCCCGGTCACCCTCGTGTACTCCGGCGAGGCCTACAACTTCGGCGAACTCAGGAAGGAACTCGTCTCCAGGGGCCACCGTTTCACGACCGGCTCCGACACCGAGGTCGTCCTGCGCGGGTACCTCGAATGGGGCGAGGAGGTCGCCGGACGCCTCAACGGGATGTTCGCGTTCGCGGTCTGGGACGAGCAGCGCCGACGGCTCGTCATGATCCGCGACCGGATGGGGATCAAGCCGTTCTACTACCACCCCACCCCTGACGGCGTGCTGTTCGGCTCCGAGCCGAAGGCGATCCTCGCCCATCCGCTGGCCGGGCGGAACGTCGGCCTCGACGGCCTCCGCGAGCTCTTCGCCTTCGTCAAGACGCCCGGCCACGCCATCTGGGAGGGCATGTACGAGGTGGAACCCGGCACCGTGGTCACCGTGGACCGCAACGGGCTGCGCCGGCACGTCTACTGGTCGCTGCGGACCCGTGCGCACCTCGACGACCGGGACACCTCGGTCGCCCATGTCCGTACCCTGCTCGACGACATCGTCCGCCGTCAGCTCGTCGCCGATGTGCCGCGCTGCACCCTGCTGTCGGGCGGCCTGGACTCCTCCGCCATGACCGCGCTGGCGGCCCGTCAGCTGGGCGAGACGGACGAAACGGTACGCAGCTTCGCGGTCGACTTCGCCGGGCGGACCGAGCACTTCGTGGCCGACGAGCTGCGCGCCACCCCCGACGCCCCCTTCGTGCACGACGTGGCCCGCCTCGCCGGCACCGACCACCAGGACATCGTGCTGGACTCGGCCGCCCTGGCCGACCTCGATGTCCGCGCGAAGGTCATCCGCGCGCGGGACATCCCGATGGGCTTCGGCGACATGGACGCCTCGCTCTATCTGCTGTTCAAGGCGATCCGCGGGCACTCGACGGTCGCCCTGTCCGGCGAGTCGGCGGACGAGGTCTTCGGCGGGTACAAGCAGTTCTTCGACGAGGAGGCCCGCCGGGCCGACACCTTCCCCTGGCTCGTCCGCTTCGCGGAGCACTTCGGCGACGACGGCAACATCCTGAACCCCGCTGTCACCACCTCCCTCGACCTGGGCTCCTACATACAGGACGGCTACCGCTCCGCCATCAAGGGCGTCGAGCGTCTCGACGGGGAGAGCGACTTCGAGTTCCGCATGCGCACGATCTGCTATCTGCATCTGACGCGCTTCGTCCGGATCCTGCTCGACCGCAAGGACCGCGCGAGCATGGCGGTCGGACTGGAGGTGCGGGTGCCGTTCTGCGACCACCGGCTGGTCGAGTACGTCTACAACGCGCCGTGGTCGCTGAAGTCCTTCGACGGACGGGAGAAGAGCCTGTTGCGCGAGGCCACGGCGGATCTGCTGCCGAAGTCGGTGTACGACCGCGTGAAGAGCCCCTACCCCTCCACACAGGACCCGCAGTACGCGGTCGCGCTCCAGCACCACGCCAAGGACCTGCTGGCCCGTTCCTCGCACCCCGTGTTCGACGTCGTCGACCGCAACTGGCTGAAGCGCGCCGCGCACCACGAGGCTCCCCAGATCACCCAGGCGTCCCGGCGCGGGCTCGAGAAGACGCTGGATCTGGCTCTGTGGTGGGACATGTACTCCCCCACGGTTACGCTCTCTTGATCTGAACGGGCGCGCGATGGGCTGAGCGATGACAATCGGTGACGACGAGGCGCTACAGCTGGTGGTCTCCCTGCACCGGCTCACCCGGAGCCTGCGCCGGGCCTCCACGGCGGGCAGCGTCCATCTGACGCATATCGCCGTCCTGGCACTGCTGACACGGCAGGGCCCGGCCCGGGTCGGCGAGATCGCGCAGTGGGTGCCCTGCTCCCAGCCGACCGCCACCGCCGCGGTCATCGGGCTGGAGGAGGCGGGTCTGGTCCGCCGCGAGTCCGACCCGGCCGACAAGCGGGCCAGCCGGGTCCTGCTCACCGAGCGCGGCGCCGCCGCGCTGGCCGACATCGCACGCGGCGAAGCCGAGGTACTGGCCACCCGCCTCGCTTCGCTGCGGCCCGCCGAGATCCGCCAACTCGCCGAGGTGGAACCCCTGCTGCGCAGGCTCGCGGACACGGCGGACTGAGGCTCGCCCTCCCGGGCCGGCCGACGTGGGTGCACGGGCTGCGACGTCGGCCGCCCGGGTGTGCGAGGGCCGGCCGGGCCGAGTGGCGTCCTCGCGCGGGGGCGAGGACGCGCGATACTCGGCCGACCGGACGGGGCATGACACCTCGCAGCAGGGGTGGCGGCCCGTCCCCCTTGGAGCGCTGAGCAGATGACCGGCAACCCCGGTGCGGCACCGACTCCCCCGTCGCCCGGGGCGGGGAACGGGCCCGCCGTCTCCCGCCAGGAGTTCGACGCACTGTTCGCGGCGGTCCGTACGTGGGGCCGCTGGACGCCCGCCGACCGCGGCGCCTGGAACCGGGTGACCCCGGACCACGTACGGCGGGCCGCCGCCCTGGCCCGGTCCGGAACGGTCGTCCCCCTGGCCCGCCCGTGGAACACGGCCGCGGGCCCGGACAACAGCAAGCCGGCCCTGCACTACATGTCCGACCTCGGGGATGTGGAGGCTCCGGAACCGTCCACCCACAAGGACTTCATCGCCGTCGACTACCACGGCAAGGCGACCAGCCACCTGGACGCCCTGTCCCATGCCGCCTACCGGGGACAGCTCTACGACGGCCGCACGGCGCGCGAGTGCGTCGACGCCGGAGGGGCCCGCTTCGGTGCCGTATCCGCACTGGGCCCCCTCGTGACGCGTGGGGTGCTGCTCGACCTGCCCGCCGTGCTGGGGTGCCCATGGCTGGAGCCGGGGCGGGCCGTGCACGCCGGGGACATCGTGTCCGCGGAGCGGGCACTCGGCGTGACGATCGGCGAGGGCGACGCGGTGCTGCTACGGTCCGGCAGCGTCCGCCGCCGCCGGGAGAAGGGCGCCTGGGACCCCGGCACGGCGAGCGCGGGCTTTCACGTGGACGCCGTGCCCCTGCTGGCCGAGCGGGGGATCGCCCTGCTCGGCGGCGACGGCGACAGCGATGTACGGCCCTCACCGGTCGAGGGGGTGCATTCCCCGGTCCACGCGCTCGCCCTCGCCGCGATGGGAGTACCGCTCCTGGACAACCTCGACCTCGAAGCGCTCTCCGCCGCCGGCGCGGAGGCGGGCCGCTACGAGTTCCTCCTCGTGGTGGCCCCGCTGAACATCCCGGGCGGCACGGGCTCGCCCGTCAACCCGGTCGCGGTGCTGTGACGACGAGGCCGGACGGCTGACGGCCGGGCCGCACCGTTTCCGGTCATGACCGCGGGTAACGGCCGACGGCCGCCCCCGGCCCAATGGAGCACCAGGACTCTCGTCCGTTATATGTACAAAGATCTACAATTGGAGCGCATGATGCGGCTGCTCCGATGTACGGGTGGCCATGGCAGCACGTGCCGATGCGGGAAGTGATGGGGATGGGCCTCGTGGGAGAGGACATCGGTCCCGCGCGCGCCCGAGAGCAGTTCCTTCGAGGTGGGACGGTCGAGGGAACCGTGCGCAACCCGATCCTGAATTCCTGGCAGCGTTCCCGGTCCCTGGGGCTTTCACCGGAAGGCTGCGAGCTTCCCTACTTCGAGGATCTCGATCTGGACGGGCGGCTCGTCCGCGCCGCCACACCCGTACTGGACCGGCTGGAGTACCGGTTCGCGGGCAGAACCATGAATGTGTCCCTCGCCGATGGACGCGGCGCCGTGCTGCAACGCCGTTTCGGCGAAACCTCCCAGGTCAGGCAGCTGGCCGCGATCCAGAGTGTCCCGGGTTTCGTGTTCGCCGAGGAGTTCGCGGGCACCAACGGAATCGGTCTGGCGCTCGCGGAACGGCAGCTGATCAACGTCTACGGCGCCGAGCATTTCGCCGAACGCTCCCAGGCCAATGCGTGTGCGGCCATTCCCGTCCGGGACCCGCTCAGCGGACGCATCGTGGGCGTGCTCTGCTTCGGTTATCCGCCCGCCGATGCGGACGCGGCCCTGAACCTCGTGATCAGCAAGGCCGCCGGTGCCATCGAACGACGGCTGCTGGAGCAGAGTTCGACGCGGGAACGCGCCCTGCTCCAGGCGTATCTCGACGCCAGGAACCGTGCGCCGACCGGCGATACGACGGGCAACGGGCAACTGGGCGAGCCGGCCGGGAGCGGGCCGGCGGGGAGTGGACTGGCCGGGAGCGGGCCGGCGGGGAGCGGACTGGCCGGGAGCGGGCTGGACTGGCGTGACGAGATGATCCTCAAGGAGCGGGCCACCGACCTGATCTCCGCGGCCCAGCGAGCCGCCGTCGACGTCCTGCTGCCCGGCGGCCGGCGGGTCACCCTGCTGAGCCGCCCGGTGACCAGCCCCTCCGGGGTGGAGGGCGTCGTCATCGAGGCGGTGCTCCCCGCTCCGGAGCAACACCGCACCGTCCTCACCGAAGCCGGCACCTCACCCGGCCCCCTGACGCCACCGGTCCTCGCCCCCGCCGTCCCGCTGCCCGGGCACCTGCCCGGCGCCGAACCGGACCACCCGGCCACGACGGTCCGCCCGCCCGGCGCCACCGGACATACCGCCGGCAGTGCGACCAGCGGCCTGGTGCTGATCGGCGAACCGGGCGTGGGCACCTACGCCGTGGCGGCCCGGCGCCGCCTGGAGCTGCTGTCCGAGGCCAGTACCCGCATCGGCACCACCCTGGACGTGAGCCGTACCGCCCGGGAGCTCGCCGAGATGGCCGTACCGCGCCTGGCCGACTACGTCACCATCGACCTTCCCGAGGCGGTGCTGCGCGGCGAGGAGCCGACCGACCCCCGCACCGGCCTCTACCGCACGGTGGTCCACGGCATTCGCGACGACTGTCCCTTCTACCCTGCCGGTGAGCCGGTCGATCTCCGCCCGTCCACACCCCAGCTCCGTTGTCTGGCCGAGCGGCAGCCCGTGCTGGAGCCCGACCTGCGGGCGGCCGGCGGCTGGATCGCCCAGGACCCCGAGCACGCCGAGCGCCTCCTCGGCCACCACATCCACTCGCTCATCGCCGTCCCCCTGCTGGCCCGCGGGATCGCCCTGGGCACCGCGAGCTTCTACCGGGCGCAGGACCCCGCCCCCTTCGGGGACGACGACCGCTCGCTGGCCCAGGAACTCGCCACCCGCGCCGCCATCTGCATCGACAACGCCCGCCGGTTCACCCGCGAACACACCATGGTCCTTGCGCTCCAGCACAGCCTGCTGCCGCAGAGCTTCCCCGAGCAGAGCGCCGTCGAGGTCGCCTACCGCTATATGCCCGCCGCATCCGGAGTCGGGGGCGACTGGTTCGATGTCATTCCGCTCTCCAGCACCCGCGTCGCCCTCGTCGTCGGGGATGTCGTCGGTCATGGGCTGCACGCCGCCGCCACCATGGGCCGGCTGCGCACCGCCGCGCGCAACTTCGCCGAACTCGACCTCGGTCCGGACGAGGTCCTCACCCATCTCGACAATCTCGTGGGGCGCCTCGACCGGGACGAGGGCGGCGAGGAACCCTCCGCCGACAGCACCGGCATCATCGGCGCCACCTGCCTGTACGCCATCTACGACCCCACGACGCAGCAGTGCGTGATGGCCCGGTCCGGCCATCCGCCGCCCGCACTGGTCCACCCCGACGGCACCGTCACCTTCCCCGACCTCCCCGCCGGACCGCCGCTGGGCCTGGGCGGTCTCCCCTTCGAAACCGCCGAATTCACTCTCCCCGAAGGCAGTCAGCTCGTCCTCTACACCAACGGCCTCATCGAGGACCGTCACCGCGACGTCGATACCTCCCTCGACCAGCTGCGGCACGCCCTGGCTCACCCGACCCGCCCGCCCGAGGACACCTGCGAGGCCGTGGTCCGGGCCGTGGTGCCCCAGCACCCCGCCGACGACATCGCCTTGCTCGTCGCCCGCACCCACGCCCTGGCCCCGCACCGGAGCGCAACCTGGGACCTGCCCGCCGACCCGGCGCTCGTCTCCGGTATCCGTGCCGCCGTGACGCGCCGGCTGGCCGAATGGGGGCTGCACGAGGTCGTCTTCGCCACCGAGCTCCTGCTCAGCGAACTGGTCACCAACGCCATCCGCTACGGCACCGAGCCCATCCAGGTACGCCTGCTCCACGACCGCACACTGATCTGCGAGGTCTCCGACGCCGGCAGCACCGCCCCGCATCTGCGCCATGCGGCCAGCACCGACGAGGGCGGCCGCGGCCTGTTCCTCGTCGCCCAACTCGCGCAGGCCTGGGGGACCCGCTACACCGCCGGCGGCAAGGTCATCTGGGCCGAGTGCGCGCTGGAGGCGCCCGCGGGCAAGGCCGACGCCGCCGCAGCGTATTTCGACGACATTCCCGCGCTCTGACGGTCCATCCGACATCCAGCCCGAAGCGGGCCGTACCATGACCGAATTGCGGTAACCGGTCCGGATGGTGCACCGCCCGACGCGCCGCTCTCACCACCGCGAAGCGCCCCGCGGCACTGCCCGCCAGTCGGGAAGCACCCAGAAGGACCAAGCGGCCGACCCCCGGAGAAGTCTGTGCATGACACTCCTGACAGCACCCCTCCCCCGCGCCTTGCCGCAGAGCCTCTCGTCCGCGTACGCGGCCTCAGCAAACGGTTCGGCGGCACCCTCGCGCTGGACTCGGTCGACCTCGACATCCACTCCGGCCGCATCCTCGCCCTGCTCGGTCCCAACGGTGCCGGGAAGTCCACCCTCATCAAGGTGCTCGCGGGCGTCCACCACGCGGACGAGGGCGAGGTGACCGTCGCCGGTCACCCGCTCGGCACCGAAGCGGCCGCCCGCGCCATGTCCTTCATCCATCAGGACCTGGGGCTGGTCGAGTGGATGACGGTCGCCGAGAACATCGCCCTGGGGGCCGGCTATCCGCGCCGCGCGGGGCTGCTGTCCTGGCCCCGGACCCGCAGGCAAGGGGCCGCGGCCCTGGACCTCGTCGCCGCGCATCTCGACCCGGGCACACCCGTCGCCGACCTCCCGCGGGCCGAGCGCTCCCTGGTGGCCATCGCCCGCGCCCTGTCCACACAGGCCGCGCTCATCGTCCTCGACGAGCCGACGGCCAGCCTCCCGGCAGCGGACTGTGCCCGGCTGTTCGACGTCCTGCACACCCTGCGCGACCAAGGACACGCCCTCGTCCACGTCACCCACCGGATCGACGAGGTGTACAAGGTCGCCGATGCCTTCGCCGTGCTGCGCGACGGCCGCCTCATCAGCCAGGGCCCGCTCGGGGACTACAGCGCCGCCCGGCTGGTGCGCGACATCGTGGGGCACGAACCGGGCGGCTACCGGTTCGCCCCCGCCACGGGCCCGCCCGTGCTGCGTCTCGACCGTGTACGGACCGGGAACACCGCACCGGTCAGCCTGGATCTGCGCCGCGGTGAGATCCTCGGCATGGTGGGCCTCACCGGCGCCGGGCACATGGAACTGGGCCGCGCCCTCGCCGGGTCCGGGCACCTCCTCGGCGGCCGGGCCCTGCTCGGCGGACGCCCATATGCGCCGCGCACGGTCACGGTCGCTGTCGACTCCGGCGTCGGCTTCGTGTCCAGCAACCGTCAGGAGGAGGGCTGTGCCGCCGAACTGACCGTACGGGAGAACGTCCTCGCCAATCCCCGGGCGGACGGTGTGCCGTGCTGGCGCCCGCTGCGCCCTCGGCGCGAGCGCGCCGAAACCGCTGCCCTGATCGAGCGGTTCTCGGTCTCCCCCAAGGACACCGAGGCACCGATCGCCACCCTGTCCGGGGGAAACCAGCAGAAGGTCATGGTCGGCCGGTGGCTCAGGACGAGCCGGCACCTGCTGATCCTCGAGGAGCCGACCGCCGGGGTGGACGTCGGCGCCAAGACGGCGCTCTACCTCCTGCTCCGGGACGCCCTGGCCGAGGGTCTCGCGGTTCTGCTCCTCTCCACCGACTTCGAGGAGGTCGCCCAGGTGTGCCACCGCGCCCTGGTGTTCGTCCGCGGGGCGGTGACGGTGGAGCTGAGCGGCGAGGCCCTCACGGTCACCGCACTCGCCCGTGCCTCCTCGGCGATGCCCCCGCTCACCTGGACGAGGAGACCATGACCCCCGCTCCCCCTCCCCCGCTGAGCCGCCGGTTCGGACATCTCCTCGGCGCCTACGGCCTCCTGGTCCTCACCGCTGTGCTGTTCCTGGCCTTCTCCCTGGCGCTGCCGGACACCTTTCCCACCCTGGACAACATCTCCGAGATCCTGTCCAACCAGTCGATCCCCGCCGTCCTCGCGCTCGGCGCCATGATCCCCATCGTCACCGCCAAGTTCGACCTGTCCATCGGCTACGGTCTCGGCCTCGCACACGTCATGACGATGCATCTTCTCGCCGACGAAGCCTGGCCCTGGCCCCTTGCGTGCCTCGTGGTGGTCCTCGGCGGGGCGGTCGTCGGCGTCGTCAACGGCGTCCTCGTCGAATTCGCGAGGATCAACTCCTTCATCGCCACGCTCGGCACCGGCAGCATCCTGTACGCCCTCACCGGCTGGATCACCAACGGGGCCCGGATCGTGCCCGGCCCGCAGGGCCTGCCGGCCGCCTTCACCGATCTCTACGACTCCCGGTTCCTCGGCCTGCCGGTCTCCGCCTTCTACGTCCTCGCGCTGACCGGCGTCCTGTGGCTGCTCCTGGAGCGACTGCCGCTCGGCCGGTATCTGTACGTCATCGGCTCCAACCCCCGCGCCGCCGAGCTGGTGGGCATCCCCACCCGGCGCTACGTCATCTACGCCTTTGCCGGCTCGGGTCTGATCGTCGGCATCGCCGGGGTCCTGCTCGCCGCGCAGCAGCGCATCGGCAACCCCAGCGTCGGCCTGGACTATCTGCTGCCCGCCTTCGTCGGGGCGCTGCTCGGCTCCACCGCGATCAAACCCGGCCGCGCCAACGCCCTGGGCACCCTCGTCGCCGTCGTCATTCTCGCCATCGGCCTCGCCGGTATCGGCCAGCTCGGCGCCCAGTTCTGGGTCACCCCGCTGTTCAACGGCGCCACCTTGCTCATCGCCGTCGGCATGGCCGGTTACGCGGCCCGCCGGCAGCTGCGCCAACGACGGACGGAACCTCCCCGACCCCTGCCCGAACCCGCCACGACCGGCCGCAGGTGACGTCGTGACCTCCGGCCGTCACCACCGCGTCGCCCCTCCGCGAGGAGTGCCCGTGTACACGCACCGCAAGTCCGCTCTGGCCGGCGCCGTCGTCCTCGCGATAGCGGCCACAGCCCTCACCGGCTGCGAGCGCGGCGCCTCGGCCGGCGCCGGTGCCTCCTCCCCAGGGCCGCCACGGGCCGGCTGCCCCACCGTCCTGGCCAAGGCCTGGGCGGCCGTTCGGCGGGCTCAGAAGATCCACACCACCTGGGACGGCCCCACCACCGGCCCCACGGCGGTCTCCGGCAAGAGGATCGTCTTCGTCGCGCAGACCATGACCAACCCCGGCGTCGCGGGCGCCGCGCAGGGTGTGCGGGACGCCGCGAAGGCCATCGGCTGGAACGTCCGGGTGATCGACGGCCAGGGCACCCCCGCCGGGATCCAAGCAGCCTTCAGCCAGGCCCTCACCCTGCGTCCCTCGGGCATCGTCATCGGCGGCTTCGACCCGCGCCTGACGTCGCAACAGGTCTCCAGGGCCCGAGCGGAGCACCTCCCGCTCATCGGCTGGCATGCGGTCGACGCCCCCGGCCCGAGCAAGGACCCCGAACTCTTCAGCAACATCACCACCAACGTCCAGGACGTGGCGAGTATCAGCGCGGACTGGATCATCGCGCACTCCCGCGGCCATGCCGGAGTCGTCGTGTTCACCGATGCCTCGATCCCGTTCGCCCGGCACAAGTCCGAACTGATCAAGAAGGGACTTGCCGCCTGCTCCGGCGTACGACTGCTGGCGGAGGAGAACATCCCGATCTCGGACACCAGCAGCCGCACCCCCCAGGAGGTCTCCTCCCTCCTCTCCCGCTTCCGGGACGGCTGGACCCACTCCGCAGCCATCAACGACGTCTACTTCGCCGACGCCGCCCCCGCCCTGCGCGCGGCACGCAAGAAAGGCGGCAGCGCCCCCTACAACATCGGCGCGGGCGACGGCGACCCCTCCGCCTTCCAGCGCATCAACAGCAGACAGTTCCAATCAGCCACCGTCCCCGAGCCCTTCTCCCAACAGGGCTGGCAGATCCTCGACGAATTCAACCGCGCCTTCTCCGCCACCCCCGCCAGCGAATACGTCACCCCCGTACACCTCTCCACAGCAGCCAACAGCCGCGGCGCCACGACCTGGGACCCGCCCGGCTACCGCGCGGCGTACCGGAAGATCTGGGGCAGGTGAGAGGGGGGCGGGGCTTGTCGTCGGTGACGGGGGGACCGGGGGCGGGGCTCCGCTCAGTGGTGGACGCGGTCGAGTTCTTGTCGTTCGTCCGGCGTCACTGCTTGACGGTGGCCTGATAGGCGAGGAATTTCCAGCTGCCGTCCGCGCGGGCCCACACCGCCAGCGAGCGGTTGGCCAGCTTCCTGCGGACGCCGCCGGCGGTCATGTCGGCGTGCATCTCGCCGATGACGACGGCCGTGTCCCCGACCACCGTGAGCGCGTCCACGGGGTGCGCGATCCGGTGGTAGACGAAGTGGCCGCTCTCGCACTTGGCGAGATAGGAATCGAGCGTGTCCACCGCCCCGTTGGAGTGGGTGTAGGCCAGGCCGGGATGGGCGAGCTCGGCGAAGGCGGCGAAGTCGCGGGCGACGAGGGCGTCGAAGCGGCGGTTCTCCAAGGCGCGGATGAGTGCTGTGTCGGTGGTGTTCATGGCCGTTTCCTCCGATGCGGTGGTCCGGGGGTCGTCGGCGAGCGACGGTTCGCCGGCCCGGGGTCCGGGTCCGTGCCAGGTCCGTGCCAGGTCCGTGCCAGGTCCGTGCCGGGTCCGGTCAGCGCCTCCAAGGGGCGCAGGCCCGCCGTCGAGAGGCACGGTGCTCGCTTGTCGTAGTCCATCAGCCGGACCGCCCCCTGCGTGGCACCCCGCGAAGGTCCGCGTCTTTCGGACTAGTTCCATCTGCGGAGTTCGGTGCCGAGTAACGGGCACAACAGATGAAGCTCGCACGCTTCCGCCCTCCATACGATGCTCGCGCGTCGTCGTCGCACCCCGCTCTCGAAGAAGGGAAGCACCGGTGTTGAAGCGAGTCCTGCTGTCAGAATCCGACCTGCCCGACCGTTGGTACAACATCCTTCCCGACCTCCCCGCGACGCTTCCCGGCCCGCTCAACCCGACGACCATGGCGCCCCTGAAGCCGGCGGATCTGACGGGGCTGCTGCCGGGGAAGGTCATCGAGCACGAGTTCACCCAGGAGCGCTGGGTGGACATCCCGGAGCGGGTCCGGGACGTCTACAAGATCTGGCGGCCTTCCCCGCTGTGCCGGGCGGAACGTCTGGAGCGGGCCCTCGACACACCGGCGCATATCTACTTCAAGTACGAGGGCGTGTCGCCCTCGGGGTCGCACAAGCCGAATACGGCGGTGGTGCAGGCGTACTACGCGGCCGAGGAGGGCATCCGACGGCTCACGACGGAGACCGGGGCGGGGCAGTGGGGTTCGGCGCTGTCGTTCGCCGGGGCGCTCTTCGGGCTCGAAGTGAACGTCTACATGGTCAGGGCCTCCTTCGAGCAGAAGCCCTACCGCAAGTCACTGATGCAGAGTTGGGGAGCGCAGGTCTATGCCTCCCCCACCCGGCGGACCAAGGCGGGGCGCGACGTCCTGGCCGGGGATCCCGGCTCGCCGGGGAGCATCGGCATCGCCATCAGCGAGGCCGTCGAGGACGCGCTCGGGCGGGACGACACCAAGTTCGCCCTGGGCTCGATCATGAACAACGTTCTTCTGCACCAGAGCGTGATCGGTCTGGAAGCGAAGAAACAGATGGAGATCATGGGCGAGTACCCCGACGTGGTGATCGGGTGCGTCGGCGGTGGCTCGAACTACGCCGGGCTCGCCTACCCGTTCATGCAGGACCGGCTCAGCGGGGCACGCCCCCGGACCCGGTTCCTCGCCGCGGAGCCCGAGGCGTGCCCCACCCTCACCCGCGGCAAGCTGGCGTACGACTATCCGGACACCGCCGGCCTCACCCCACCGCTCTATATGCACACCCTCGGGCACGACTTCATCCCCGGCCCCATCCACGCCGGTGGTCTGCGCTATCACGGCGACGCGCCCAGCCTGTGCCTGCTGAAGGAGCACGGGCTGGTGGAGGCCCGGGCCTTCCCGCAGACCGAGATCTTCGACGCGGCGGTGCGCTTCGCCCGCAGCGAGGGCTTCGTGATCGCTCCTGAGTCCTCGCACGGGCTCAAGGCGGCGCTCGTGGAGGCGTTGGCCGCTCGGGAGAGCGGGGAGGAGCGGGTGATCCTCTTCAATATCTCCGGGCACGGCAACTTCGATCTGGCGGCCTTCGACTCCTTCCTCGCCGGGTCGCTGGAGAACCCGACCGTCTCGGACGCGCAGATAGCGGCGTCGTTGAGCGACCTGCCCTCGCCGTCGGCATCGGCCTGAGGCGCCCTCGTGGTGATGACACGTCCCGAACTGCGGGGCACCTTCGGCGCGGTGTCCTCGACCCACTGGCTCGCCTCGGCAGCGGGGATGGCCGCGCTGGAGAGCGGGGGCAATGCCTTCGACGCCGCCGTGGCGGCGGGGTTCGTGCTACAGGTCGTCGAACCGCACCTGAACGGGCCCGGCGGCGATGTGCCGATCCTTCTCTTCGACGCCGCCGGCGGCGATGTCCGCGTCATCTGCGGGCAGGGTCCCATGCCACGGGCGGCCACTCCGGCAGCCTTCCGGAACCTGGGCCTGACCCGGATACCCGGATCCGGGCTGCTTCCGGCAACCGTGCCCGGGGCCTTCGGGGCCTGGCTCGCGCTCCTGGAGCAGTACGGCACACTGCGTCTGCGGCAGGTACTGGACCACGCCATCGGCTATGCGGCGGACGGCTACCCTCTGCTGCCCAAGGCCGCCGGGGCCATTGCCGTCCTGGCCCCGCTCTTCCGGGACGAGTGGACCGAGTCCGGACACACGTACCTGGTGAACGGTGTCCCGCCCCGCCCCGGCTCCCGGATGCGCAACCCCGCGCTCGCCGAGACCTACCGGCGGGTGCTCAAGGAGGCGGAGGCCGCCGGACCGGGCCGTGAGCAGCAGATTCGCGCCGCTCACCAGGCGTTCTACGGCGGATTCGTCGCCGAGGCCATCGACGGCCGGCTGCGGCGCGCCTCGGTTCTGGACGCCACGGGGCGGCGCCACAGCGGACTTCTCACCGGTGACGACATGGCCCTCTGGCAGGCACGGACGGAGGAAACAGCGAGCTGCCGCTACAAGGGCGTCGAGGTGCACAAGCCCGGTCCGTGGTCCCAAGGTCCGGTCTTCCTCCAGCAGCTCGCCCTCCTGGAGGGCTTCGACCTCGCGGCGATGGGCCTGAACAGCGCCGACTACCTGCACACCGTGACCGAGTGCGCCAAGCTGGCGTACGCGGACCGGGAGGCCTGGTACGGCGACCCGGACTTCACCGACGTACCGCTGGCCGCCCTTCTGGACCCCGGCTACACCCGGCGCCGCCGGCAACTCGTCGACGGCCGGACCGCCGCCGGCACGTTGCGGCCCGGCGCACCCGGGGACCGGCGTGCGTGGATCCCACCGGTGGGCCGTGCCGAGCCGCCCGGCGGGCCCTACTGGCAGGGCCAGTTGTACGACGGCCTGCCGACCGTGATCCCGCCGGTCGTGGCGAGGACCGAGGCACGGGGAGACACCTGCTGTCTGACGGTCGCCGACCGCCACGGCAATATGGTGGCCGCGACGCCCAGCGGTGGCTGGCTCAAGAGTTCCCCGGTGATTCCGGGCCTCGGCTTTCCGCTGGGCACCCGGGGACAGATGGCCTGGCTGGAGGAGGGCCACCCCAACTCCCTCGCACCGGGCAAGCGGCCCCGGACGACGCTGAGTCCCACCCTGGTCCTGCGCGACGGCCGGGCCCGGCTCGCGTTCGGCACCCCGGGCGGCGACCAGCAGGACCAATGGACGCTGGGCTTCTTCCTGGCCCACCTCGATTTCGGGCTCGATCTGCAACGCGCCACCGAAACCCTCGCGTTCCACTCCGAGCACGTCCCGAGCTCCTTCACCCCCCGCACCCACCGGCCACTCGCGGTGAAGATCGAGAGCCGGTGCCCCGACGACGTCACCGCGGATCTCACCCGCCGTGGGCACGAGATCGAGTCCGTCCCCGACTGGTCGCTGGGCAGGGTGTGCGCCGTGGGCGTCGAGCCCGGCGACGGCATGGTCGTCGCGGCCGCTTCCCCGCGGGGCGAGCAGGCCTACGCAGTCGCCAGATGAAAGGAAGACCGATACCTGTGGATGAACCGAAACAGCCGGGCAGTTCCCTCCGAACCGGTCTGCACCACCTCGCGGTGGAGACGGCCGACCACGACAACTGTGTCGCCTGGTACACCGAGTTCTTCGGTGGCACCGCGGCCTGGACCCTCGACTCCTTCTCCGACCTGACACACAGCCGGCTGCCCGGCATCGTCCGGCTGACCGAGGTGGTGGCCGCCGGGACCCGGTTCCATCTCTTCTCCCGTGCGGCCTCCTACGCCCTCCCGCGGCCGGACATGCTCCAGTTCCAGCATGTGTGCATGACCGCCACCACGGCCGCGGAGCTCCAGGAGTGGCGGGACCGGTGGCAGCGGCTGTTCGCGTCGGGGAAGTTCTCCTTCGCCCGGCCCGATCCTCCGACGGAGATCGTCGTGGACGACGACGGGGTCAGCAGCTTCTACACCTACGACGTGAACGGGCTGGAGTACGAGTTCACCCACATACCGGCGGAGGCCGAGGGGAGGTGACCACACTGGACGGCGACTCGGCCGCCGCTCTCCTGGATGCCCTCCCCGAGTTCGGTGGCCGGGCCTACGGGCTGGAGCCGTTGTTCCTGCCGCTTCACCCGGGCCGTGACGAGGGCGGCGGCGGTACGGATCCGGCCGCCCGGTACCCGGAGCTGTGGGGCACGGGAACGGGCCGGGCCCCGTCGGGCGGCCCGGTCGGCCCGGGAGTCCCGACCTCGGCGGAGCAGTTGTTCTGGTTCCGGTGGATCACCGGCCATCAGCTGACGTTCCTGTTCTGGCAGGAGCTGCGACGACGGGCGGGGGAGGTGCCGACCGCCCCGGACGGGCCGGGCGGTCTCCCGTCGGCGGCCCGACTGGTCCGGGGCTACTCGGCCATGCTGCTCTACACCGCATCCTGCACCCGCGATGTCTACCACCGGCTCATCAGACCCGGCATGGTCCGGTATCACCCCGGGTTCGCCGGCAGCTGGGCACGCGACTACGGTCACGTCCGGGCACTGTTACGGGGCCGCCTGCCGACCGCGTGGGGCGGCCGCGCCGACACACTGCTCCGGGAGTGCACACTCCACGACGCCGTACACGAGGGCATCGCCCGCAAGCTGGTGCCCGGCGCCCCCTCGCTGCTCCAGGCGTCGGCGGGCAGCGGCCGCATCCTGCCGCGTGAGGTGCGTGCGGTCCTGTACGACACCTACTTTCTCACCCTCCGCGCGCCCTGTTCCCGGTCGGACGTCACCTCCCAACTGCTGCGCCGGGTACGGGCGGTACGCGACGACCTGACGGCCAACGGCCTGTACCCGGGCTTCGCGTCCAGCCGGCAGGAGAAGCCGGCTGCGCTGATGGCACCGGCCGTCGAGGAGTGCGAAGAGGCGATACCGCAGCTCCTGAGCGCCATCGCCCGCGACGCCGTGGGGCGCTGGGCGCTCGTTCCCCTTGCTGAGCGGCCCAGGGAAGGAACCGGAACTCATGGCACATGACGTCATCGTGGTGGGCGGCGGGATCGCCGGCTGCGCCTGCGCGGAACAACTCGCCGCACGCGGATCACGCGTCCTCCTGCTGGAACGCGGTCCTTTGGCGGGCGGCGCGACGGGCCGCAACCAGGGTGGTCTGCTGCCGAGCCCCCTGCCCGCCTGCGGGGGCCTCTTCGCGGAGGCGATCGCGTACTACGAACAGGCCGAGCGGGAGGGCGAGGTGCCCTTCCAGCTGCGCCCGCACGGATATCTCCTGGTCGCGACCGACGAGGACAGCCTGGGCCGAGCCCGCAGCCATGGTGCGGCGTTGACGGAGGCGGGGTTCCCGTCGGCGGAGATCGGCACCCGCGAACTCCTGGAGCTGGAGCCGGGCCTCTCCCCCGCACTGGCGGGCGCCGTGGTGGTCGAGGGGGCGTATGCCCTCCACCCCGTGCTGGCCGCCGCGGCCCTGGCCGAGCGGGCCCGGCGCGCGGGCGCAGAGATCGTCACCCATACGTCGGTGCGGGGCCTGTTGCGGCGTGGTGACCGGGTCACCGGTGTGATCACCGACGACGGGCCGAAGCAGGCAGGCGCGGTCGTCCTCGCGGCGGGGCCATGGTCCAGGAGTCTGGCGCAGCAGGCCGGGACCGACATCCCGGTCTTCGGCGCGCGCGGGTGGCTGGTGCGTACCGCGCCGGTCGCGGACGCGGCGTTCGGGCACACGCTGATGCAGTCCACGTGGCACGGCTCGGGAGGGCTGAAGCGGCAGGGGCCGCCGCTGCTGGACGAGGTGTCCGATGCCGCCCGGGCGTCCTCGGGCACGCAGGTGGTCTTCTCCCTGCAACCCCTGCCCAGCGGCGAGGTCGTGCTCGGCTCCAGCAGTGGACCGGCGCTTCAGCTCGATGATGTGCGAGACGGCGAGCAGGCGGTTGCGCTGATCACGGCGGCCGCCGCGCGCCACGCGCCGGCGCTGGCCAGGACACCGGTGCGGGCGGCATGGTCGGGGGTGCGTCCGATGTCTCCGGACGGTCTGCCGATCGTCGGCCCGGCACCTGGGGCCCCGGGGCTGTGGCTGCTGTCGGGGTACGGCATCGACGGTATGCCGCTGGCGCCCGGGACCTCGCGGCTGCTGGCGGAGTACCTGACCGGGGCCCGTTCTCCCGCGGAGACCGAGCCGTTCAGCCCGGCCAGGTTCGTCTGATCGAGGGAGACGTCTGACGTCGGGAGCCGGTCGTTCCGGCTCCCCACGTCACGAGGACAGCTCTTCGATCTTCGGGCCGACCAGTTCGATCAGCTGCTGGGCCTCGATCTTCACGGTCCGGTCGGCCCGGCCGCTTCCGCAGTAGACCGTGCTCATGCGGGTCACCGAGACATCGAAGACGGTCACGACGTCCGGCCGGTCGCACACCGGGCTGGCGCCGCCAGGTTCCATTCCGAGCAGGCTCAGTTCCTCGGGCGCGGCCTGACGGAGCATCGCTCGTGACACGCCCGCCGCCCTTGCCAGCCGGCCGTAGTGGACGCGGCCGCTGACCGGCAGTGCGGCCAGCACGAAGACCTCGTCCTTCGTCCTGAACACCATGGTCTTCAGAAGGTGTTCGGTGGCGAGACCGAGTGTGGTCTCGGCGTCGTGCTGACCCACGATGGGGACGTGGCTCATGACCGTGAACGGCACTCCGGACTTCCGGAGCACCTCCTCGGGCGTTAACACCTCACTGCGTTCCACGGCACTCACTCCTCGTAGTCGGGGCCCGTCACGCTACCGCGCGCGGGCCATGCGGCGTACTGCCGCAGCCCGTACAGGAGTGGGGTCTGTCCGGCCGTGGCGAGGGCGCCGACCCGGAGTACGTGCCCGAGGACGACGGTGTGGTCACCGACGTGGAGCGTGCTCACCACCCTGCAATCCCCTACGGCGTGGGCGGCGTCCCGTAGATGCGGGCCGCCCGCGGCATCGGGCAGGTGCCACGGTGTCGCGCGGAACCGGTCCGGGTCACCGGAGGCGAACAACTCCGCCACGTCCTGTGCCGTGTGATGCAGGAGGTTGACGCTGAATGTCCCGGTGCCCAGCAGTGCGTCCAGCGTCGGGCTCGTGCTGCGCAGACAGACCAGCAGCGTGGGCGGCGTCAGGGCGACACTGCACAAGGAGGAGCAGGTCATGCCCCACGGCCGCCCCGCCGTGTCCAGCGCGCCGATCACCGCGACACCGGTGGGGAAAAGGGACATCAGAGCCCGGAACTCCCGCTCGCTCGCGCGCTGTTCCTGGGCGGCCGCTTCAGGCGTCGTCATGCGAGAGCAACTCCTCGGACTCGGGGAACGGCGAGCCGGCGCTCCTGCCGTACCGCCTCTCGACCAGCGACAGCAGCGGCCCGGTGGCGGCGGTGGTGATCAGCGCCATCAGTGCCAGTACCAGGAAGAGGCCGGGGGTGAGGATCGCCGCGGAGACCCCCGCCTGGAGCACGGCGATCTCGGTCAGCCCTCTCGTGTTCATCAGCACCCCGATGCGCAGCGCCGGGCCGGTGGGCAGGCCGGCGGCACGTGCTCCGGCCCAGCCCCCGGCCACCTTTGCCACGAACGCGAGCAGCAGGGCCAGGGCCAGGGTCGCCCAGGAGAATCCGCTCGGCCCCTTGGTGCCCAGCGCGAGCCCGGTCGTCACAAAGAACACCGGAACCAGCAGCCGCCCGATCCTCGCCACGGCGCGCACGGACCGGGCCCACGGCCCCTCCCCGCCGTCCCAGGGGACGGCCAGCCCGACCAGTACGGCGCCGTAGATCGCGGTGAGTCCCGCGCGCTCGGTGGCGAGGGCGGCCGCGACCGCCACCGCACCGAGCACGGCCCCGGTGGCGGCCGGCCATCGTGCGCACAGCGCTGACACGGCCTTCCGTCGCAGCACCAGCCGCAGGGGTACGACGGCCAGCGCGCCGCCGACGATCACGGCAACGGCATGGCCGAGCCGTCCGCCGTCGCCGGCCGCCGCCACCAGTGCACCCGTCAGGATCAGCCAGGTCAGCGCGTCGATGGACACGGCGGTGAGGACGGACAGCCGGCCCTCGGTCGATTCCAGCAGGCCCCGGTCGGTGAGGATCCGGACCAGCACCGGCACAGCGGTGACCGCGAACGCGGCGGCGAGCAGCAGCACCAGCGCCGCGGGCGGCGCCGCCCCGCGTTCCAGGGGAAGGTCGCGCCACAGCACCCACGCGGCAAGGAACACCCCGGCCACCAGACCGGGCGCCAGGGAACCGGTCAGCAGCCACGCGTACGAACGCGGCGTCACCTCGCTCCGGCGCGGCCGCACGGTGTGACCGGCACCCGCGAGATACAGCGCGAGACCGGCCACGCCGATCGTGTGCAGATACCCCATCGCGTCCGGCGGCAACAGCCCCGTGGTGACGCGGGGCCCGGCCACCGCCGTGAGGGCGGGCACGAGCACCAGCCCGAGGGCGATCTCACCGATCACCGGCGGCTGGCGCACCAGTCGGGCCGCCCCGGCGGCACAGCGGGCCACGACGAGTACGCCCGCCAGTGCCGCCGCGGCCTGGAGCACGGCCACCACGTCAGCGCATCCCGGACAGGTACTCCACCTGGCTGGGCAGCGTGTCCAGCAGGGTCTGCGCCTGTTGGCGGACCCGTTCCAGCTCGCGCCGGGCGCGGCCGGGGTCGAAGAGATCCAGCGCGGGCGGATGGTGCAGCGGAATCCCGCCGAGCCCGAGGACCATGCACACATACGAGTAGGGCTCGAATGCGTGGTAGTACGGGTACGTGCTGTCGTTGTCCGGCAGCTTGCGCTGCCACTGTTCGAGGCGCAGCGCCATGTCGTCGGGCAGCGGCCGGCGCTTCGCGTCGCGCCAGTAGTCGTTGTCCGCACGGGCAGCGCCCCGGTAGTGCAGGATCAGAAACTCACGGACCCCCTCGATGGCCCTGGCCGTGCTGAGGTTGTAGCCGTCGCGCAGCACCGGATCCCGGTCGGCGCCGGGGAAGTACCTGACGAGTTGTTCGATCGCGTGCTGGATCAGGAAGATGCCGGTGGACTGCAACGGTTCCACGAACCCGGCGGACAGGCCTATGCCCACGCAGTTGTTCACCCAGGCACGACTGCTGCGTCCGATCCGCATGCGGATGTGGTTGGCCTCCAGGCCCTCCGCCCTGGGGCCGACGAAGTCGCGCAGCGCCCGCTCGGCCTGGGCCGGCTCGCAGTACTCGCTCGCGTAGACGTATCCGGTGCCGATCCGGTCGTACAGCGGAATCGTCCAGATCCACCCCGCGTCCTGGGCGGTGGCCGTGGTGCACGGCCTGATGCCCTCCCGTGCGGTGTCGACCGGGACCCGCAGGGCCACCGCCCGGTCGTTGGGCAGGGAGTCCTGGAAGGAGAGGAACGGCTCTTCCAGTGCCTGGCCGAGCAGCCTGCTGCGGAAGCCGGAGCAGTCGACGTACAGGTCGGCTCGCAGCTCCCCGGTCTCCTGGGTGAGCAGGTGGTCGATCCCACCGCGTGCGTCGAGCCGGACGTCCACCACGTCGTCGATGATCTGGCGGACACCGCGCTTGACGGCGTACCGGGTCAGAAAGTCCGCGAGCAGGGAGGCGTCGAAGTGGTAGGCGTAGGGGAATTGGGTGTTCTGCTCGGCGAGAGTCGTGCGGTAGAGGGGGCGGTCGGGACCTTCGGCGAAGTCCTGCTCGAAGAGCCGGCCGTCCCTGTGGCGCGGTGAGGCCTTGGCGTCGCAGAGCCAGGGGATCAGAAAGCAGTCCCGGTCGAACCGGCTCGTCGGGCCGACCCGCTGCCACCAGTCGGTGAGCGGCACCCCGTCGACGACTCGCATCCGTTCGAACGGGTGGTAGAAACAGTCTCCCGGTGCCCGCCAATTCTCCAGCCGCACGGCTAATTTGTAGGTGCCGTTGCACTCCGGCATCCAGTCCGCCTCGCTGAGCCCGAGGTAGTCGAAGAAATGCCGGACCGTGCTGAAGGTGGCCTCCCCCACCCCGATGGTGCCGATACGCCGGGACTCCACGACCGTGACGTCGATGCTGTCCGCGAATGCCGCCCGCAGGTAGGAGGCAGTCATCCACCCCGCCGTGCCGCCGCCCAGAATCACCACGCTCTGTGTCATGACCTTGACTCTAGGTTCGACCGCGATGCGGCGTCCTCAGCACATCGAGCCGATCGCGGCAGGTGCGCATGCCGAAAGCACTAGTCCGAAGTAGCCAGACGGACCTGCGGAACATGCCCCGGGAACGTGGCGGAAAGTAGTGCCCTCGTCACACGGGGCGCGGGAGAAGATGTGATTTGTTCGATTCGGACGACTATGCGAGGCAACCCATGGGTGCAGCTCGATCCGAACAGACGCCGGCACCCGGGGGCGACGGACTTGCGGAGAATCCCGGACCTCTGCGCATCTTTCTCATCGATGACTCCAGCCTCGTGCACGCCGGGCTGGTCCATGTCTTCCGGAACCTTCCCGACCTCAGCCTCGTCGGCAGCGCACGGGACAGCACCACCGCACTGGACGCCTGCCTCGACACCTCGCTCGACGCGCTCGTCGTCAACGCCTCCTGCCGCTCCATCGACGTCGCCCATCTCGTGCACCGGGCGGCCCACTACTGCGACACCGGCGCCTCCAGAATGCTGCTGCTGACCAACGACGTCGATGACCCCCTCTGCCTGGAGGCGGACAAGCTGGGCGCCGGAGGTGTGGTGCTGACCTGGGAAGCACCGGGACATCTGGTCTCCGCCCTCAGGCTCGTGGCCCGGGGATACCGGATCTGCCCACCGGGCTGCGGCAGGTCGCGCCGCGCCACCCCGCCGGGGCAGCTGGTCCGGCACGAGGCGTTCGAACTGCTCACCCTGCGCGAGCGCCAGGTGCTGCAATTGATGGCACGCGGAATGAAGAACGTCGAAATCGCCGCCGAACTGGTCGTGAGCGAAAGCACGGTCAAGACGCATGTACAGAATCTGCTGGTCAAGCTCGGCCTGCGCAATCGTGCCAGCGCCGTCGCGGCCGCCTACGAACTGGGCATCGCGCGGGCCGGGATGACGGGCCGCCGGCCGTGACGACAGCCTCATGGACATCGGCACCGCCCATCGGCCTCGGCCTCGCCATCGGTGCCGGCACCGGCACGAGCACCGGCACCGGCACCGGCAAAGCCGCACGACCGGACCGCTCCCCTCAATCCCGGCTGCTGAACGCCAGACGGATCCCCAGCCCGACCATCACCACGCCCGACGCACCACCGATGCAAGACAGCCGACGAGGCGAACCGGACAGCCAGTTGCGTGCCGTGCCGGCGAGCAGCCCCCACGACGCGTCGGAGATCAGCGCGATCAGCACACAGATCGCCCCGAGCAGGAGCAGTTGCAGCGGCACATGGCCCGCAGCGGGATCCATGAACTGCGGCAGCACCGCAGTGAAGATCAGCAGCCCCTTCGGGTTGCTCACCCCCACCACGAACCCCTCCCGCAGGATCCGGCCCGCGCTTTCGGTCTTCGGCGTGCCATCGTCGGACACCGCCAGCAGCCGGCGGTTGCGCCACGCCTGAACACCCAGATACACGAGGTACAGCGCACCGGCGAACTTCAGCAGCGAGAAGACGAGCATCGAGCGCTCGACGATGCTCCCCAGCCCGAACGCCACCAACGCCACCTGCACCAGCAGGCCCGCCTCGTTTCCCACCGCCGTGAACACCGCGGCCCGCCGCCCGAGCGCGACACCACGGCTGACGACGAACAGGACGCTCGGCCCCGGCACAGCGATCAATACGGCCACAGCGGTCACGAAGACGGCAAGACGGTCTAATTCGATCATGACCACAGGTTACCCACCGCATTCACTGCGTGATGTGGTTTCCGGTGTGCTGGTGGGGTGAGAGCGACCGGCGGTGCAGCCCGCCTCGGCGGGGCTCCTGTCGTGCGGTGCGTCCGCCGGGGCGTTGCGGGGGCGTCACCCCGGGATCAACCGCTGGGGCGTGCATGACGGGGGGTCAAAAGGCCCTCGCTCACGAACGCTACTGTCGGAGCGACGCCCGTGGCCGACAGCTCAAGGAACCCATGCGTATACAGGCAGCTCTGGTGGAGTCCCCCGGTGGCCCGTTCACCATCCGCGACCTCGATATCGAGGCACCCCGGCCGGACGAGATCCTGGTGAGAATCACCGCGGCGGGCATCTGCCACACCGACCTCAGCACCCGGCAGATCTGGACGCGCAGTCCCATGGTCTTCGGCCACGAGGGGGCCGGCGTCGTGGCGGCCGTCGGCGCGGCGGTGACCACCGTCGCCCCCGGCGACAGTGTGTGCCTCAGCTACCGCAGCTGCGGTAGCTGCGGACAGTGCGTGTCCGGCCACTCCAGCTACTGCGAGACGGGCATCAACGCCCTCAACGCCAGCGGTTCCCGGACCGATGGCAGCACCGGCCTCTCCCGCGCCGGTGCGCAGGTCTTCGGCAACTTCTTCGGACAGTCCAGCTTCGCCACCCATGCCCTCGCCTACGAGAGCAACACCGTCAAGATCCCTGCCGACTTCCCCCCGGTCATCGCCGCTCCGCTCGGCTGCGGCGTACAGACCGGGGCGGGCACGGTCCTCAACGTCCTGCGGCCCTCGGAGGGGTCCTCCGTGACCGTCTTCGGCGCGGGCGGTGTGGGGCTGAGTGCGGTCATGGCCGCCGTCGCGGAAGGCTGCACCGTCATCGCGGTCGACCCTGTCGGCTCCCGGCGGACGGTGGCCGAGGAGCTCGGCGCCAAGGCGGCGCTCGACCCCAGCGCCGTCGGCGATGTCGCCACGGCCGTCCGCGATCTCACCGGCGGAGGAACGCACCACGCCGTCGACACCACCGGTCAGCCGGCCGTGGTCTCCCAGGCCCTTGCGGCCCTGCGGCAGCAAGGCACGCTGGCCCTGGTCGGGGTCGGGGCGCGGGCCGAGTTCGACATCATGGCCGTGCTGACCAAGGGCATCCGGATCCGGGGAGTGATCGAAGGCGACGCGGTGCCCGCCGAGTTCATCCCGCGCCTCATCGGTCTGCACCGGCAGGGCAAGCTCCCGGTCGAGAAGCTCATCACCGAATTCCGCTTCGACGACATCGAGGCGGCCGCGCAGGCCGCCTCCGCGGGCCGGGCCATCAAGCCCGTGCTGACCTTCGGCTGAGCCGGCCCGACCGCCGCGGGATGCCGGGCCGGAGACTTGCCCGGGTCACCGGCCGACCGCGGCAGCCGCGATGGCCTCGGTCCGGCTACTCGAATCGCGCGACGTCGCCTGCCCCTCGGCGTACGATCTCGGCGTCGCCGCCGGAGAAGTCGATCACCGTGGTCGGCTCGGTGCCGCAGTCGCCCGAGTCGAGCACTGCGTCCACCACGTGGTCGAGCCGTTCCTTGATCTCCCACCCCTGCGTCATCGGCTCCTCCTCGTCCGGCAGCAGCAGGGTGCTGGAGAGCAGCGGCTCACCGAGCTCGGCGAGCAGGGCCTGAGTGACGACATGGTCCGGGATCCGGACTCCGACGGTCTTCTTCTTCGGGTGCCACAGCTGGCGCGGCACCTCCTTGGTGGCGGGGAGGATGAAGGTGTAACTGCCGGGCGTGGCCGCCTTGATCGCGCGGAAGACGTCGTTGTCGATGTGCACGAACTGCCCGAGCTGAGCAAAGTTCTCACACATGAGGGTGAAGTGGTGACGGTCGTCGAGGTTGCGGATCGACCGGATCCGGCTGATGCCGTCGCGGCTGCCCAGCTGGCATCCCAGCGCGAAACAGGAGTCCGTCGGATACGCGATGAGCGCGCCGGAGCGGATGCTGTCGGCCACCGTGCTGATGGTGCGCCGCTGGGGGTTCTCGGGGTGCACGTCGAAATACTTCGCCATCCGCCGAGCCTACGTGATCCGGCCACTCGCGCCCACGTCACAGGTCCGGCAGGACCGGCCGGCACCTGGAGGCGTCGGCCGGTCCGCCGGTCCGCGATGCGGGCGGCCCGGGGGCACCGCTGCTACGGCGCCATCTCGTACGCCCCGGCCAGGGCCTCGACACGCTCCCAGACGCGCGTCGAGCGGGCGTCGTCGACGACCGGACGCCGGACCGCGTCCAGTGCCCAGCGCTGCTGTGCCTCGGTGGCGGAATCCTTTCCGTGCAGCTCGACGGCGTGCGCGGAGAAGTCGCGTACGAGGACGGCGAACAGCTCGTCGAGCACGTCGGCGTCGAGACCGGTCAGGCGCGCCTGCTCCAGGATCAGCTGGCCGTGCACGACCAGCGCGAACAGCTGGCCGACGGCGAGCAGCAGGTCGAGGTCGCGGCTCTGCTCCTCGCCGGGGGCGGCGGTGGTGACGAACTCGCAGAGGGCGTCCGCCTGCTCCCGGAAGCGGCCGACGTTGGGCACCTCGGCGTAGGCGTCGTAGGCGGTGCGCCAGTCGTGGAAGCGGATGGCGCCCAGGCCGCGGGCCGGTCCCTGCCGGAAGAGGAACGCGTCGTCGGCCGCGTCGAGGCGGGACGGCACCGCCTCGTAGTCGGCCGCGTTCAGCAGATGGTTGCTCATGAACTTGAGGATCAGGGCGAGGTTGACGTGGACCGTGCCCTCCAGCTTCGGCAGGCCGCGGATCTCGGTGGCGGCCTGGGCGAAGTAGGTGTCCTTCTCGAAGCCCTTGGCCGCGATGACGTCCCACATCAGGTCGATGACCTTCTCGCCCTCGGTGGTCACCTTCATCTTCGTCATCGGGTTGAAGAGCAGGTAGCGGCGGTCGTCGGGGCCGGCGGAGCGGAAGTAGTCGACGGCGCGGTCGCTGAACAGCTTCATCCCGACGAGGCGGACGTAGGCATCGGTCAGCTCGCGGCGGACATGCGGGAAGGCGGTGACGGGGCGGCCGTAGAGGATGCGGTTCTGCGCGTGCGTGACCGCCTCGTACATCGCGTGCTCGCAGATGCCGATCGAAGCCGTGCAGAGGTTGAACTTGCCGACGTTGACGGTGTTGAGGGCGGCGTCGAAGGCGGCGCGGCCGGTGTGCAGGATGTCGTCCGGGCCGACGGGGTAGTCGTCGAGGCGGAACTCACTGACGTACTTCGAGGAGTCCACGACGTTCTTCACGAGGTGGTAGGCGGGGTGGCGGCTGTCGGCGGCGAAGAAGACATAGCCGTCCGGGCCCTCGATGTCGGTGCGGCGGCCGAAGACGGAGACGAGCCCGGCGGCGTTGCCGTTGCCGATGTAGTACTTGGAGCCGCTGGCGCGGAAGCCGCCGGCACCGTCGGCGTCCGGCTCCAGCAGCATGTCGGTGGAGTAGATGTCGGCGCCGTGGGACTTCTCGGACAGGCCGAAGGCGAACACCTCGCCCTGGGTGAGGAGCTCGGCGGCGCGGCTGCGGGCGGCGGCGTTGTCGCTCTGCCAGACCGGGCCGAGGCCGAGGATGGTGACCTGCCAGGCGTACCAGTAGTCGAGCCCGTAGAAGCCGAATATCTCGTTGAGGGCGGCGATCCGGGCGGTGTCCCAGCGCTTGTCCTGCTGGCCGTCGGCGGCGGAGGCCGGGGTGAGGAAGGTCGCGAACAGCCCTTCCTTGGTGGAGAACGCGAGGAAGTCCGCCAGCCAGGCACGGGAGCGGTAGTCCTCGATCAGCCGGCGCTTGCCGCGCTCCTCGAACCAGTCGACGGTGGCGCGCAGCAGCCTGCGGGTCTCGGGGTCGAAGTGCGCCGGGTCGTAGGTGTGCGGGTTGAACAGCAGCTGGTCGGCCATGGATGTTCGCCTTTCCGGTTCGGGGGTTGAGGGACGTGGAGGGAATGCTTCGGGGCCGTGTCGGTGGACGGCGGGGTGGGGCGGACAGGCGGTTCGTCGGCGCCGGTTCAGCGCGCGGAGCCGAGTCGGTGCAGGGTGGCGAGTACGTCGTCGAGCCAGGCGAGGGTCATGCGCTCGTACGCGATGCCGCCGCGCAGCACGACGTGCTGGAGTTCCTGCCCGGCGTCGGGCGTGGCGGGGGCCTCGGGGCCGGTGAAGTCCCGCCGCTCCCCCGCGAGATAGTGCGCGAGCCGGTCGGTGTGCGCCTGGTGGTGGCGCTCGACCTCGCGGATCAGCGCGGCCGGGTCGTCGAAGGCCGCGCCGCGGATCTTCACGGCGAGCTCGTGCCGCACGCTCTCGGGTTCGATCGGCTCGTGCAGCCACTGGGAGAGCGTGGCCCTGCCGGGGGCGGCGACGGAGTACTCCTTCTTGTCCGGCCGGGCCTGTTGCGGCACCTCGCGGACGTCGAGCCACCCGTCGCTCTCCATGCGCTTGAGGACGCGGTAGATCTGCTGATGGGTGGCGGTCCAGAAGTATCCGATGGACCGCTCGAACCGCCGGGCCAGCTCATAGCCGGAGCCCGGCTTCTCCAGCAGAGAGACGAGGATCGCGTGTTCGAGCGCCATACCCCGATCCTTCTATGCAACGAGTTGCATAGACAAGGGGCACCGCCGGGGTGAGACACGGCTCACCCGGGCGGGGTGCGGCTCCTCGACTACTGCCCCCGTTGGTGCCGGCCCATGACGGGCGGGCGGTGTCGTCGGTTACTCCCCGACGGCTCCATCGGCCAGCTCGCGGGCGATGTCGAGGTGCCCTACGTGCCGGGCGTACTCCTGGAGCAGGTGGAAGAGGATCCAGATCAGGGTGGGACGGTCCTCGTCGGCCGGAACCTTTCCGCCGAGGGTGGCTGCCTGGTCCTCCAGCCGTGCCGCGGTGACGATGGCGCGGGATCGTGCGCAGGTCTCCTGGAAGAACTTCTTGACGTCCTCGAACGTTTCGCCGGAGTCGACGTGCCACGGCCCGGGGCGTTCTTTGAATTCGGCCCAGGGCTCTTCGATGTGTTCCCCGTTGAAGCCCCATTGCAGCCAGCGCAGTTCCACGCAGGCCAGGTGCTTGAACAAGCCCAGTGGCGACCAGCCGGTGGGCAG
This sequence comes from Streptomyces sp. MCA2, assembly GCF_023544705.1. NCBI lineage: Bacteria > Bacillati > Actinomycetota > Actinomycetes > Kitasatosporales > Streptomycetaceae > Streptomyces > Streptomyces sp. MCA2. The sequence continues at coordinate 42,374 of NZ_JAMJFM010000054.1, forward strand.
CCGGCTGTTCCTCAACTCCGCGTCGGACATTCCCTCCACCTTGCGCAGCACGGCGTCCCGGTAGAAGTCGAGGTAGCCGGTCAGAAGGTCGGAGGGGCTGGTGAGAGTGACCGGAGGCTCTACGGCTGGCTCGATCTTGTGGACCATGATGAGGACCTTAAGGAGGGGAAAGTGAACTGTCCAGTGATGTGTCCGTGCAGTGCCGTTCCCTGGGAGTTCCCCGAAGGGCCGCATGCGGTCCGGCGGCATGCCGCGGGGCCCGTCGGCGGAATGCACCGACGGGCCCCGGAGTCAGTCGCTCAGCACTTCGTATCGAGGACGTGGATCCCGGGCAGAATGCCTTCGATCCGGTAACAGTGGTTCTTGTCGGCCTCGTTGATGTACAGCGGCTGTGAGCCTCCCGACCAGTGCACGGTGACCGTGACCCCGGTTGCCTCAGCGGGGAAATAGGCCTTCCAGGAATCCCCGACCGGCCGGTAATTGTGGCAGTAGTTCTTCTTCTCTATGCCCTCCGGGCCCTTCCACTCGTAGCAGGTGTCGATGAGGGACGCCGCCTGGTGGTCAAACTGGAGGTAGTTGTCCGAGGCGGCAGTGGCGGAGGGGGCCGTCAATACCGCACCGGCCAGCGCCAGGCCCAGGGCGGCCGCGCCGTATGCCAGGGAACGCTTCTTGCTTCGCACGCTGGAGTTCGCCTCTCGCTTCGATGGTCCGGGCATTCCCTAGCACTCCTTATCAGTGATCGCCGGGCTACCCGTGAGACCGCTCAGCACGTAGCAATGGTTGCGGCTCAGGTCCGTTATCTGCGGCGACACATTGCCGCCACCGACCTGCGCGAGCACCGTCACCTCGACCCTGACGCCCTGGGCGTCGTCGGGGATTTCCACCCGCCAGTCCGTGCCCTTGGGCTTTCCTCTGTCGCAGGAGTCCGGGGTCGTCGAGGACTGCCAGTGGTAGCAGGTGTCGACGAGATACCAGCCGTTGTTGGTGAAACCGATGTACTTGCCCGAGCCCGCGGCCGCGGCGGACGGTGCGGTCATTGCTCCGCCGGCCAGCGCGAGGCCCAGGGCGGCAACGCCGTAGGCCACCGACCTCTTGTAATTCCGCACAGGGTGCCCCTTCATGAGTTTCTGGTGAGCGGAACCGGCGCTCAACTCTGCTCCTTCTTCAGCAGTTCACCGCACTTGACCACGTCGGTGCTCACCCGCGCCGCCTCGGCGAGAAGGATTTCGGTGCGCAGTCCCGTGATCTTCGCGCCGCCGAACTTGCCGCCCTGGATCGTCACATCGGAGGTTCGCTGTTCCGTGTCCTTGCCCATCATCAGCATTCCCCGCTCGCCCGGCTTCACGGTGATGCGGATGTCGCCGGCCTTCGTCTCGGCATTGGTCTCGCTGTACTGCGCGGAGGCGCCGATCTTCAGCACGTCCTTGACCAGGGTGAGATCGACGTTGCCGCCGACGTTCCAGCCCCAGGTGAAGGTTTTGCTTCCGCTGAGCGTCTGGTTTATCTCCCCCTGCCCGGTACCGCAGTTCTCGATGGGGCCGACGCCCATGGCGTCATTTCCCACGTCGAACCACTTCGTCACCTGCTTGCTTTCCACGGGCTTCTCGGCGCACGAAACACCGCTGTCCTTGCACTGTTCCAGTGCGCTCTTGACTTCTTCCGCGGAGTCCACCTTGTAACCGTTGTCGTAGGTGACGGAGGGGGTTGCCTCCGCCATCCACTTATCGGTGTGGCCGTTCACCTGGGCGAGGCCGGCGTCTTGCGCGGCCGCCGATGCCATGGGCGCCACCAGGAACAGCGCGGCGGTGACGGCACCGAGGGCGATACCTGCTCGGGATGCGGATGTGGAGATCAACGTTTTCCTCACTCTGTTGCTGACGGAAACTCTTCCGGCGGAGAGCGCCGCACCGGCGCTCTCCGTGATACCTGCCTTCAGCAGCCCGTTTCCTGAAGCTTCGGCCGGTCGGCGAGGCCGGTTATCTCGAAGCAGTGGTTCTTGTTGGTATCGATCACCGCTGCGGAGTCCACCGTGGCGTAGTCCACCACGCTGATGCTGAGATCGATCATCGCGCCGGTCGCTTCCGCGGGGAAATACGCCTTCCAGGTCTGGCCCACCGGCTTGACGTTGTGGCAGTAGTTCTTGCCCTCGGCGCCACGCCACTTGTAGCAGGTATTGGCGAGGACGCCGCCGTGGTTGGTGATCTGGATGTAGTTGTCGGATCCCGCATAAGCGGCGGGAGCGGAGAGTACGGTTGAGAAGCACGCGGCACCCGCCGAAAGAAGACCGAATACGGCCCGATGGCTGATCTTCACGGTTACTACTCCCTCTTGCACTGGCTGGTGACGTCGAAAGAATGCGACGCCGTGAAAGGTGAGTAAGTCATGCCAAGGCCGCCGAATCAATTGATTGCGGCTAAGACTTCGGTACCCGGAGACCGCCCTCCCGGGACAACCACGAGGAATGCCGGAAGAAAACCGGAACCACGGCTTGGGACCACGAGGACCACGAGAACCACAGGGCTTTGTCCCTGCCGACCACAGGTCCGATGACGACTGCCGACGGACATACCGAAGGCCCCTCACCTTCCGATGAGGGGCCTTCAGGGTCGGTCGCGGAGCCGGTGGCACCGTGCTCAGGAATCTGCCGGGTCGCTCCCCCTGCGGAACCTGGCCGCCTCGGCCATCGCGGCCGCCAGGTGCGGGCGCCCGGTGATCCCGAGCTTGCGGTAGGCACCGGTGAGGTGGGTCTCCACCGTCCGCAGCGTGACGACGAGCAGTTCGGCGATCTGCTTGTTGCTGTATCCCTGAGCCGCCAGTGTGCTGACGCGCTCTTCCCCTGCGGTCAGCGCGCGGATCCCCTGCCCACCTGCTCTGCTGACCCGGCCGCCGGCGAGGTGCAGCCGCTCCCCCAGCCGTGTGGCGAGCGCCGTGGCACCACAGCCGACGGCAAGGTCCAGCCCCTCGCGCAGTACACCGCGGGCACCTCGTCTGTCGTCCTGGCGCAGCAGTGCGACACCGAAGTCGTGCAGGGCGCGGGCGAGTTCGAGGCGTGCGGGGGTGGGGCCGAGCACGCTCACGGCTTCGGCCAGCAGGTCCAGCCCCTGGCGGCCAGGCGTCACCGTTCCCGCCACCCGTAGCGCCACCCCGAGGGCACGCGGGATCCGGCAGCGGCGGGCGAGATCCAGTTCCTGCTCGGCCAGCTCATGGGCCGACTTCGCGTCCCCCAGCGCGAGATGGGCGGCCGCGGCACGGGAGCGCCATGGAGACATCGTGGGGCTGACCGTCCCGGCGGCGTCGCAGTGGTGGCCGCACTCACGGAGCAGCGAGAGCCCCGTGCGCAGATCGCCCTGAGCGATCCGCAGCGCCGCCAGGCTCATCAGGAACCGGGGCCGCTCCCACGCCACTTCGGCCTGCCCCGCCACGGCATGGGGGACCGCGACCCGCTCGGCCGCCTCGATGTGGCCCTGCGCGAGAAGGGCATCGATCCTGATCGTGTCCAAGGTCAGCGCGTACGGGGGCCGGCCGGCGGAGGATGCCTGGTCCGCCGCGGCCTGCGCCGTGTCGAGGGCTTCGGTGATGTTCCCGCGGCGCAGCGCCAGCCCTGCCTGGTACAGCAGCAGGGAGGAGACGAGCAGTTCCATGCCCTTGCCCGAGATCTCCCGTGTCAGATGGCGGTTGAGCCGGTCGGCCGTATCGAGCTCGTCGAGGTACAGCAGCGTCTGGGCGACGAAGTAGTGCAGCGGGAAGAGGTCATGGGAGAACGCCGGCAGATTGACGGACGCGCGCTCGATGAGACCGGCGATGTACGGGGCGGGCAGGGCGGCGCGCAGAGCACGGAAGGCACGGATGGCGAGCAGCTGCCGTTCCCCCGCGGTGCGGTCGGCCAGGTCGTCGTCCGTGCCGGGGGCCGGCGCCGGGGCGGGGCCGACGGACGGCCGCTCGAACTCCATCCACGAGCGCAGCGCGGTCATCCGCAGCGCCAGCTCCCGGTCGGCGGCCCCGGAGCCCGCGGTGTGCCGGTCGCGCAGTGCCGCGATCTTCCGGTCCACGCTGGACAGGTCCGTACGGGAGCCACGGGAGAGCAGCAGTGAGTAGGCCAGCACGCCCAGGGCGTCGCTGCGGGCCGTTTCGTCGGTCAGTTCCTCGAGCGCGCCGGTGACACAGGAGATGGCCAGCGCGGCGTCGTAATGGCTGGCCGCCGTGCCCAGTTCGAGGAGTACGCGGGCGCGTTCGGGCAGGTCCAGCGGCTGGTTCAACGCGGCGTGCAGATAGGTCACGGCGGTCTCCGGTGCGCCACGGCGTAAGGCCTGGGTGGCTGCTCTGCGCAGAGCCGGCAGGACCCAGGAGCCGTGTACGGGGCCGGCCGCCAGCAGATGGGCCGCGACTTCCTCGTCGGGACGTCCGCTGAGGCAGGACACCTGGGCCGCCCGCGCATGGCCGACGCCGAGTTCCTCGGGCGACAGCGTTCCCAGCACCGTGTCCCGGACGACCGGGTGGGTGAAGCGGAGGTCGCCGTCCGCCCGCAGCAGGCCCAGCGACCGCAGATCCTCGGCCGCGGAGAGCACCACGGCCCGTCCTGTCCCGCAGTACGCGGCGAGCAGCTCGGGCGGTTTGCGGTCGCCCAGGAAGGCCAGCGCCCGCGCCAGCGCCACGACTTCGCCGGACGCCTGGCAGAGCCGGTGCGAGATCTCCCCGCCGAGCGTCGACAGCAGGACCGTGGGGATCCGGTCCCGGAATGCCGCGGTCGGCTGCGCCCCGTTGCGCTGTGCCTGGTGGAGCAGGGCGCGGACGAACAGCGGGTGCCCGCCCGTCGCGGCGTGACAGGCGGCGCAGAAGCCCTCGTCGGGCGTCTCCGCGTCCCACAGCGTCCGCACCAGCTGCCGCACCCCGGATACGTCGAGCGGCTCCAGGTCGAGGGTGTGGCAGTTCGCGGGACGGACGAGTTCGGCGAACAGCGGATCGAGCCTTTTCACCTCGCCGCTGCGGGTGGTCACGGCGATCAGCACCGGGTGGCTGTCGGCCCGTCCGACGAAATGGACGAGCCATCGCAGGGACGGCTGGTCGATCCACTGGAGGGCGTCGACCGCCAGGAGGAGAGGCTGCCGGCGGGCGAGCCGGGAGACGAGCGCGTCGAGTTCCCGCAGCGTCGATGCCGTCACATCGGCCGCCTCCGGCACGGGGTCCGTGGCGGCGGCGTCGTCCAGCGCCCGCAGCGTGGCGGCAGCGGAGCCTTCCAGGAGACGTGCGCGCTCGGTTTCGGAGACCGCCGCCAGCAGCGGCTTGAACAGCTGCCGCACCGCGCCGAAGGCGAATTCGCGCTCCAGGGGATGGCAGCGGGCCCGGAGCACCCGGAACTGCTCGTTACGTTCCCACCAGGTGCTCAGCAGGACGGACTTGCCGATCCCGGCCGGCCCTTCGAGCTGGACGACGCGCGGCCGGCCGGACAAGACGTCGGCGGCCACGGCGTCGAGGGCAGCGAGCTCGCGTGCACGCCCCACCAACGGCCAGTCGTCACCGCATGCATCACGGGAATGTCCGAACGTCACGGGTTGGTCAACTCTCCTCTGTTCCATCTGGCTTTCGAGACGTCGCGATGACCACCGCGGTTGCTTGATCCGGGCGACCGGATGTACCCGGCCGAAGGATCCGCCGGAGAGACGTGCGCCCGGGCGGAATGCCGCGGTCCGTCACGGGAGGCGGGTACCCCGCACGCGCGCCGCCGCCGACGGCATACGCTGCTGCCCCTCTCACCGGACGGACTCCAGGAGGCGCGGCATGACGGACGGAACCACTCGAGGCACGGTGACCGGCCGGCCGCGCAACAGCCGGCCGCCGGAGGCGCGGGCCGCCTTCGGCGTGGGCGTCATCGTCCTCGCCCCTCAGGGGCAGGTCCTGATCGGCCGGCACCGCGCCGGGACCTGGGAACTCCCGGGAGGCAAGATCGACCCGGGCGAGAGTGTGCCGGCCGCCGCCGCACGGGAACTGCACGAGGAAACCGGTCTGCATGCCGAGCCGCACGCCGTCCGGGTCTTCGCGATGCTGCACGACGACGTCCAGGGCGTCCACCGCATCACGATGGCCGCCGTCGTCACCGCCTACACCGGCACGCCCTACGCGGCGGAGCCCGACAACGTCGGCGACTGGCAGTGGCACGACCCCACCGGCCTGCCGGGCCCGCTGTTCACGCCCTCCGCCCAGATCCTCGCGGCCTGGCGCCCCGACCTGGACATCGAGGTACCGCCCCCGCACTTCTTCGGCATTGCGGCGCCCGTGTCGCACCACGACCGCCGGGAATCTCCGGACGCCGACGGGAGCCGCCGCGTCTGACAGTTCCCGCAGTTCCCGCCTTCGTGTGCAACCACCGCGCAACGTTGCAGGGAGTTAACTGGGGCACTGCCTCTGTGGCGGCTCGGTGACCACGATCCGGCCCCTTCCGGGCCGGTTCGCCGCCGTCCCGGGGTGGCGTCCGTTGTGGCCGGTCAAGGGAGGAACGGCACGTGTACCGACAAGAGACCAACAACCCGCTGGTCAGCTGCTGTGCGAAGAAGCCGGGGGGCATCTGATGGGCGGCGGCGAGGGGCAGGAGGCGGCCGGGGGCGCTGCCCCGGAGGGCGCTTCGCGTATCGCGCTCAGCGCGGCGGCGACGGAACTGCTGCGCCTGCTGCACGATCAGCACGGCCCGCTGATGTTCCACCAGTCCGGCGGCTGCTGTGACGGCAGCGCGCCCATGTGCTACCAGGCCGGGGAGTTCCGCACGGGTGCGTCGGATGTGCTGCTGGCCCGGCTGACCGTGGAGGGCGTGCCGGAACCGGTCGGGTTCTGGATGTCGGCGGACCAGTTCGAGCGCTGGCGGCACACCCATCTGACGGTGGACGTCGTACCGGGGCGGGGCAGCGGCTTCTCCCTGGAAGCGCCGGAGGGCGTCCGCTTCCTGATCCGCTCGCGGTTGCTCACCGAGGAGGAACGCGCAGGGCTCGACGGCTGAGACCGAGCGGGCGGGCCGGAGCGCACGGATACCGGCCCGGGGACACAGGGCCCGGGGACACAGTGAGGCCCCACGCACGGGGGAGAGCGTGGGGCCTCACTAGTGATAACGGGTGGAAGGGGCCGCAGGTTCCCTCATGGTGAATATTTCGCAAGAAAATCTTGTGCGAGGTGTGCGCGCCCGGACTCCGTGGCGCCGCTCAGGCCTCGTCCTGCACCAACCGCTCCAGCATCGCCTGGAAGTCCGCATCCGCCACCACCCGCAGCCCGCCGCCGTCCGGCTCGCTCAGCGGGGTCATCACGCCCCGGCGCCACCAGAAGACCCTCGGGCTGATGGCGCCCGCCGCTTCCTCGTGCCCGGCCGCCGCGAACTGCGCCATGGCCTGCAACGCCGGGACGACCTGGGCATCCTGGATACGGTGGAACGCCAGCTGGTGGCGGAAGGGCAGGGCGACCAGCGCACCGTCCGGGGTGAGCTCGGTGCCCATGAGCCGCTGCACCAGTTCGTCCAGTACCAGCACCCGGCTCGCGGTGAAGAAGGAATCGCCGAGCAGCACCTCGAACGCCGAACCGTCGCCGCGCCGGACGGTCTCGTGCCCCTCGACCGGCAGGGCGCGCAGATTGTTCATCGCGCGGATACGCAGCTCGGCCACGTCCCCGAGGTCGTGGAGCGAGTCCTCGCTCAGCATCTGCACCGCCTCGGGCAGATCGAGGGCGAGCACCTCCCGCAGCCCCGGTGCCGGCGCGCGGCCGTAGCGGAAGGAGTCCGAGGCGGGCAGCGTCTCCTGGGCGACCACACGGGGGTAGAGGCAGGCCCGGATCTCGTCCGCGCTGAGGATCTCCAGCGGCTGCGGGCCGTCCATCGTACGGAGCACCTTGCCGACGTGATCCCGGATCAGCGCGGGCCAGCTGCGCTCACCGCGCCGGTCGCGGTGGCACACCGCGGCGAGGTTGCCGAGGCCGAACTGCCGGCCCGCGGAGTCGGTGACCACCCCCGCGTACGCGGTGACTTCGAGCCCCTGTTCCGCGAAGGCCTGCCGGACCTGTGATCTGAAGACGCCGCCTTCGCGCTCGGAGAAGAAGCCGAACTCCCCGTCACGTGCCAGCTCGCGGGAATCCCGCTTCGGTCCTCGGCGGAACAGGCCCATCTCTTCCTCCCGGCAGCGGCCACGCACAACGGCCTTGAATGGGCCGATCGTAACGGGTGCCGCACCGCCCTCGTCGCCCTGCCGCTCGGCTGCACACGGCTGTGACCGGCGGAGGGAGACGGGGCGGTGGGGCCGGGAGGGGCGAGGGGGCGGGCGTCGAGGGGAGACGCTCAGCCGCCGATGCTGACGTCGATGCAGGCGTAGAAGGCATTCGCGGTATCGGCGATGTTCCAGACCGCGAGGATCTTCTGCTTGCCCTTGAGGGAGCCGAAATTGACGGTGTGCGAGACGGTCTCGGGTGGCTGGGCACCGCCGTCGTTGAATTCGGCGACCTTCTTTCCGCCGACGAAGTACTGCCAGGTGCTGGTGGAGTGACGGGCCGTCAGTCTCCAGTTGAAGGACTGGGAGCTGCCGATCGGAGTGACCTTCCAGCCCTTGGCGTCATCGTCGAGTTCGGCGAACCGGCTGTTGCCGCCACTACAGCTGGTCAGCCCCTTGGGCCCCTCGACGCTCTGCGGCTCCCATTTGACGGGGCCGCACTCGATGGTGCCCGCGGCACACTGCGCCTGCCGGCTCGGCGGCGAGGACACATAGCCGTGCGCGCTTGCCGGACTGACCGGCAGGGTGACGACGAGCAGCGGGGCGATGCCCGCCCCGATGGCGAGGGCCAGCCTTCTTCTCCTGTGCATGACAACCCTTTCGCGAAGGAGACCGCCACGCGAGAACGGCGGACCCGACGCCGCCGACGGCGCCGAACGTCCGCCCCGGGATGCCTCGTTGAGTGTGGGGTGGATGACGCGAGGGTGTACTGATTGGTCTAGACTTTACTCGCTGACCGCGTACGGTCAAGAGTTGCGGAGCCGCTGCGGCTCTCACCCATGGGGGAAGCGGTCAGCGGACCAAGAGGCAGCGGTCAGGGGGCCGAGGGGGCGCCGACCGGTGCGCTGGAGGCCCGTACGACCAGCTGCGGTGCGAGCCGGACCGTGTGCCGTGGCCCCGGCTCCCCTCCGGCCGGGCGCCGGCTCAGCAGACGGGCGGCCTCGGCGGCCAGTTCGCCGACCGGCTGGCGGACCGTGGTCAGCGCCGGATCGGCGAGTCCCGCGAGCGGGATGTCGTCAAACCCGGTGACGGCGACCTCGCCCGGTACGTCCGCGCCCAACTGCCGCAGACGTTGCAGCGCGCCGGCGGCGATGAGGTCGTTGGCGCAGATCAGGGCATCCGGCCGGGACGGCCAGACACGGTCGACGGCGGCCCGCCCCCACTGCACCGAGAAGTCGCCGAGTTCGACGCGGCCGGGGGCCGTGGGGTCCAGCGCCCCGGCGCCCGCCTCGTAGGCCGCGCGCCGTTCGACCGCCGCCGACGCGGTACCGGCGGCGCCGACGAAGCACGGGCGGCGGCGGCCGGTGGCCGCCAGATGACCGAGAACGAGGGCCATCCCCGCCGCGTTGTCGACGGCGACGGAGTCGGCGACGCCGGGGCCGCATCCGCGGTCCAGCAGCACCAGCGGCACCCGGGCGGCCGCGCTCGCCACCGCCTCCCGGCTGCGCCGCTCGTCGACCGGTATCAGCAGCAGGGCGTCGACCTGCCGCCCCAGGAACGCGCCGATCCGGGCCGCCTCGGTCACCGGGTCGTCGTCGCAGTCGGCGAGGAGCACGGCCCGGCCCTCGGCGTGCAGGGCGTGCTCCAGCTCCCGGACGAGGGAGGGGAAGAACGGGTTGGTGATCTGGGGCAGAACGAGTCCGACGGTGCCGGTGGAACGGTTGCGCAGGGCGCGGGCCACATGGTTGGGCCGGTAGCCCAGCCGCTCGGCCGCCTCGCGTACGGTGCGGGCGGTCTCGGCGCCGACCGGACGGGTGCCGGCCAGGACGCGGGAGACCGTGGCAATGGAGCAGCCCGACGCCAGCGCGACATCCTTCAACGTGACTTCGGCCACCGTCTCCCGGCTCCCTTCGCTCGGCCCACCCGAACCGGAGGGAGCATACGCCCCTTTGAACGCCTGGCAATCGTTGTCCCATAGGGCGCGGATTCACCGGCCGCGCCGCTCACCCTTCCTCCCGATAAGGGGTGGAAGGCCAGAGATTGAACCGTTGACAACCGGCCGGTCCATGGGTCAAGTTTCCGGAGAACGTTTTCCCATGCTGCTCGCCCGTCGGCTGACCCCACGCCCGGGCTCACCATGGGTGACCGCCGGGCGCGCTGTGCGCCGGAGCCCATGCCGGCCCGCGCACACCACCACATCACCGCTTTTCCGAGCAGCAGAGCAAAGGGGCTCCTCCGTTGGCCAGAAAGATCATCCTCGACTGCGACCCGGGGCATGACGATGCGATCGCCATGCTCCTGGCCCATGGCAATCCCGATGTCGAGCTGGTCGCCGTGACGACCGTGGTCGGGAACCAGACGCTGGAGAAGGTGACCCGCAACGCCCTGTCCGTGGCGCGCATCGCCGGGATCACGGGCGTGCCCTTTGCCGCCGGCTGCCCGCGTCCGCTGGTGCGGTCGATCGAGACGGCGCCGGACATCCACGGCGAGACCGGCCTCGACGGCCCGGACCTGCCCGAGCCCGCCATCGAGCTGGACCGCCGGCATGCGGTGGACCTGATCATCGACACGGTGATGTCCCACGAGCCCGGCGAGATCACCATCGTCCCGACCGCGGGCCTGACCAACATCGCGCTGGCCGTCCGCAAGGAGCCGCGGATCGCGGAGCGGGTCCGCGAGGTCGTCCTGATGGGCGGCGGCTACCACGAGGGCAACTGGAGCGCGGTCGCCGAGTTCAACATCATCATCGACCCCGAGGCCGCGCACATCGTCTTCAACGAGACGTGGCCGGTCACCATGGTCGGCCTGGACCTCACGCACCAGGCGCTGGCCACCCCCGCGGTCGAGGAGAAGATCGCCGCGGTCGGTACCGGGCCCGCCACCTTCGTCCTGGAGCTGCTGGACTTCTTCCGCGAGGCCTACCGCGAGAACCAGGGCTTCGACCACCCGCCGGTCCACGACCCGTGCGCGGTCGCGTATGTGATCGACCCGGACGTCATGACCGTGCGCAAGGCCCCGGTGGACATCGAGCTGCGCGGTGCGCTGACGCTCGGGATGACCGTGACGGACTTCCGTGCGCCCGCCCCCGACGACTGCACCACCCAGGTCGCGGTCAAGCTCGACCACGAGCGGTTCTGGAACCTCGTCGTGGACGCGCTCGAGCGGATCGGCGACGTCGAGGCATGAACGTTTCCACCACCCAGCGCCCCGTCGAGGCAACGGACGGCGGCGGCTCCGGCGTCCGGATAGGCGTCCTGGTCGCGGCGCTGCTCGCGGCGTGCTTCGCCTTCCAGCTCAACGCCAGCATGCTCAGCCCCGCGCTGAAGAACATCGAGGATTCGCTCGGCGCCAGCTCCGCGGAGATCGGCCTCACCCAGACCGCGTTCTTCACCTCGGCGGCACTGTTCTCCCTGTTCCTCCCGCGGCTGGGCGATGTCATCGGCCGCCGCCGGGTACTGGCCGGCATGCTCGGCCTGATGGTCGTCGGATGTGTGGTCGCCGCGCTGGCGACCAGCGTGCCGATGCTGTTCGCCGGCCGGGTCATCCAGGGGGTCTGCGGTCCGGTCGTCCCGCTCTGTCTGATCATGCTGCGGGTCGAGGTGAAGGAGCCGAAGCGCTACGGCACCCTGCTCGGCGTGATCACCGCGGTCAACGGCGGTATCGCCGGGGTCGACTCCCTGGCGGGCGGCTACCTCGCCGACCGCCACGGGTTCGGGTCGGTCTTCTGGGCGATGGCGGTCGTCGCGGCCCTGGCCACCGTGCTGGTCGCCACCCTGACGCCGGAGTCGAAGGCGCCCACGGCGACCCGTATGGACTGGCCCGGGGTCACGCTGCTCGTCGTCTCCGTCGGCTCGCTGCTGACCGCGCTCAACGAGGCGGGCAAGCTGGCCGCCGCGAACTGGCCGCTGATCGCCGTCCTCCTCGTGGTGTCCGCGGCCGCCTTCGCCCTGTTCTGGCGGACCGAGAACCGCAGTGGGCACCCGCTGGTCGCCACCCGGCACCTCAAGCAGCGCGCGACGTGGGCGACGTTGCTGACCACCGTGCTCACCATGACCGGTGTGTTCGCCGTCATGAACGGGCTGATCCCGGCCTTCGCCCAGGACGCCCAGGCCGGTCTCGGCATGAGCGCCGAGGCCTCCGCATGGTGGACGCTGTCCCCGTACGCGCTCGCCGGGCTGGCCATGGGCCCGCTGGCCGGCCGCCTCGCCGCCACCTTCGGCTACGGCCGCATCCTGCGGTTCGGCCTGGTCGGGTCGGTGGCGACCGTCGTCCTGATGCTGCTCACGATGGACAGCCATTCGCAGGTCCTGCTGCTGGTGACGTCCATCCTGGTGGGCGTCGCCTACGCGGGCGTGGCCAACATCGTCCTCAACGGGCTGGGCATCGTCCTCTCCCCCAGCGAGAACCCGGGCTTCCTGCCCGGTCTCAACGCGGGCGCGTTCAACCTCGGCGCGGGCCTGAGCTTTGCGCTCCTCTACGCGGTCAAGACGGCCGCCACACCGACGGACCCGTCGTCGGCCGGCGGCTACACCGCAGGCATGATCGCGGGCGTGGTCATTCTGACCGCGGCCATCGCGACGTCCTTCCTGATCCCGAAGCCGGTGGCGGCCGAAGCCCAGAGCTGAGGCAGCCGTCGGCACCCCCCCGCCCGCCGACCGGATGCCGGTCGGCGGGCGGCGGTGTGCCGGCGGAAGGGTGCGCGGACGTGCCCATGCGGCATGCCATGGTGCCCGTTGCGGCAGGCCATGCTCTCCGCGTGCGCTTCAGTGGCGTCCGTGTGCGGTGTCCGCGGCCCCGCCGAAGAGCCGGGCCACGGCCCGGAACGGCAGGGTGACGACGGTGGCGAGGGCGCCACCGATCGACCTGAGCACATCTGCGATCGCCGTCAACATACTGAGCCTCCCTCATGGCGTCCGGCAACGCGGGATATGCGTCGCCGTCGGCCGGTTCGATCGGTCGGGTGCTGCCCGCCGAAGGAGTAGGTCACCAGGTCATTCCGGTGCCGGTTTTTCGGTCCCGCGCAGGATGGCGCCGAGGCCGCCGGACGGCGCCCGCTCGGGGTCACGGACCACCACGACGTCGGCGCCGGTCGCGGCCGCCGACCGCACCAGGGCGTCATCCGCCCGTGCGGCGACCGGATGCTCCTCGCCCAGAGACGTCAACTCCGTACCGCGCACGGCAAGTTGGTCCGCATCCGAGCCCACCCAGATATGCCGTGCGATGTCCGCGCCGTGCGGACTGACCAGCAGCGTGTCGATCCGGTGTTCCCGGGCCGCTTCGACCAGGGCGGGGATACCTGCGGCGGCGTGCGGGGCGCTCTTGTTCCCGGGCCCGGCGCCCGTGCGGAAGCGGTCCGCCACCTGCGCGACATGTTCGCGTTCCTGGACCGCCCTGACGTGGGCGATGTCCCGGTCCACCAGCGCGCTCTCGGCGCCGGGCGCACGCCCGCCGTGCTCGCTCTCGTAGGTGAGGGCGCGCAGCGGTTCGGGCAGCTTGTCGTGGACCGAGTGGCGTTCCCGCGCCTCCCCGACCAGGAGGACGGCCTCGGCGCCGCTCTTCTCGAAGGCCTCGCGCACCGCGTCGGCGATCTCTGCGGCGTTGTGTTCCCAGGTGTTCTCCACCTTGGTCTGGAAGTGCCGTTCGGACGGGTCGCCCGACGAGGTGCGGTGGAGGGGCCAGTCGGCACCGCTGACCTGGCCGGCGTCCTCGGTGCCCCGTTGACCGAGGACCGCGAAGTCCGCTCCGGCCCGGTCCAGACGGACCACGAGGCAGACAGGGTCGTCGCCGATCGCCGCCAGCAAGGGGGTGACCCGGGGCACCGGGCCCCAGGCCGCGAAGGGGAAGGCCGGGGGTCCGGGAAGGGGGGTGTCGAGCACGACCGCACCGTGGGCGGCGAACAGCGCCCGCCCGGCGTGCGCCCCGCTCTCGCCACCGCGCCACGTGAGCAGTGCCTCGTGCACCGCGCCACAGGTGGCCTCGTCCGCGCCGAGCGCGAACAACTGCGCCGTGGTGGCACTTGCCGTCAACTCTTGTTGTTTTGCGGCGTCCTCGGTGCTCTGCGGGATATTGGCATAGACGGATGCCCAGGGGCCTGGCCGGTCGATAACCGGTTTCAGGAGCGAGAGTCGCATGGTGCTGCCTCCTTGGCTTCCTCGGATTCCGCGGATTCTCCCGTTGTGCGAGGGGCTGTCGTCGGTTGCGGCCGGCTGTCGTCGGTGTGGGGTGGGCTGACATACGAATTCCCGTTCCCGAAAGGCGTATGCATGGCGGGCATATGCATCTGCCGTCACGTTCCGCGCATGCCCGGACGGTTTCCGTGTACATGCTTGAAACAGCCGCCGCCGGGTTGTTAGGGCTGAGGGACCAGGGAAACTGGGAGTAACGCGTCGGGTCGGCAGGGACCCGTAGAGCCGGAGGCACCCATGGTCATGGAACACGGCACGGACAAGACCGGCCCCGCCCGGGACGACGTCATGAAGAAGCAACTGCGCGGGCAGATGACCGCGGAGCGCTCCCTGCGGACCGATGAGGAGCATGAACTCCAGCCGGCGGGCGAGGACCAGCCGGTGGCGGCATGGTCCCCCGAGAGCGACTTCAGGGGCGGCACGCCGAACGGCATGACCGAGCAGGACGTGGGGCTGCGCTCCGAACTCGCCCAGCACCTCGGGCGAAGCCTGTATCCGGCCGACAAGAACTCGGTCATCGAGACCCTTCGGCAGAACAACGCACCGGACCGGCTGGTCGCCATGGCCGAGCGGCTGCCCGCACACGAGCGGTTCGGCAATGTGCAGAGCATCGCCGAGGCCGTCGGCATCGCGACCGAACACCGACGCGCCTGAGCCCGGCTCCGTCTCCTGGCGCTGCCGCGAGGCACCAGGAGGCGGACAATTGGTCGTACAGGCACCGGCCGCACCCCGCGGCCGGGCCACCGGACGGGAAGAGGGAGGGCGGTCATGTCCGACGACGCGATGGGCGACGAGGTCTACCAGCCGCCCAGATCCGATCCCCAGGACAACCCCAACGACCTCGACATGGAGGACGCCCTGGACGAGCCGGATCTCGATCAGACGCTGGACACGGGCTACTCGCCTCCGGAGCGGCCCTTCGTGGTGAATCACGACGGGACCACCGCGCAGGAACTGCATGACCGCGAGACGCTCGACCATCGGCTGGCCGTGGAGGTACCGGACGTCTGCGCACCCGACGGCGACGGTATCGGCGACCTGCCGGACGGGGTCGGTGAACCCACGGACCTGGAATGCGGTGAGGAGCGGGCGGGTCGTCTCGTGGGCTCCGACGAGGGTTTCTGGCGCGGGGGCAGCAATGACATTTCCGCCCGGGATGTCGGCATAGACGGCGGCGCCGCTTCGGCGGAGGAGGCGGCGGTGCATATCGCCCGGGACAATGCGGGGGACGGGGAGCCGGAGAGCGGATAGGCGGATAGCCCCCTCCGCCGGGCCGGATTCGGCAGTACCGTCGGAAGAATTCACAGCGTCGGACAGCGCACACGCGCACACATTGTTCCGGTCGCCCGGCCTCAGAGCATGAGGGTGAGGGCGTCGATACCGTGCCGGCGCAGCAGACAGCGGCGGATATTCGAGCGGCGTCGGACAGGGAGAATCTCCACGCCTTCACGCCTTCACGCCTTCGTGCGCGTAGGAATTGCGCGGCGTAGGAATTGCGCATACCGATCACGATGAGAGCCTTTGCCGAGCCGATATGGCAGGCGTCCTCTCGTCGGCCCTGGGCGGGCTTCTCCCGGACCGCGCCCGCGGCCCGCGTCAGCGGACCGCCGTGTGGCAGGCAGGGATGCCAGCGGGCCTCTGGCCGTGCCCCTCAGGCCGCTCCGCGCCCCGTGGCCTCCTCGGCGGCGGTCTGCTTCAGGGTCCGCCCGCTGAGCACGGACCGGGCCCGCCGCGGGTCGGGGGTACCGCGCCGGCCGGCCCGGTCGTCGTTCTCCTTCACCAGCAGCCAGGCCTCCCGTTCTCCGGGGCGCTCGCCGGTACGGAAGCGGGTGAGGGCGTAGCCGCCGTGGAGTTTGCCGCCGTCGAGCCAGAAGGAGGCGTGTCCGTCCTCCAGGGCCTGGCCGAACGACAGGGTGCGGCCCTTCTTCTTCCCGGGCAGCGGGCGATAGGTGCCCCGGTCCCAGACGATCACGGTGCCCCCGCCGTACTCCCCCGCCGGAATGACCCCCTCGAAGGCGAGGTACTCCAGCGGATGGTCCTCGGTGGGCATCGCCAGCCGCTTGTCGTGCGGGTCGGTGGACGGGCCCTTGGGAACGGACCAGGACTTCAGCACGCCGTCGACCTCCAGCCGGAAGTCGAAGTGCAGGGTGCTCGCGTCGTGGATCTGCACGACGAAGGACGGCGCCTCGCCCGTGGAGGTCCGGGTGCCCGGTGGCTCGCGGGTCCGGTCGAAGTGCCGTTTCCCGCGGTACGGCGTCAGCCCGTCCTTGCCACCCACGTGCCCCGCCTGCCCTTCGTGCCGATGGCCGCATCTCTCACTGTCGCGCGCGGCGGCCGGCGGCGCATGTGCGGACGCGCCACCGGTGCCCGTGCCCCTTCCGAGTGCCCGGTTGGGTCAGTAACAGGCCTGCCAGGAAGCAGACGGAGCCCACGGGAGAGAACTTGGAGACATACCTGTCGAGCCGAGGCGTGGGAGGAACCATGGGCGTAGGCCGGCTGCTCCGCGACTGGCCCGCGTACCGGCAGCTCAGGGGCGGGGACCCGCTGGGCCGGGGACGCGCCGCGATGTCCCGGCGCACCGAGGAGCTGCGGCCGCGCACGGACACCGCCGAGCGCGTGGTGGCCTCGGTCTGCCCGTACTGCGCGGTCGGCTGCGCCCAGCAGGTGTACGTCAAGGACGAACGGGTGGTGCAGATCGAGGGGGATCCCGGCTCCCCGATCAGCAGGGGGCGGCTGTGCCCCAAGGGGGCGGCGACGCTTCAGCTGACGACGGGCCCGTCACGGCGCCATCAAGTGCTCTACCGGCGCCCTTACGGGACCGAGTGGGAGCCGCTGGATCTCGACACGGCCATGGACATGATCGTCGAGCGGGTGATCAAGCTGCGCCGTGACACCTGGCAGTGGGAGGAGGACGGCAGGCGGGTCGCCCGGACGCTCGGCATCGCCAGTCTGGGCGGCGCGACCCTCGACAACGAGGAGAACTACCTGATCAAGAAGTTGCTGACCGGCCTCGGCGTGATCCAGGTGGAGAACCAGGCCCGGGTCTGCCACAGCTCCACGGTCGCCGGCCTCGGCACCTCGTTCGGGCGCGGCGGGGCGACCACCTTCATGCAGGACCTCCAGCACGCGGACTGCATCGTCATCGAGGGCTCCAATTTCGCCGAGGCGCACCCGGTCGGCTTCCAGTGGGTCATGGAGGCCAAGGCCAGGGGTGCCCGGATCATCCATGTCGATCCGCGCTTCACCCGCACCAGCGCCCTGTGCGATCTGCATGTGCCGATCCGGGCGGGCAGCGACATCGCCTTCCTCGGCGGGATCATCCATCACGTCCTGAGCGAGGAGAAGGACTTCCGGGAGTACGTCCTCGCCTACACGAACGCCGCCACCCTGGTCCGCGAGGACTTCCGCGACACCGAGGATCTCGACGGCGTCTTCTCCGGCCTGGACGAGGAGCGGCGGCAATACGACCCCGAGAGCTGGCAGTACGAAGGCACCGACGTCCAGGCACCGGCGGGCGACGTCGAGCAGCTGCACGACCAGCGCCTCCGGGAGCGCCCGGTCGAGCCGCAGGCGATCCCGGGGCATGCCGAGACGCATGGCGCGGGCGGCCCCCAGGCCCACCCCCGCGCAGCGCAGGACCCGACGCTGCAACACCCCCGCTGCGTCTACCAGATCCTCAAGCGGCACTACGCCCGCTACACCCCCGAGATGGTCGAGCGGACCTGCGGGGTGCCACGCGAGACGTTCTTGCAGGTGTGCGAGGCGCTCACGGAGAACTCCGGGCGCGAGCGCACCAGCGCGTTCGTCTACGCGGTGGGCTGGACCCAGCATGCGACCGGCTCCCAGTTCATCCGGGCGGCCAGTGTGCTCCAGCTTCTGCTGGGGAACATCGGGCGCCCCGGCGGCGGTATCCAGGCGCTGCGCGGCCATGCGTCCATCCAGGGCTCCAGCGACATCCCCACGCTCTTCAACCTGCTGCCCGGCTATCTGCCGATGCCGCATGCGCACGCCCACGAGGACTTCGACACCTTCGTCGCGGCGAGCCGTACCGACAAGGGTTTCTGGGGCGAGATGCGGGCGTACTTCGTCAGTCTGCTCAAGGCCTACTACGGCGACGCGGCCACTGCCGACAACGACTTCTGCTTCGGCCATCTGCCGCGGCTGACCGGCTCGCACAGCACCTACGACACCGTGCTCGCCCAGCTGGACGGCGTCTGCAAGGGCTACTTCCTGTTCGGTGAGAATCCGGCCGTCGGCTCCGCCAACACCCGGTTGCAGCGGCTGGGAATGGCCAACCTTGACTGGCTGGTCGTCCGCGACTTCTCCCTCATCGAGTCGGCGACCTGGTGGCAGGACGGCCCCGAGACCGAGACCGGCGAACTGCGCACCGAGGACATCGGGACGGAGGTGTTCTTCCTCCCCGCGGCCGCCCACACCGAGAAGTCCGGGTCCTTCACCAACACCAACCGCTGGCTCCAGTGGCACCATGCCGCCGTCGAGCCGCAGGGCGACGCGCGCAGCGATCTGTGGTTCATGTACCACCTGGGCCGGCGCATCAAGGAGAAGCTGGCGGCGTCCACCGATCCGATGGACCGGATGATCCAGGATCTGACCTGGGACTACCCGGTGGAGGGGCCGCTCAGGGAGCCGGTGGCGGCGGCCGTGCTGGCCGAGATCAACGGGCACGGTCCCGATGGGGCGCCGCTGAGTGCGTACACGGAGCTCAAGGACGACGGTTCGACCCGGTGCGGCTGCTGGATCTACTGCGGGGTCTTCGCGGACGGCGTCAACCAGGCCGCCCGCCGCACCCCGCACACCGAGCAGGACTGGGTCGCCGCACGATGGGCCTGGGCCTGGCCCGCGAACCGGCGGATCCTCTACAACCGGGCCTCGGCCGCCCCCGACGGCACTCCCTGGAGCGCGCGCAAGGCCTACGTCTGGTGGGACGCCGACGACGGGCACTGGACCGGCCATGACGTCCCCGACTTCGTTCCCGACCGGGCCCCGGACCACGTACCGCCGGCGGACGCCACGGGACCTGACGCCCTGCGCGGCGACGACCCCTTCATCATGCAGGCGGACGGCAAGGGCTGGCTCTACGTACCGGCCGGGCTGCACGACGGGCCGCTGCCCACGCACTACGAGCCGCAGGACTCCCCGTTCCCCAACGCCCTCTACCCCGACCGCCCGCGGTCCCCCACCAAGCAGCTCTACTTCCGCGAAGGCAACCGCTATCACCCCAGCGGCGACGAACCGGGCGCCGGGGTCTATCCGTTCGTGCTGACCACCCACCGTCTCACCGAGCACTTCACGGCGGGCGGGATGAGCCGCTGGTCGCCCTATCTGGCCGAGCTACAGCCCGAGTTGTTCTGCGAGGTGTCACCGCAGCTCGCCGCGGAGCGCGGTCTGGAGCACAACGGATGGGCCACGCTCATCACCGCCCGCAACGCCATCGAGGCCCGGGTGGCGGTCACCGACCGCATCAGGACGCTGACCGTGCACGGCCGTACGGTGCACCAGATCGGGCTGCCGTTCCACTGGGGGCCCAACGGGGTCGTCACCGGCGACGCGGCGAACGAGCTGGTCGCCATCGCGCTGGACCCCAACTCCCATATCCAGGAGGACAAGGCCCTCACCGCCGACATCCGGCCGGGACGGCGGCCGCGCGGCCCCGCGCTCCCCCGCCTGGTGGCCGACTACCGGCGGCGCGCGGGCATCACCGAGCACACCGGAGAGGACCACCGGTCATGACCGACAGCCTGCTCAGCGGCCCGGAGCCCGACCCGGCCGGCGACGCCGGGCATGCCGATGCCCCGCCGCGCGTGGGGTTCTTCACCGACACCTCCGTCTGTATCGGCTGCAAGGCGTGCGAGGTGGCGTGCAAGGAGTGGAACGCGATCCCGGAGGACGGCCTGTCCCTCACCGGCATGTCGTACGACAACACCGGGGGCCTCGGCGGCTCGACCTGGCGTCATGTGGCCTTCATCGAGCAGTCGGCGCCACCGGCCGCGCCGGCGGTGCCCGCCCCCGAGGGCCGTACGCAACTCCCTCTCGCTGCGGATGCCGTACCGGCGGGCGGCGAGTTCCGCTGGCTGATGTCCTCCGACGTCTGCAAGCACTGCACCCATGCCGCCTGCCTCGACGTCTGCCCGACCGGCTCGCTCTTCCGTACCGAGTTCGGAACCGTCGTGGTCCAGGAGGACATCTGCAACGGCTGCGGCTACTGCGTCCCGGCCTGCCCCTACGGCGTCATCGACCAACGCCCGTCCGACGGCCGGGCCTTCAAGTGCACCCTGTGCTACGACCGGCTGGGTGTGGGGCTGGAGCCGGCCTGCGCCAAGGCGTGCCCGACCGAGTCGATCCAGTTCGGCCCGCTCGACGAACTGCGCGCCCGCGCGGCCCTGCGGGTCGACCAGCTGCATGCGGCGGGCGTGACCGACGCCCGGCTCTACGGCCACGATCCCGAGGACGGGGTCGGCGGTGACGGGGCGTTCTTCCTGCTGCTCGACGAACCCGAGGTGTACGGGCTGCCACCCGACCCGGTGGTCACCACCCGGGACCTGCCCGCGATGTGGAAGCACGCCGGCGCGGCGGCACTGTCGCTGGCGGGCGGTATGGCCCTCTCCTTCGCGCTGCCGACGCTCCTGCACAGGAAGGTACGACGATGACCGACCAGGCACCCCGCAGTGGCGGCACCCGCGCGCGCCGCCGCCCCAAGGGCGAGCAACTCATGGTCCCCCGGGCGGAGTTCCGCTCCTACTACGGCCGGCCGGTCATCAAGGCCCCCTCCTGGGCGGCCCGCGACATCGCCGGATACTTCTTCCTCGGCGGCCTGGCGGGCGCCGGCTCGGTGCTCGCCGCGGGCGCCCAGCTGACCGGCCGCACGACGCTGGCCGCCACGATGAAGGTGTCCTCCCTGGCCGCCGTGTCCCTCTCCGCCGCCGCGCTCATCAACGACCTGGGCCGCCCGGCCCGCTTCGCCCACATGCTGCGCGTGCTGAAGCCGACCTCGCCGATGAGCGTGGGCTCCTGGCTGCTCGGCGGCTACGGTCCGGCGGCCGGCGCGGCGGCCCTGTGCGCGGTCACCGGCCGGCTGCCGCGGGCCGGCGCCGCCGCCACCGCGGCCGCCGCGGTCCTGGGACCGGCCGTGGCCACCTATACCGCCGTGCTCGCCGCGGACACCGCCGTACCGGCCTGGCACGGCGCGCACCGCGAGCTGCCGTACCTCTTCGCCGCCTCCGCGACCGCCGCCGCGTCCGGTATGGCGCTGGTTCTCGCCCCCGCCCAGGAGAGCGCCCCCGCCCGCTGCGCCGCCGCCCTGGCCGCGGTGGCGGACTCTTTGGCGGTCCGGGCGGCCGAGCGGCGGCTGGGGATGGTGGCGGAAACCTACCGGGAGGGGCGGGCGGGCAGGCTGCTGCGCGGAGCGCGGGTGCTCACCGGCGGCGGCGCGGCACTGGCGGCGCTCGGGGGCCGTCAGCGCCGCGCAGCGGCCGTCGCAGGCGGCCTGGCACTGCTCGCCGGCTCGGCCTGCACCCGCTTCGGCGTCTTCGCGGCCGGCCTCGCCTCGGCCGAGGACCCGGCCTACACGGTCCTGCCTCAACGAGCCGCCCAAGGGCTGCTGCCGTCACACTGAGAACAGCAATGCGCCGCCACCACTATGTGTACCCGGCCGCTCACCGGTAAGCCGACAGAGCACGACCTCTTCGACCGGTGCCTCTGCGCGGGCCGTCCGTTCACAGCGGACCGTGACCGTCGTGCGGCCGGCGCTTGAGCACCCCCTCGACCGCGGGAGTCCACGTGCAGCGACGTCGTCCTCGGATCGTGATCGTCGGAGCCGGTTTCGCCGGTTACGAATGTGCCCGCACGCTCTCCCGGCTGGCCAAGGGAGCCGCCGAGATCGTGCTCCTCAACCCCCATGACTACTTTCTGTATGTGCCGCTGCTGCCGGAAGTGGCGGCCGGGATTCTCGAACCCCGCCGGGTGGCGGTATCGCTCACCGGGACCTTGCCGGGTGTCCGGCTCGTTCTCGGGCACGCCCATGACGTGGACTTCGATGCCCGTCGGGTGAGCTACACCGACCCCGAGGCCCAAGAGGGGTCCCTGTCCTACGACCGTCTGGTCCTGACCGTCGGCAGCGTCAACAAGCTGCTGCCCGTCCCCGGGGTCGCCGAGCATGCCCACGGCTTCCGCGGGATGCCCGAAGCGCTGTACCTCCGCGACCACATCACCCGCCAGATCGAACTGGCGGGTGCGGCCGAGGACCCGGCCGAACGGTCCGCCAGGACCACCTTCGTGGTGGTGGGCGCCGGCTACACCGGCACCGAAGTCGCCGCCCACGGCGTGCTGTTCACCGACGACCTGGCCCGGCAGAACACGGGACTGCGGGACGGTCCACGCCCCCGCTGGCTGCTGCTGGACGTCGCCGACCGGCTGCTGCCCGGGCTCGACGAACGACTGTCGCGCACTGCCGACCGGGTCCTGCGCTCCCGCGGCGTCGATGTCCGCACCCGCACGTCCGTCAAGGAGGCGACCCCGGACGGCGTACTGCTCGACGACGGCGAGTTTCTCCACAGCCGCTCGCTGATCTGGTGTGTCGGCGTACGGCCCGACCCGCTGGTCGACTCGCTGGGGCTGCCCACCGACAAGGGGCGGTTGTGCGTCGACAAGTTCCTGGGGGTGCCCGGCCGGCCGGAGGTGTTCGCCTGCGGTGATGCCGCGGCCGTGCCGGACCTGACCCGGCCCGGTGAGGTGACGCCGATGACCGCCCAGCACGCCCAGCGGCAGGGCAAGGTCGCGGCGCACAATGTGGCGGCGTCCTGCGGCCAGGGCTCACCGCGCGCGTACGAGCACCGCGATCTGGGGTTCATGGTCGACCTCGGCGGTGTCCAGGCCGCGGCGAACCCCCTGCACATCCCGCTCTCCGGCCCGCTCGCCGGCGCCCTCACCCGCGCCTACCACCTCCTGGCGATGCCGGACAACCGCATCCGGGTGGCCGCCGACTGGCTCCTGGAGGCCGTGCTGCCGCGCCACGGCGTACAGCTGGGTCTGCTCAGCTCCTGGTCGGTACCGCTGGACACGGAAACCCCCGAAGTGGCCCGCCTGCCGCACGACCCGCCGGAAACGGCATAGGACTGTCGCTCGGATCAGGCCGGGCTCTCGGGTCCGGCCTGATCCACACCACGGGCCCTGGCCGCCACGGTCTGCGCGTCATTCCCACCGCGCCGGGTACCCGGGCCGCATGGAGAATCTGGTGAGGGAAGCAACGACCGTGCCCGGACAACTCGCCGCGCCTCACGTGACCAGCGGCGCCCTGCTCATCCTCGTCGGCGTGCTCCTCGTCGCCGTCATCATTGCGGCCTTCGCCTGGGGACGCCGCCTCAAGGCCCGCGCACCGGCCCCGCCCACGCCCGAGGAGCAGCCACGACTGCCGGAGGGCGGGCCCGTGGGCGATGTCGTCGAGAGCCGCGAGCCCGATGAGCTCCCCCGAACGGACCAACGGCGCACACCGCACGAGCTGAAGGGCGACGGGAGCGGCTCCCGGCGCGGTTCCTAAC
>NZ_JAMJFM010000055.1:0-65539 GCF_023544705.1 Streptomyces sp. MCA2
TGGTGGGGCCGCAGCCCGGTGGGGGTGATGTCAGAACCAGGGTGAGGGTGAGGGCGAGGTCAGGGCCCGTGAGGAAGGTCAGGACCAGTCGTCGCCCCAGGAGGCGTCGCGGGCCTGGCGGTAGTGGGTGCCGTGCCGCTTGGTCACCGTGGTGCGCTGGAGGCCGTCCTGTGTCGTGCACAGGTCCAGGAGGACCTGGCCCTTGCGGAGTTGGGGTTTGCGGATGATGCGGGCGGGGGCGGGGGCGGCGTCGAACGTGGTGGCGGCGACGTAGCTGAACTTTTCGTCCTCGTACGGGAGGGAGCCGCCCTTGACCTGGCGGTGGAGGGAGGAGCGGTTGACCCGGGCGGCGAAGTGGCACCAGTCCTGGCCCGGGACGATGGGGCAGGTGTCGCTGTGCGGGCAGGGGGCGACGATGCGCAGACCGGCTTCGGTGAGCTGGGTGCGGGCCTCGCGGATGCGGAGGTAGCCGTCGGGGGTGCCGGGTTCGATCAGGACGACGGCCTGGGCCGCGGTGGCCGCCGCGGCGACGACGGCACGGCGGTCCTCGGGACGGAGTTCCCCCAGCACGTAGGAGACGGTGACCAGGTCCGTGCCGGCGGGGACCGTCAGGCCCTCGCCGATGGTCTGCCGCCGCCATGCGGTGTCGGGCAGGTTCTTGGCGGCCAGTTCCCGGCCGAGGTCGAGGGCGGGCTGCGCCCAGTCCAGGACGGTGCTGTGGTGGCCTTCCCAGGTGGCGGCGGTGGCCCAGGTGGCGGCGCCGGTGCCGCCGCCGATGTCCACATGGGTGGCCGGGGACCAGTCCGGGACCCGGGCGGCGAACGCGGTCAGCGCGGCCCGCACCGCCTCGAAGGTGGCGGGCATCCGGTAGGCGGCGTACGCGGCGACATCGGCGCGGTCCCGCAGCACCGGGGCGTCGGTGGGCGTACGGCCCCGGTAGTTGGCGATCAGCCGTTCCACGGCCTGCGCGGCCTGTTTGGGCGGCAGACCGTCGAGCAGGCCCGCCAGCGCGGCGCGCAGTTCCTCATGCATGACCGAAATTCTACGGGGCCCCGCGGTGTGCCCTGCCTGGTCAGGTGGCGCGGGACGCCGCACGGGCCAGCCGGGTGGCGGCCGCGGCCCGGGGAGCGCTGCCGCTGTTGCGGCGACGGGGGTGGACGGTGTTGGCGAGGAGGACGAGGAAGGTGTCGGTGGCACGGTCGAGGACCAGGCTGGTGCCGGTGAAGCCGGTGTGCCCGGCCGCGCCCCGGCCCGCCAACTCGCCCATGAAGTAGGGCTGGTCGACACCGAAGCCGAGGCCGGGCGGGTCCAGGAGGGCGGCCACGGCGTCGGGGCCGAGGATCCGGGCACGGCCGTACGCGCCCCCGTTGAGCAGCGTGCGGCACAGCACGGCGAGGTCCTGGGCGGTGGAGAAGAGCCCCGCATGACCGGCCACCCCGCCCAGCGCCCAGGCGTTCTCGTCGTGCACCTCACCGCGGACCATGCCGCGGTCCGCCTTGGCCCAGGGCCGCCGCTGGTCCTCCGTCGCCGCCACGCCCTGCGGCGCCAGCGGGCCGTAGGAGGTGCTGGACATGCCCAGCGGGCCGGTGATGCCGTCCCGGATCAAGGCGTCCAGCCGCTCCCCGGTGCGCCGCTCCAGGATCAGCTGGAGGGCGATGAGGTTGAGGTCGGAGTAGAGGTGCCCGGCGCCGGGCCTGCCGGACGGGGCCGCCGCCTCCGCCCACAGGAGGGCCAGTTGGTCGCCGCGGTCCCGGTGGTCGTGGAACGGCAGCTCGGGGGCGAGCCCGGAGGTGTGGGTGAGCAGCTGCCGTACGGTGATGCCGCGGGCGAAGGCGGGCAGGTCGGCCCGGACCTCGTCGTCGAGGGCCAGCCGGCCGCGTTCGATCTGCTGGACGGCGGCGATGGCCGTGAAGAGCTTGCTGAGCGAGGCGAGGTCGAAGACGGTGCCGACCCGCATCGGCTCCCACAGATCGCGGGGCAGGTCGAGGCCGCGGTCCCGGTCGGGGTCGTAGGCCCGGAAGCGCAGCGCCCAGCCCGCGGCGGCCTCGGCGGCGACGACCGGGCCCCGGCCGGCCAGGACGACGACTCCGGGCGCCCAGGGCGGCCGGCCCTCGGGCAGCGCCCGCACGCCGCGGACCAGCCGTTCCATGCATGCGGGATCCAGTCCCGCCCGGGACGGCGTGCCATAGGTGAGTCTCGGTGCGTTCAGAGCCTGGTCCTCTCGCCCGCCGTGCTCCCGTTGTCCTCCTCCCTACGCTGCCACGGGCGGCACATCCCCAGGAAGCTCACGAGCGCCAATATGGCGCAGGAGAGTTGCACCAGGGCCATCGGCAGGGCCGTCCGCTCGCCCGCGATGCCCACCAGCGGGGAGGCCACCGAGCCGAGCAGGAAGGTCGAGGTGCCCAGCAGCGCGGAGGCGGAGCCGGCCGCGTGCCGGGTGCGCAGCAGCGCCAGGGTGTTGGTGCTCGGCATGACCAGGCCCATCGCGGCCATGAGGACGAAGAGGCCGGCGGCCACCGGGACCAGGCCGACCCGGCCGAAGACGCCGGAGGACATCAGGAGCAGAGCGGCCGCGGCGAGCGCGATCACGGCCAGTCCGGTGCCGAGCACCTTGTCGAGGCCGACCCGGCCGACCAGGACCTTGCCGTTGAACTGGCCGACACACACCAGGCCGACCGAGTTGATGCCGAAGAGCAGGCTGAAGGTCTGCGGGGAGGCACCGTAGATCTCCTGCACCACGAACGGCGAGGCGGAGATATAGGCGAAGAGGGCGGCGAAGGCGAAGGCGCCGACGAGGAGGTAGCCGGAGAAGGCCCGGTCGGCGAGCAGATCGCGCATGGTGCGCAGGGTCTGGCCGAGGCCGCCGGAATGCCGGCCCTCGGGCGGCAGGGTCTCGTCGAGCCGGCGCCACACCAGGAGGGTGAGCGCCACCCCGACGGCGGTCAGCACGACGAACACCCCGCGCCAGTCGGTGATCTGGAGGATCTGGCCGCCGATGAGCGGGGCGACGACCGGCGCCACCCCGGATATCAGCATCAGGGTGGAGAAGAACCGGGCCATCGCCACGCCGTCGTACAGATCGCGCACCACCGCCCGCGCGATGACGATGCCGGCCGCGCCCGCCAGGCCCTGCAACAGGCGGAAGGCGATGAGGAGTTCGGCGGTGGGGGCGATGGCGCACAGGGCGGTCGCCAGGATGTAGATCACCATGCCGGCAAGCAGCGGGCGGCGGCGTCCCCACTTGTCGCTCATCGGGCCGACGATCATCTGGCCCAGCGCCATGCCCGCCAGGCAGGTGGTGAGGGTGAGCTGGACGGTGGCGGCCGGGCTGTGCAGGGCGGCGGTGACCTGCGGCAGGGCCGGCAGATACATGTCCATGGAGAGCGGCGGGACCGCCGTGAGGCCGCCGAGGACGAGGGTGACGAGGAGTCCGGTGCGGCGGGACGCGGCACGTGCGGCCGGTGCGGCCGGCTCTGCTGCTGCGCCCCGCTCGGCTATTGCGGGAAGGTCCTTGGGATCGGCCGCGCCGGGCTCCGTCATAGGTGTCTCCATGGGTCATCGAGGGCTGCACCATGGTGTCATGCACGGGACGCCTCCCGGCCGTTTCCGGCCCGGTCCCTTGGACCTAGGACGGGCGTCCCGGAGGCCTAGGGCGGAGGTCCAAGGGGGCCTGGGACGGACGTCCCGGAGACCGGGGACGGGCGTCCCGGGCCCCCGGGTGCGGACGCCCGGATCAAGCGGGCTTGAGCCCCGGATCGCCCGCCTCGGTGACGAAGGAGGCGGCGGTGCGGACCGGCGCACCGGGGGTGGTGACGGCGGTCACCGTGCGGTAGTCGGCGCGGGCGGTGTCCTGGTCGAGGGTGACGGTGAGGTAGCCGCGCCGGCCGTTGTAGAACTTCAGGTGCGGGTTGGCGGCCAGGTAGGTGTCCCAGTTGGCGGGCTTGTCGGCGCCGTCCTTGCCGCTGGCGATCGAGGTGGTGACGAACTCGACGCCCGCGGTGCGCGAACCGGGGTTCTTGAAGTCCTTCTTGATGTCGAAGGCGTAGTGGACGTGCACATCGCCGGTGAGGACGACGAGGTTGTCCACGCCCGCCGACTCCGCGCCCGCCAGGACCCGGTCACGGGAGGCCGCGTAGCCGTCCCAGGCGTCCATGCTGAGCTGGTAGCCGGCGCCGGTGGCATTGCGCCGCTCGGAGAAGGTGACCTGCTGCGGCAGCACGTTCCAGCGCGCGGAGGACTGCCGCCAGCCGTCGATCAGCCAGCGCTCCTGCGCGGCGCCGGTCAGGGTGCGCCCGGGGTCCAGGGACTCCGGGCCCGGGGCGTGCCAGCCGTCGCCGTAGGCCTGGTCGGAGCGGTACTGGCGGGTGTCGAGGATGTCGAACTGGGCGAGCTGCCCGTACTGGATGCGGCGGTAGAGCCGGGCGTCGGCGCCCTGGGGCCGCTGCGGGCGGCGCAGCGGCTGGTTCTCCCAGTACGCCCGGTAGGCGGCGGCGCGGCGGACGAGGAACTCGGCGGGCGGGAGGTGGTCCTCGCTGATGTCGGAGGCGTAGTTGTTCTCCACCTCGTGGTC
Source organism: Streptomyces sp. MCA2 (assembly GCF_023544705.1). Lineage (NCBI taxonomy): Bacteria > Bacillati > Actinomycetota > Actinomycetes > Kitasatosporales > Streptomycetaceae > Streptomyces > Streptomyces sp. MCA2. The sequence continues at coordinate 4,571 of NZ_JAMJFM010000055.1, forward strand.
GTCCCAGGTGACGATGAAGGGGTGCGCGGCGTGCGCGGCCTGGAGGTCCGGGTCGGACTTGTAGAGGGCGTAGCGCAGCCGGTAGTCCTCCAGGGTGACCGTCTCACGGTTGAAGACCGCGGGCAGCTCGCGGTCGGTGTAGTTGCGCACGCCGCCGGCCGCGCTGACGGGGTACTCGTAGAGGTAGTCGCCGAGGTGGAAGACCACGTCGAGGTCCTCCTCGGCCAGGTGCTTGTAGGCCGTGAAGTAGCCGTCGTGGTAGGCCTGGCAGGAGACCGCGGCGAGCTTCAGGGCGGAGATCCGGGCGCTGCGGGCGGGCGCGGTGCGGGTGCGGCCGACCGGGCTGATCCAGCTGCCGGCGCGGAAGCGGTAGTAGTAGACGCGGTCGGGCGCGAGGCCGGTGGGCTCGATGTGCACGGAGTGGTTGAACTCCGCGTGCGCGTCGGCGCGGCCCTGGCCGGCCAGCCGCTTGAAGTGCTCGTCGTAGGCGACTTCCCAGCGGACGGTGACGCGGGCGTCCGGCATCCCGTTGCCGGGCTCGTACGGACGCGGGGCGAGCCGGGTCCACAGCACGACGGAGCCGGGCTGCGGGTCACCGGAGGCGACACCGAGCGTGAAGGGGTTCTCGGTGATCTTCCGTGCATCGGCCTCGGCGGCGTATGCGGCGCCCGTGCCCGGAAGGTTGGTCGCGAAGGCGAGCGCGGCGGCGGCTCCGGTGGCGGTGAGAAAGCGGCGGCGGCCGAAGTGCGCGGCAGCGGCCCGGATCTCCTGCTCGTGCGGTGCGTGGTGCGTCATCTGGCCCTCCCCTGGCGGTGGTTGTCCCCAGTGATTGGAGGGGCGCGGGACGGCGTGACGCTGTCCCATGCACGACGCATGCATGACAGGTGGATGAGGACTGGGCCCGCACCGGACGCCGTCGGACAATCGCGGCACCCCAGGTGCCTCCGTAGGATTCGGGGCATGGCTGAACTGATGGTGCGCGACGGCACCTGGACCTTCGACGACGAGGTCGTACGCATCGTGCCGGGGCGTGAACGCGGGGTGCACAAACTGCGCCAGGATCTGGGGGAGTTCACGGTGCCGCTGGCCGCGATGGCCGGGATCGCCTACGAACCGGCCCGCAAGGGCGGCCGGCTGCGGCTCCGGCTGCGGGACGGCGCGGATCCGCTGCTCCAGGTCACCGGCGGCGGCCTGCCGGACGAGGCGAGCCCGTACCAGGTGGCCGTGGACGCGGCCCGGGTCGATGTCGCCGAGTACTTCGTGGACGCGGTGCGGCAGGCCCTGATGCTGGAGCAGATACCGGACGGGCCCGTCGACCGCTATCTGCTGCCCGGCCCGTCCGTCCCGCTGTCGGCCGCCGGAGTGGACGGGATCGCCTCCTTCGACGGCGAGCGGGTGCAGCTCGAATGGCGCTGGAACACCAGCGAGACCAAGCGCCACTGGGGCCCCAGGGACTTTGCGCTGGCCGACCTGGAAGCGGTGGAGTGGCGGGCCGCCGCCGGGCTGGAGTCCGGCTATCTCCGCTTCCGGACGCGCGGCAGGACCGAGCGGTTCGCACCGGAGAACGACCCCAACTCCATCGAGCTGTGGGGCTTCAAGAAGGAGAGCGGCACGACCGCGCTGCTGGCGGCCGCCGTCGCGGCACGGCTGCCGCACCCCTCGGCCGGCCCGGACAAATCCCTCACGCCGGGCACCCCGGCCGCGGCGGCGCTCGCCCCGCCCGCGCCCGAGGCGTCCGCGCGGCCGGCGGGCGGGGGAAGCACCGCCGCCGCCGACGACGACCATGACGCGCTGCTGCGCCGGCTGCGCGAACTGGGCGAGCTGCGCCGCGAGGGCATCCTCACCGAGGAGGAGTTCACCGCCACGAAGGCGGCGGTCCTCCAGCGCTTCCACACCACGGGCTGAGTCGCGGCGGCCGCGGCCGGTCCGCTCCCCGTACGCCGTTTACGCTGCCGCCATGGCAGAGAACACAGCGGGACCGGCAGCGCGGACGACACCGATGGCACGGGCCGGGCAGGTGGGCGGCACGGCGACCGCGGCGCGGCCCACCCTGCCGGCGCCCACCTCCCGGGGCGGGCAGAGCGCGCAGACGGCGCCGGCGGCACAGGAGGCACGGCAGGGCGGTGCGGCGCCCCGGAAGGTGGCCGTGGTCACCGGCGCGGGCTCCGGCATCGGGCGGGCGGTCGCCCATGCGCTGGTCGCCGACGGCTGGACGGTGGCCCTTGCCGGGCGGCGCGCCGAGGCCCTGACGGAGACCTCCCGGCTGGCGGGCCCGGTGGACACCGACGGCCCCGCGATCTTGACGGTGCCGACCGATGTCACCCGCCCCGACGAGGTCGACGCCCTCTTCGCCACCGTCCGCGAACGGTTCGGCCGGGTCGATCTGCTCTTCAACAACGCGGGCACGTTCGGCCGGGCGGCGCCGCTGGAGGAGCTGACGTACGACGACTGGCGCGCGGTCGTCGACGTCAACCTCACCGGCTCCTTCCTCTGCGCCCAGGCCGCGTTCCGCGCCATGCAGCACCAGGACCCCCGGGGCGGACGCATCATCAACAACGGCTCGGTCTCCGCGCACGCCCCGCGCCCGCACTCCGTCGCGTACACCGCCACCAAGCACGCGATGACCGGACTGACCAAGTCGCTCTCCCTGGACGGCCGTCCGTACGGCATCGCCTGCGGCCAGATCGACATCGGCAACGCGGCGACCGAGATGACCGGCCGGATGCAGACCGGCATTCTCCAGGCGAACGGGCAACTGGCGGTGGAGCCGGTGATGGACGCGGCGGACGTCGCCCGCACGGTGGTGCACATGGCGGGGCTGCCGCCGGCCGCCAATGTGCAGTTCGCGACGGTGATGGCGACCAACATGCCCTACATCGGCCGGGGTTGAGACCGCACCGGGCCGGACTGCGGCACTGACCGGACGAGGGCGAGCCCGGCGCCCGGCCCGGACATCGAATCCCCGTACGACCCCTGCCCTCCTGCCGCTTCCGGTGGCACCCTTACCTCGGATCCGCACCACTCGTCTGCCGGGGCCGCCCGCGCGCGGCCCCGTTCCCCCGCGACCGCGTGCGCCCTGCCGTGCGCGGCCCCCGCAGAAGGAGTCACGCGTGAGACGAACCGTTCGTGGCATACCGGCAGTTCACGGCATAGCCGCGCCGCACCCCGCGCACAGGTCCCGGGCCGCCCTCGGCGCTCTGACGGCCGCCGGTACGCTGCTCGCCCTGCTGCTTCCCACCGGCTCGGCCGGCGCCGCCACCCCGCAGCACTCCCACCGCTCCCCCGGCCCGCAGACCACCTCCGGCGCCTTCTGGACCGCGGACCGGATGCGCGCCGCCGCTCCCCTGGACCTCGCCACACCCGCGAAGAAGGCGACCCCCGCCGCGGTCCCGCGCAGCGCCCCGCTCAAGGTGGCCCCCACCCTCCCGGAGCTCCCGAAGGTGCCCGCCGCCTCGTTGCTCCCCCAGACGCTCCCCCAGGCCGGCGGGCCCTGGACCGGCGGAGGCGCGGTCACCAAGACCACCGGACGGGTGTTCTTCACCTACCAGGGCCGCACCGCCTCCTGCTCCGGCGACGCGGTGACCAGCAGCAACAAGAGCACCGTGATCACCGCGGGGCACTGTGTGAAGCTGGGCGGCGCCTGGCACACCAACTGGGTCTTCGTCCCCGGCTATCACGACGGCGAGGCCCCGTACGGCAAGTGGCCGGCGGCCAAGACGCTCTCGACTCCCCAGTGGACGGCGAGTGAGGACATCAACTACGACGTCGGCGCGGCGGTGGTCGCCCCGCTCGACGGCAAGAAGCTCACCGATGCCGTCGGCGGCCAGGGCCTGTCCTTCAACTCCGGCTACAGCAAGGCGATGTACGCCTTCGGCTTCCCCGCGGCCGCCCCGTACGACGGCAGCAAGCTGATCTATTGCAGCGGCACCACCATCAAGGACCCGCTGTTCTCCACCGACCACGGTCTGGCCTGCAACATGACCGGCGGCTCCAGCGGCGGTCCCTGGTTCACCACGTTCGACGAGAAGACCGGCACCGGCCTCCAGTCCTCGGTGAACAGCTTCGGCTACCAGTTCTGGCCCAACACCATGTTCGGCCCGTACTTCGGCGACGACGCCAAGAACCTCTACACCACGGCCCAGTCGTCCTGACCCGCTCCTCGGGGGCCGTACGGCGCCATCCGTGCGGCCCCTCGGGCAAGCCCCTCAGCCGGAACCCGCCTTCCCCGCGCCGGCCGGCACGACCGGCAGCAGCAGGAAGGACGGGTGCTTCCCGCCGCTGAGGAGCGTCGTCCGGCCCGCGTAGACGTCCGAGCCCCGGTCCTCGGGGTCGGTGTGGACGAAGGTGCCGTTGCCCCGCATGGCGACCCCGAACGCCGTCGGCCACGGCCCGGCGCCCGGGAACGCGAAGTCCCGGCCCAGCACCGATACGCCGAGGCGGTGGCCCGCCGGGACGACCACCGACGTCGGCCAGATCTCGATCTCCAGATCGACGGGTTCGCCGGGGGTGAGCGGCTGCCGCTCGTCGAAGGTGTGCCAGGGCCGGTACGGCTTGCTGCGCGCGGCGTCGAGCTTGCGGAACGAGGCCCGCAGCCAGCCCAGCCCGATCGCGCCGTGCGGGTCCATCGCGCTGACGAAGGTGACATCGCGGCCGTCGGGGTCCTGCACCCGGAGGGTGAGGAAGAGGTCGGCGTCCGTGGTCGACGAGGCCACCCGCAGCGACGCGGACCCGGGCCCGGTCAGCTCCAGCTCCTCGGCCAGCGGCTCGGTCCAGAAGGTCAGGCCGTCCCCGAGCGCCTCGAACTCGGCGCTGCGCTCACCGGGGTCCGCCGCCGGCGCGAGAGCGCCACGGACGAGGTCGAGGTGGAACGCCGTCCACCGGGTCCGCGCCAACGGCCACTCCTCCTCGGCGCGTTGCTCGAAGCTGCCGTCGGCCCGCCGCACATTGAGGAAGACCGGCGGCTGCTTGTCCCAGCCGGTGTCCTGCCCCTGGAGGAAGTGCCCGAAGAAGCGCTTCTGGAGGCCGACCCCGTAGTCCGTGTAGAACTCCACCCAGTGCTGGAGCCCGTGCACTTCCAGCCACTTCTGCTCGCTCGCGACGCCCGCATACCCCTCGAACCCGCCCCGGGTGTGCAGGTGATGCGCCCAGTTGGCCGCGGACAGCACGGGGACGGTGATCCGCGCCAGGTCCGCGCTCCGCTCCCGGTAGTACGCGTCGAGCAGCGCATGGTCGTGCAACGCGGCCACCGTGTCGGCGGCGTTCTTGGCCCGCTCCTCCTCGCTCAGGACCCCGGGGCCGGTGACCGGAACCCCCGTGACCCGGTGCCGCGGACTGTCGGGGGCACCGTGCTGCATCGAGGCGACCTGGACCGGATACCAGTGCGGGAGGAAGACGTGCAGGATCCCGCCGTGATGGGTGAGTTCACGGTAGAAGTCGGTGGCCCCCTCCCAGGGGCAGATGGCGGCGAGGTGCGGCGGCCGCAGCGCCGCGACCTGCCACTGGTTGACCGCGTAGTACGAGATGCCGAGCAGCCCCACCCTGCCGTTGCTCCAGGGCTGGGCCGCCGCCCACTCGATGCAGTCGTAGTAGTCCTGCGTCTCGCGCGGCGAAAGGATGTCCAGGTATCCGGGCGACCGTCCGGCGCCGCGCGAGTCCACCCGGATCACGACGTAGCCGTCGGGCACCCACTTCTCCGGATCGGCCGTTTCCCAGTTCTGGTAGCGGTTCGAGGACCCCGCGACCGCGTCCGGGTGTTCGGCCTCCAGCGTGCGCCACATGGGGGCGAACCCCTCCTGAAAGGCAAGCCCCTTGGCGTACGGCCCCAGGCTCATGATCACGGGATGGGTCTCGCCGTCGTCCGGCAGGAAGACATCGGCGCGGAGCTCGACCCCGTCGCCCATTGTGATCGGCGCATCCCAGTCGACGAGCATCACACCGCCCTCGGAGCAATCCCCCGGGCACTACCGCAGCAGCAGCCGTCCGCCGACGGTCGGCCGCCGTTCCCTCCTTCCATTGTCCGCGGGTATCCGTGGCGGCGCCACGGCGTGCCGGCGCGGAGCGGGAACGGCGGCGACGGCGGACGGGCCGGCCGGTACCCGCTCGTCCGGCGCACCGCTCTGACCACGGCAAACCCACCCGACCGCCGGGTAACTTCTCCCTCACGGAGGAACCGGAGGGCTGCACTACACTCTCGCGAGGCGAAATGCGTCTGACATGCAGCGAATTGCGGGGTGATCCGGACGTTCCGGCGGGCAACGGACGTCCCCCAGGCCTCGGCGAGGAGGAAGGGCCGGGTGCGAGCCGGCGCCATCTTTGGCTTGCGAGGGGCTTCCGCTTTCCCGTCCCGCTGAGGAACATTCCGCACGGTATCCCTCTGTAGCCTTGCCGTCACTCCGGCTGAGGTGGCTGAGCCGGTACGCACCTGCACGACGCCCGACCGGAGGAGGGGCCGTGGCGCGCCCAGCTCTCGTCACCGGCCCTCGTCGCCGGCGAGGCGGCAGGCCGGCGGCAGTACCGGCCGGGGAGGCCGGCCGTGCCATGACATACCGACAACCCGACACCCGCCGAGCTCGACGTCAATCCGGGCCCCGTACCGTCTTGTCCTCGCCCCGCGCGCAGCAACAGCCGTAGGAGTACCCGTTCATGTGGTGGCCCCGCCGCAATGGTTCATCGCAGCAAGCAGAGCTGCCGCAGCCCGCTCCTCGCCGGGCCCCCAGCTCCCCGTGGACCTCCCTCCGCGAGCAGTTGGCGGTCTTCTTCGCCACCTGGTCCGTCACCCGTCTCGTCCATCGCGATCTCGGGCTCTCCGGCGTACGGGACATGCAGGGCCTCGTCGACGCGGTGGCCGTGCGGCGCAACAAGCCGATCACGATCACCGAGGTGCCGCTTCCTCAGCAAGTGTCCGGTTTCTGTGCGCGGGGCAAGGACCGTGACTTCATCGTGGTGGACTCCACCGCGAACGAGCTGACCCGCCTCCACGCCAGCCTTCACGAGCTGTTCCACCTGTGGGAGGAGCACCCGGCCGACAGCGGCTCCTCCGACCAGCCCATGACCGAGGAGACCGTGCGGCAGCTCCTTCCCGGGCTCAAGGCGGGGCCGGTGCTCCAGATCCTGAACCGGTCGCACTACGACAGCGCTCATGAGCGACGGGCCGAGGCCTTCGCCACCGTGATGCTCCAACGCCACCTGGAGCTGCGGCGCGACCAGAGCACCACCGGGTTTCTCTCATCGGCTCTCTCCCACAGGAGGTCGGGTGTCTGAGAGCACCTCGAACGTCGTCTACCTGGCCATCGCGATCATCGACTTCGTGATCGCCGGCTGGAAGTGCCTGGCACTTCTGCGCGACCGCACGCCCACCCTGTCCTTGATCACCGTGAACTTCGTGGCGTCCGGCCTGGTGTTCGCGATGGCCGCGCCGGCGGGGTACCGGATGCTGGGGGAGCTCACCGGCAGCCCGAGCTTCGCCACCCTTCCCGTATACATCGGCATCCTGAGCTGCTTCTCGCTGCTCCACCTGCTCACGATGCTGTGGGACCCGCGGTTGCGGCAGCGCCCGGCGGTGCTGCGCCGCAAGGTCACGGTGTGGTCCGCGGCGTACCTGGCGGCACCGGCCGTCATGGTCGTCACGTTCTGCTCCGCCGACCTGTCGGGGCCGACGAACCCCCTCGAATTCAACACGAACTTCGCGGGTGACCCGCTGATCCAGGTGTTCCTGGGGGTCTTCCTCACCACGCTGACCTGCGGAACCCTGAGCACCTACCGGCAGTGCCGCAAGCTGAAGCTGGAGGGCCCCCGATTCCAGCGTGCCCTGCGGTCCTTCGGCACCGCCATGCTGTTCGTCTTCGGCTATGTGGTGTGCTGGGTCCCGGCCATCGTTCTGGCCGCCTTCGGCAACCACGCCCTGGACACGGTGGGGGTGCTCGGCTCCACCTTCGGCTCGATCGGCGCCCTGATCACCAGCTACGGCCTCTCCGGTGCCGCGGTGGGCGCATGGCTGCGCGAACGTCGTGACATCAAGGCCTTGCAGCCCTTGTGGGATCTCGTCGTCGAAGGAGTCGACGAGGACCTCGCGTTCAGCGTGGACAGCGCACGGAGCCATCGCCTGGCATGGAACGTGGGATTCAACCTGCACCGCCGCGTGATCGAGATTCTCGACGGGATGCGAGCGCTGCGGCCCTGGCTGTCGCCGCTGCCCGCAGCCGCGGTATACGCCGGGCACGAGCAGGAGACGTCCCAGGGCGCCGGTGACGCCCGGCGCCTGACGGATCAGGAACTCCAGGCGGCCGCCACGGCCGCTGCCCTGCGGGACGCGGCACAGCGCCTGCAAGCCGCCCGGCGTGCGGCGGCGCTGCACGGTACCGGTCACCCCCAGGCGCCCGCGGGCCCGCAGGTGGCCCTTCCCGGCGAGGACACCCCGGCCTCCGGCGAACGCCAACGGCTGCTGCGCGTCGCCCAGGCGCTCACGGCCCCGCTGGTCACCGCAGCACTTGAGGACGTGCAGGAACGGCGTTCCCGGACCGAGGTGGCCGAGCGGAAGTAGCCGACCGGAGCGCGGGGTTCGGACGGACCCCGGTGCCGTCTGTCCCGCCGGACGGCTACGGCAGAATTGGCCCGCCCCGTGCCGGCGTCGGTGCCCGGACCAGGCCCGGCGCCCTGGAGCGCGGGGAACGTCAGTCAACTGGGGGATCTTGTGAAACGCGCTGTTGTCCTGGGCGGGAGCATCGCGGGGCTGTACGCCGCTCGCGCTCTGAGCGACCACGCCGACGACGTCGTCATTCTCGACGCGGAGGACACGGGGGAAGACGGCACGGGCCGCGGCGCTCCGCAGCGACACCAACTGCATGCACTGCTGTCCATGGGACACACCCAACTCGAGCGCTGGTTCCCCGGCATCACCGGCGAACTCGTCGCCGGCGGGGCACGCCTGGGGACCGGCCCCGAGGTGCAGTTCTACGTGGACGGAGCGCTCAAGGCTCCCGTGGCCGACATCCGGATGCTGGGCGCCACCCGGCCGTTCATCGAAAGCCGCGTCCGCCGGCGGGTGGCGGCCCTGCCGAACGTCCGCGTCCTCCAGGGGCAGGCCCGCGGCCTCCTGTTCGGCGCCGGCCGGGTCCGGGGCGTGCGGTACTCGGCCGCCGAGGACACCTCGGCCGCGCCCGGTCACGAGAGCGAACTGGACGCGGACCTGGTGGTCGACGCCATGGGGCGCTCCAGCCGCCTGGGCAGCTGGCTGCTGCGCGGCGGGTGGGACCATGCTCCGCTGGACCGGATGCGGATCGACCTCGGCTACGCCACCGCCGTCTTCCGGCGCGGGGACGAACTCCCCGGCACGGTCGTCGCCCACGCGTCCCCGGGGCCCGCCAGCGGATACCAGCCCACGCTCAGCGAACCAGGGGCGATGGTCGCGGTGGAGGACAACCGCTGGATGGTGGTACTGGCCGGCTACACCGGCCACCGCCCGGGGCGCGATCCGGGCGAGTTCCTGGCCCGGATGCGGCGCTGTGTCGGCCCGTTGCGCGAGATAGCGGACCGCTGCGCCATGGACGGCGACATCCGGACCTTCCACTTCCAGGAGAGCCGACGACGCGACTTCACGCGGCTGCGCCGGTTCCCGGGGGGACTGGTGGCGGTGGGAGACTCCGTCGCCTCGGTGAACCCGGTCTACGGGCAGGGCCTGACACTTGCCGCCCTCCAGGCCTCGTGCCTCGCCGCCGCCCTGCGCGCCGGGGCCGCTCCGCACGATCCGGCCTGGGACTACTTCCGCCGAGCCGGTGTGGTGGTCGACGCGGCCTGGCAGGTGTCGGCGACCGCGGACCTCGCCCAGCCGCATGTGAAGGGCCCCTACCCCCGTGGCTACCGGCTCGTCCGCTGGGCCGGTGACAAGATCATGGCAGCCTCCGTCATCGACTCCCGCGTCAACCAGGCCTTCATGGACGTCGTCCATATGCGCCGGCACCCGAACACGCTGACCCGCCCTCGTCTGCTGGCCAGAGCGGCACGGGTGCTGTCCACTCGCTGAAGCCCCCGCCGCGCACGGCCCGTGCGGCGATGCCGCAACGGATCAGGCCCCTCCTTCGCGATCACCTAAGGTAAGCCCGGACCGTCAAGAAGGAGGGGAGCACCACGATGGCCACATGGCCGAAGGCTCTCGACCAGGCAGAGATCACGGACCCCGCACTGCGTCGCGACTACGACGAGCAGCGCCGGCTGGTGGCACGGTACGCCCGCCCCGAGTACACGGCCGTGCGCCTGCTGCTCCCCGCAAAGCTCGTGCCCGACATCATCGCCGCGACCGCGTTCATGCACCACAGCGACAACCTCATCGACCAAGGGCCGGTCGATACGCGGATCGCGGCGCTCGGCGACTGGGAACGCCAGGTGCACGCCGCCCTGGAGAGCGGCACCTCCGGCCAGCCCGTTCTGCGGACGCTTGTCGACACCATCGCCCGGCAGCCGCAACTCCGGCAGCACGTCGAGGACTTCCTCGCCGGCGCGCCCCTGGAGGTGCGGACGGAGGGTTTTGCGTCGGAGAGCGACTTCCAGCACTACGTCGACGGCTATTCGCTGCCCGCGTTCCTGCTCATCGCCTGCCTGCTCGGCGGAGCACCCGCGGAGAAGTACGTGGCCGGCTGCCGCACCTTCATCGAGGCGAGTCAGCGCCTCGACTTCCTGAACGACATCGCCGAAGACCTGAGCAACGGGCGCCTCGGCATCGCGGAAGAGCACCTCGCCCGGCGCGGCCTGACCCGCACCGACTTGAGCACCGAGGACGGCGCCCCCGACGGGTTCCGGGCGCTGCTCCGTGACCAGGCCCGGCAGGCCCGTTCAGGGCTGGCGGCGTCGTACGGGCTGGTGGACCTGGTCCAGCCGCACAGCCGGCCGTTCGTCCGTGCTCTGATCGGCATTCAGGGCCTCACGCTGCGAGCAGCGGCAAGGAAGGGCACCGCGCTGCTCCAGGGGTCCGCCCGGCCGAGTGTGGACGCGGCGCTGCGGATTCTGGTCCGGGAGTACGTGGCAGCGCGTCGGCAGCGGGGCGCGAAGCAGTAGCGGCAGTAGCGGGCACCTCGCCGGGAACGGGCGGGAAAGGCGAGCTGGGCCGGCGGCAGGATTCCCCGGCCGGCCCGTTCAGTTGCCGCGCCGGCCCGGGGGCGTACGGTCGTCGCTCTCGGGCCGCGCCAGGCCCAGCAGCCCCTGGATCAGCGGAAAGACCCGTCTTCTGCTCTTGGACGGCAGGGAGCGCATTCTGTCCGTGAGCTCCCGCACCTCGGGATCCTCGCTCTCCGGCTGGCTCAGCGCCTCGGAAAGCGCCTCCCGGAGTTCCCGGTCGATCTTGCTGTCGCCGCTGGTGCCGCTGCGCATCGCCAGCCGGTTGATGCCCTTGCCCCTGAGCAGCGCGAGATGGGTCAGCTGCTCGTGCGTCGACTGCAACGCCCGGTAGAGCGCCTGCCGTTCGGTGGCGGTGAAGAAGCCGGGCTCCACGTCGAAGAACTTCTCCAGCTTCCGGGTGACGTCCAGCCCGGGGCTCTTCCGCTTTCCGTTCAGGAGGTAGCCGACCTGGCCGTGGGAGATACCGGCCCCCGCGCCGATCTCGTCGAGGGTGTACATCTTCCCGTCGGGCTTGCGTCTGGTCTCCCGCAGGAAGACCAGACGCTCCTGGAAGGAGTCCTGCACGCTCTCGGACTCGTTGCCGTCGTGATCGAGCAACGCCTGTACGCGAGGGACCGCGATGCCCGTCCGGTGCGAGATGTGGTCCATGTCGATGACGTCGCGCCCGAGCTCCAGGTCCCTCAGCAGCTCGTCGATCGATGCCACGACGGCTTGGAGACCATCCGCCGGGTGCGCGTCTGAGGCATCCATGGCGATGGGTGGACTCCTGGTCGGTAGACGGGCGGTCGGCCGCGCACTCGCCGCCGCTCCGAGGTTAACGGTCGCACGTACGGTACGCCATGAGTGTCACAACAATTGTGTCAGAGCAGTCTACCGGCGCCCCGGGAAACGGCCGTTGGCACTCCTGGATTAAACGATTGTTGACAACGGTGGTTGGGTTGAAGGATGCTCGCCGGGACGGTGGCACCGTGCGGAGGGGCGTTCACGTCTGCGCGGAACCGGCCGAACGCACCGGTCACGTGCCGACCGCACCCGAGCACGAGTCGTTCATGCGTCACAGGAGTGCCTTCATGTCGTGGCCCGCCACGGCACGCTGACACCGCATACGTCACCGCACCCGGTCGACGGCTCCGCAACTGCCGTCCCTCACAGCGGTGGTGCCGGGCTCCACAGGGGAGAGCCCGGCACCACATTCTTCTTCGGGACGTACGCGCCCACGCGATACGGCCTCGCCCACGAGGCGACGCACCTCAGCCTCTGCTGCGCAGGCCGACCGAGCCCGGCCGTCCCGGGACTCTTGTCCGAAAGGGCCGGGAAAAGAGAGAGCCCAGCTCAGAGGAGCTGGGCGGCGGACGAGTCGGCCTGTACGCCGGGTTCTGTCGCCCCCGGTCCTTGCGGGCCGGGGGGAGACGGCCATCCATCTAGGGCTGCCGTTGCCGGCAGCCTCGTGCGGTCTACCCGCGGACTCGGGCGGGCAGCCCTCAGTCGTCCGCGCAGAGACATCAGCCGATGTCTCCTCTTGACCTTGCTCCAGGTGGGGTTTACCTAGCCCTCCGAGTCACCTCGGAGGCTGGTGGTCTCTTACACCACCGTTTCACCCTTACCCGGTCCTTGCGGTCCGGGCGGTCTGTTTTCTGTGGCACTGTCCCGCGGGTCACCCCGGGTGGGCGTTACCCACCACCTTGCCCTGTGGAGCCCGGACGTTCCTCGGGAGGATCGTAGATCCCCACGCGGCCGCCCGGCCGGCTCGTCCGCCGTGCCGACCATGCTACCCGTAGGGGGCACCTCCCCTCGCCGGGCTCTCCCCGGTTCCCGGCCGGGGCTGTTTCCGGCGCTCCCCCGGATTCGCTCTTGACCTTGTCCGCCCTTGACCTTGTCGCAGCGGCAACGTTTGTACTGGGCACATGAGAATCGGTGAGCTCGCAGGTCTGATCGGTGTCAGCACCCGTGCCGTACGCCACTACCACCACCTCGGACTGCTGCCCGAGCCGGAACGCCGTGCCAACGGCTACCGGGAGTACGGGCTGCGGGACGCGGTCGCGCTCGCGCGGGTGCGCCGGCTGACGGAGCTGGGGCTCGGGCTGGACGAGGTGCGGGACGTCCTCGCCGATGACGCCGGGCGCGAGTTGCACGAGGTGCTGGCCGAACTGGACGCGGATCTGGCCCGCCAGGAGGAGGAGATCCGGGCCCGGCGGGGCCGGCTGGCGGCGGTGCGGCGGCAGGCGGAGGAGCACGGCGGGCTGCCCGCGGAGGGCCCCGTGTCGGACGAACTCGCGGCGCTCTTCGCGCAGATGGCCCGCACCTCGGCCGCGCGCCCCGGTCCGGAGCCCGCGATGGCGGCGAAGGAGCGGGAGGTGCTGGCGCTGCTCGAATCGACGGGCGGCGAGGGAGGGAACAAGCGGATGGTGGAGCTGCTCGCGGAGATGACCGCGGCACCGGGGGCGATGGACCGGACGTACGAGGTGTACGGGCTGCTCGATGCGCTGGCGGAGGCGGGGACGGATGATCCGGGGGTGGAACAGGCCGGGCAGGCGCTCGCCGACTGCATTCCGGACGCGGTGATCGCCGCGCTCGGCCGGGAGCACTGGGAGCGGGCGGCCGGGGCGGGCGCGGAGGCGGACGGCGGCTTCATGACGGCCTACTACGCCCAGTTCACGCCCGCGCAGGCCCAGGCCGTCCGCAGGGCGATCCAGCTGCTCACGGAGCGTGCGGGGTGAGCCGGCGGACGGCGCTGCGCCGGCTGGCCGCCCACGAGGCGCGGTGGCAGATCAGCCTGGCCCGCTGGGTGGCGCGGCAGCGGATCGGCGTGGCGCCGGGCGACCTGGCCCTGGGGTATGCGGCGGCGCTCGTGTACGGGCTGACGTTCGTGTGTGTGGTGGAGACGGTCGGGGTCAGCGTGCTGCTCGCCGGTCTTCCGGGGGTGCACGCGGTGATGCTGGTCGTCGACGTCTACACGGTGCTGACGATCCTGGGGTTCCAGGCCGCGGCGGTCACCCGGCCGCATGTGCTGACGGCGGACACGTTGTGGCTGCGGGACGGTGCGCGCCGGGAGATCCGGATACCGCTGGAGCGGATCGCTGCCGTCCGCTACGACCTCCGGTTCGTCGCGGCGACGGAGAAGGACGGTGACGGGGTGGTGGAGCTGAGGGTGGGCGGCCAGACCTCGGTCACCGTCGAGCTGTCCGAACCGGTCGTGGCCGTCCGGCTGTTGGGGCGGCGGGAGACGGTGCGGACGGTGCGGTTCCATGCCGACGACGCGCGGGCGGCGGTGGCGGCACTGCGGGCGCGGCTGACGGAGGCGGGCGGCGGCGCGGCACCGGAGACGCGCCGGGCCACGGCGCCGGAGACGGGCGGGGGCACGCTCAGGCAGGGGTGAAGCGGACCGGGCGGCGGCCCGGTTCGGCTTCGGCGAGGCGGACCGGGATGCGGCGGCCGAGGGGCAGCGCGGGGCCTTCCGGGGCGGCTTCGACGGTCCCGATGACGGCCGGGTCGTAGAGGTGGACGATGCCGTGGGTGGGGTCCTTCTCCTCGATCTCGACGACCAGCGCCTCGAAGACCTCGCCGACCCGGTCCCGCAGCAGCGCCGCCTCGACGAGGTCGACACAGGACCGCTCCACCTGGTTGGCGCGCCGGGTGCCGGTCTCCATCTCACGGGGCAGGGCGGGCAGCGCGCTGCGCACCCACTCGGCCGGTTCGACGCCGGCCGAGGCGGCCAGGCACAGCTCGGAGGTGTAGCGGTCGGCCAGCCGCCGCAGCGGCGCGGTGGCATGCGCGTACGGGGCGGCCACCGCGGCGTGCGTCGCCTCGGAGGCCGGGGGCGCGGTGCCGTCGAAGACGGTGTAGCCGGCGCCGCGCAGCAGGGCGGTGCACTCCTGGAGGAACGCGGCGTGGGCGGGGCGCCGCGGGTCGAGCGTGCGGATCAGCGCCGCGTACGAGGTGTGGTGGGGCCAGTCGACGCCGAGCGCGCGGGCGGTCAGCCGGAGCCGGGCGACCGAACCGTCGGGGGCGGTCGGCAGCGTACGGAGGATGCCGGTGCCGGAGGCGAGCATCAGCTCGGCCGCGGCCATGCCGGTGAGCAGGGAGATCTGCGCGTTCCAGCCGTAGGCCGGGAGCGGGGCGCGGTATTCGAGGGTGTAGCAGCCGTCCCGCTCGACGATCTCCTGCTCGGGGACGTTCAGGGAGATCGCGCCCCGGTCGACCTCCCGCTTCTCCCGCAGCAGCCCGATCTCGCGGAGCAGGGCGAGCGGTTCCTCGGCCGTCCCGTCGTCGAGGATCCGCTGGACGCCCGCGTAGTCCAGCCGGGCGCGGGAGCGGACCAGGGCACGGCGTACGGAGGCGGCGGTCAGGGCCCCGTCCGCGTCCAGGTCGAGCTGCCACAGGACGGCCGGGCGGTCCCGGTCGGGCAGCAGGCTGGCGGCGCCCTCGCTCAGCACCTGCGGGTGCAGCGGCACCCGCTCGTCGGGGAAGTAGAGGGTCGTCACGCGGTGGTGCGCCTCGGCGTCCAGGGCGCCGCCGGGTGTCACGAAGGAAGCGACATCGGCGATCGCGTAGTGGACGCGGTAGCCCCCGCCGGGGCGCCGGGACAGGAACATGGCCTGGTCGAGATCGAGGGAGCCGGGCGGGTCGAGGGTGAAGAGGGGGAGCTCGGTGGCGTCCTCCAGGGTGTGCTCGGTCGCCACCGCGCCGTCGGCTGCCAGGATCCGCGGGGCGCGGGCGGCGCTGTCCGCCTCGGCCTGTGCCGTGGGCGGGAAGTGGTCCGGGATCTCCAGCTTCCCGCGCAGCTCACGCAGCGCGACACGCAGCGGGGCCTCGGCTGCGTCGGTCACATGCATATGGAGACGGGGCATGAAGTCGAGCGTATGGCGGGCGGCCGCTCCCGGCGCGGCGTGCGGGCGGCGGCCCCGGGCCGCCCGGGGCGGCTCGCGGGTTCTCCGTCCGCCCGTCGCAGGCCATACGCTTTCCCGGGGCCGCATCCCCGCCCGTACCGCCGTGAAGGAGAAACACCGTGCTCGTGCTGTTGCCGCCGTCCGAAGGGAAGGCCACGGGAGCGGCCGGGGCGCCGCTGGACGCCGGTGCGCTGTCGCTGCCGGGGCTGGCCGCCTCGCGTGCGGCGGTGCTGGAGGAGCTGGTCGAGCTGTGCGCGGCGGACGAGACCAAGGCCCAGGAGGTGCTCGGGCTCAGCGAGGGCCTCAAGGGGGAGATCGCCAAGAACGCGGGGCTGCGGACGGCCGGGACGCGGCCGGCCGGGGAGATCTACACCGGGGTGCTCTATGACGCGCTCGGCCTGGCGTCCCTGGACGCTGCGGCGCGGAAGCGGGCCGAGCGGTCGCTGCTGGTGTTCTCGGGCCTGTGGGGCGCCGTACGCATCGGCGACCGCATTCCCTCCTACCGCTGCTCGATGGGCGTGAAGCTGCCGGGGCTCGGCGCGCTGGGCGCGTACTGGCGGGCGCCGATGGCGGAGGTGCTGCCCGCGGTCGCCGGGGAGGGGCTGGTGCTGGATCTGCGCTCGGCGGCATATGCGACGGCCTGGAAGCCCAAGGGCGAGGTGGCCGGGCGTACCGCGACGGTGCGGGTGCTCCAGTCGAAGACCGTGGCCGGGGTGGAGAAGCGGACGGTGGTCAGCCACTTCAACAAGGCGACCAAGGGGCGGCTGGTGCGGGATCTGCTGACGGCGGGTCTGGAGCCGGCCGGCCCGGCGGAGCTGATGGAGGCGCTGCGGGGGCTGGGCTATGCGGTGGAGGCGGAGCCCCCTGCGAAGGGCGGCAAGGCGTGGGCCGTCGATGTGATCGTGACGGAGCTGTAGGGCGCACCCGCAGGGGTGCTGTTGCGGCATGCGCAACGTTCGTTGCGGAGGGTGGGCGAGTGGGCGCACTATGGGCGGCGTGACTCGCGCCGCCTCCTCCCCCGGTCCCTCCACTCCTCCCCCGCTCCCGGCATCGCTCGGGCGGGGGGACCCCCGTGAGCGGACGGGAGCCCCGTCCAAGCCCTCGGCGTCTCCCACTTCCTCGGTCCTCGGGCTCGCCCCCGTCATTCCCGTCGTCGTGCTGCATGATGCGGCCGACGCCGTACCGCTCGCCCGTGCGCTCGTCGCGGGCGGGCTGCCCGCGATCGAGGTGACCCTGCGGACGCCCGCCGCGCTGGACGCGATCCGGGCCGTCACCGACGAGGTCCCCGAGGCGGTGATCGGCGCGGGCACCGTGCTCACCCCCGGCCAGGTCGAGGCGGCCCTGACGGCCGGCTCCCGTTTCCTGGTGAGTCCGGGCTGGTCACCGCGGCTGCTGGGCGCGATGAAGGACTCCGGTGTGCCGTTCCTGCCGGGCGTCTCGACGGCTTCGGAGGTGGTGACCCTGCTGGAGGAGGGGATCACCGAGATGAAGTTCTTCCCGGCCGAGGCGGCCGGCGGCACCGCCTACCTCAAGTCGCTGGCCGCGCCACTGCCGCAGGCCCGCTTCTGCCCGACCGGCGGCATCGGCCTGGCCTCGGCGCCGTCCTACCTGGCGCTGCCGAACGTGGGTTGCGTCGGCGGCACCTGGATGCTGCCGGACGAGGCGCTGGCCACGAAGGACTGGGACCGGGTGCGCCGGCTCGCCCAGGAGGCGGCGGCGTTGGCGGCCTGAGGACCGCTCGCGCGCACGGGGACCTCAGGACCGGTCGCGCGCACAGGAGCCTGAGGGCCGCTCGCGCGCACGTGAAAGGGCCCGGCACATCGACCACCGATGTGCCGGGCCCTTTCGCGTACCTGCCTGGCGTACTGCGCCCCGGAGCCGCGGCCGCTCGTGCCACCGCGACGAGGGGCGCTATCGCAGATGCGAGGTGTCGTTCAGCAGCCGCAGCGAGGCGTTGCCGTCGGAGTAGTACGCGACGACGGAGAGCGACGCCGCGGACAGCTCCATCCGGAACAGCGACTCCGGCGGGGCGCCCAGTGCCAGCCGGACCAGCGTCTTGACCGGGGTGACGTGCGTGACCAGCAGGACGGTCTTGCCCGCGTACCGGGCGAGGAGCTTGTCGCGGGCGACGGCGACGCGGCGGGAGACCGTCGCGAAGGACTCGCCGCCTCCGGTGGGCGCCACCTTGGCCGAGCCGAGCCAGGCGTCGAGGTCGTCGGGGTAACGCTCCTGCACCTCGGCGAAGGTCAGTCCCTCCCACGCCCCGAAGTCGGTCTCGCGCAGGCCCTCCTCGATACGGACCTCCAGACCGAGCCGGTCCGCGACCGCCCCCGCGGTCTCCTGGCAGCGCCGCAGCGGTGAGCTGACGATGGCCTGGATCGTGCCGCGGGCGGCGAGCCCGGCGGCGGTGGCCTCGGCCTGCCGGCGCCCGGCGGCGGAGAGCGCGGGGTCGGTGCCGCCGCTGCCGGAGAAGCGCTTCTCGGGCGTCAGGGGGGTCTCGCCGTGCCGCAGCAGGACGAAGGTCGAGGGCGGGCCGACATCGGGGCCCCAGCCGACCGACGGGGCGCTCGCGGAGACAGCCTCCTCCGCTGTGTCCGCGGCCTCGTCGGCGGCCTGTGCGGCGGCGCTGCGGGCGGGCGCCGCGGCGGTGGCGAGCGCCGCCCTGGAGTCGCGCGGCTCCCACTGCCGGCCGATCTTCCCGGCATCCATCGCCTCGTTGGCGAGCCGGTCGGCGTGCTTGTTCTGCGCGCGCGGGATCCACTCGTAGGTGACCTGGCCGGGCGGGAAGACCGAGGCGGCCTCGGCGGCCAGCGGCTTCATGTCCGGGTGCTTGATCTTCCAGCGGCCCGACATCTGCTCGACGACAAGCTTGGAGTCCATCCGCACCCGGATACGGGCCTGCGGATCGAGCGCGTGCGCCGCCCGCAGACCGGCCACCAGGCCCTTGTACTCGGCGACGTTGTTGGTGGCGGTACCGATGAACTCGGCGGCCTCGGCCAGCGCCTCGCCCGTCTCCGGGTCGAGGACGACCGCGCCGTAGCCGGCCGGCCCCGGGTTGCCCCGGGACCCGCCGTCCGCCTCGACGATCAGCGTGCGCGACACGGCCTACAGGCCCGATTCGGGCGTACGGACCAGGATGCGGCTGCAATTCTCGCAGCGCAGCACGGCGTCGGCGGCGGCCGCCCGCACATCGTTGACCTCGGTGATGTTCAGCTCCAGCCGGCAGCCCTCGCAGCGGCGCTGGAAGAGACGGGCCGCGCCGACGCCGCCCTCCTTCGCGCGGATCTTGTCGTAGAGCTTGAGCAGATCGGCCGGGATGTCGGCGACGGTCAGCTCACGCTCCTTGGTGACCGTGCCGCGCTCGGCGTCGATCTCGGCGTAGGCGGCGTCCCGGCGCGTGGCGGCGTCGTCGACCTTGGCCTGGATGGCCTCGACCCGGCCGGTGAGCTCGGTGACCCGCTCCTGGGCGCTCTCGCGGCGCTCCATGACCTCCAGGACGACGTCCTCCAGGTCGCCCTGGCGCTTGGCCAGCGAGGTCAGTTCGCGCTGGAGGCTCTCCAGGTCCTTGGGGGAGGTGACGGCGCCGGAGTCCAGGCGCTTCTGGTCGCGGGCGGCGCGCTGGCGCACCTGGTCCACGTCCTGCTCGGCCTTGGTCTGCTCGCGGCTGGTGTCGCTCTCCTCGGTCTGCGCGGCGACGAGCAGGTCGCGCTGCTGGATGAGGTCGGCCTCCAGGGTCTGCAACTCGGCCAGCTCGGGCAGGTTGTTGCGCCGGTGGGCGAGCTGGGTGAGCCGGACATCCAGGGCCTGGATGTCCAGAAGGCGGATCTGGTCGGCGGGCGCGGCGTTCAGCGTGGGGCTCCTGTGGTGTGGGTCGGGGCGAAGACGGGGGTGGACGCCGCGTGGGCGGTCCAGGGGTCGGTGACCGTACGGGAGACATGCGTGCGCAGTCCCCAGTCGTGCCGGTCGGAGACCGCGTCGAGCTGGGCCGCGGCCTGCTCGCACCACGGCCATTCGGTGGCCCAGTGGGCGGCGTCGAGCAGCGCCGGAGGGCTGTTCCGTGCGTCCTGTGTGGCCTCGGAGGCCGGGTGGTGGCGCAGGTCGGCAGTGAGGAAGGCATCCACACCGGCCGCCCGTACGTCGTCGAAGAGGCTGTCGCCGGAGCCGCCGGAGACGGCGATGGTCCGGATCTCGCGGTCCGGGTCACCGGCCGCCCGGATGCCCTGCGCGGTGGCGGGCAGCCGGCCGGCGACGTACGACGCGAGGTCGGCGAGCGTCATCGGATGCGTCAGCTCGCAGATCCGGCCCAGGCCGCGGCGGCCTGCCGGATCGCTCGGGTCCGGGACCAGCGGACCGACGATGCGCAGGTCCAGGGCGCCGGCCAGGGCGTCGGAGACACCGGGGTCGGCGGTGTCGGCGTTGGTGTGCGCGACGTGCAGGGCGATGTCGTGCTTGATGAGGGTGTGGACGGCCTTGCCCTTGAAGGTCGAGGCCGCGACCGTCGTCGTACCCCGCAGATAGAGCGGGTGGTGGGTGACGAGGAGGTCGGCGCCGAGCTGGACCGCCTCGTCGACGATCTCCTGGACCGGGTCGACGGCGAACAGCACACGGCGGACCTCGGCGCCGGGATCTCCGCAGACCGTGCCGACGGCGTCCCACCCTTCGGCCCGCTCGGGGGGCCAGAGGGCGTCGAGCGCGGTGAGGACTTCAGACAGTACGGGCACGGGTGGAAGGTTACCTGCCGGCGGTGACTCGGCGCCGGGCCCTCGGGTCCGCTCCCCCGCCCCGCCCTCTCCCCTGCCGAACCCTTCCTTGAATTCTGAAGCACAAGCGCCTCGTCGAGCACCGGCGAACCGGACAACTGCCACCCTTATGCGTGAAGTGCAGCGCCTCCCGGCGACCGGCCGGACGTGCGAAAACTACCTTCGGTTGCCGACTGGAGGTGACCACCCGATGACGATCTGTGCCACCGAGGACGCCACGGCGCCGGCCCGCCCGCACCGCGCGGCGCTGACGATCGCCGCCGACGGCTCGTACGCCGCCCGGCTCGCCCGTCACGACGACGCCGCCGGGAGCTGGTTTCCGGAGCGCTGGACCCTGAGCGGCCCCGAGCCGTACGCCGTGCCGCTACAGGGCACCCAGCCCGAGGAGCCGGACAGCGCGCTGCTGCCGCTCACGGACGGACGGGTGCTGATCCTGCGCCGGGTCGCCGACCGCTTCGCCGTCTCCCTGCTCTACCCGGCGGGCCCCGGCACCGGCGAACTCCTGCTGGGCGCCGTCCCGGCCCCCGCACTGACCCTGCTGCCGCCCGCCCCGGGCGGGACACTCGGCTACGCCCTGGCGCCCGAGGCGCGGACGACCACGCTGTGGCTGCTGCACGGCGGTGCGGACGGCCCCGAGCGGGTCATCCGGATCCCGGGACGCTGCACGGGCGGCGTCTGGCTGGACCGGAGCGGCCGGCTGCTGGCGCTGGACCGGGAGCTGGACGGCCGGACGAAGACCGTGGTGGTCGACCTGGAGCGGGGCGGCGAGACCGGCCTGCTGCTACAGATCACCGACGAGAGCAACGACCGGCTGCTGCTCGCCGATCCGGACAGCGGGCTGCTGCTCGTACGGTCCGACGCACCGGGGCACGACCGGCTGGGCTGGGGCGTATTGGGCAGCAGCCGCCCGGTGCGCTTCCCGGAGTGCCTGCGGCCCGCGGAGGGCACTCTCACACCGTTCGCGATGCAGCCGGGGCAGATGCTGGCTCCCGAGAGCTGCGCGGTGGCGTTCCGCAGGGAGGCGGCGAACGGTACGTGGCTGGGTGTCTGGCGGCCCTCGGAGCGGCAGTTGCGGCACTTCCCGGCGCCGGAGGGGTGGCTGGCGGGAGCCGGGCTGTGGACGGCCGGCGGCGAACTGCTGCTGCCGTACGCGACGGAGGCCGAGCCGTGCGGGGTGGCGCGGATGGCTGTGCCGCTGGGGCCGGTTGAGCCTGTTGAGGCGGTGCGGTCGGTGCGGTCGGTGCGGCGGGTGCGGTTGGTGGAGACGGCGGGGCCGGTGGAGATGCCGGGGTTGACGGAGACGCCGGGGTTGACGGAGACGCCGGGGTTGATGGAGACGCCGGGGCCGGAGGAGGCGTCCGGGCCGGTGGGGCGAGGGCAGCCTCTGGGGTCGGTGGAGCCCGTGAGGCCGGTGCGGCCGGCGGACGTGCCCGTACGGCTGCCGGACGTGCCGGTGCAGCCGGTGCAGGGGCCGCCTTCCGGGGCGGTTGCCGGGAGCGGCGGGGGGATTGTCCTGGATGCAGGTGATGCTGACAACCGCTCCACAGCATCTGCACAACCACAGCCCACGGGCGCGGAACCGCGGCACCTTCCCGCGCATCTCCGAATGTGCAGGCCAGTACCCCTGCAACAGGCGCCTCAGGCGGCCCGGTAGACCCGGTGAAGCGTGATTTCCGGCCCCGTTAGAATTTCGGGCGGGGGCTACGCAGCCGGTCGACCGGCCACCGACAGTGCCGCTCGGGTCAGCCTTGGCGGTCGTCGGGCGAGGTCCCGACGCGTACAGCTGTAAGCAATCTGACGGAGTGACTCTTTCCATGTCCGAAGCCCGAACCGACACGACCCAGGCGCGCCCCCAGGAGGCATCCGCCCAGGCCGCCGAGGCGGCACGCTCCGGCAAGCACCGTGGCCCGGCCGCCGCCGAGGAGTCCGACTCCGCCGCCCATGGCCGGCACCGCCGGGAGAAGCAGCGCCAGGACGCGTAAGGCCGGTCCGGCGGATCCTGACCGCCGGCCGCACGCACGGCCGTGGCCACCGCACCGCATCGTTCGCGGGCGGCGGCCACGGCCGTGTGTGCAGGGTGGGCCCGGGGAACCGTCAGTCGTGCTTGAGGGCCAGCACCTCGGCCGCCGCGAAGGTCTCGTCCGGCGGGCGCTGCGCGTAGTACGGCGTGAGCAGCTCGTCCAGCTCCGCGAAGCTGAAGAGGTCCTTCGTGGTGTCGAACTTGGCGGCGATCCGCGGGCGTTCGGCGATGGCGACCATGCCGCCGTGCACGACCAGCAGCTGGCCGTTGACCCGGGCCGCGGCCGGCGAGGCGAGATAGCCGACGAGCGGGGCGACATGTTCGGGCGCGAGCACGTCCAGCCCGCCGTCCCCGGCCTCCTGGCCCTCCTGACGGGCGGGAAGGCCGGCGAAGACGTCCTCGGTCATACGGGTGCGGGCGCGCGGGCAGATCGCATTGGCGGTCACGCCGTATTTGCCCAGCGCCAGCGCCGTGGAGGTGGTCAGGCCGACGATGCCGCCTTTGGCCGCGGCGTAGTTGGGCTGGCCCGCCGAGCCCGCGAGGAACGCCTCGGAGGAGGTGTTGACGATGCGGCCATGGACGGGACCGCCGGCCGCCTTGGAGCGCTCGCGCCAGTGGGCCGCGGCGAAGTGGGTGGTGTTGAAGTGACCCTTGAGGTGCACACGGATCACCGAGTCCCATTCGTCCTCGGTCATCGAGAACACCATCCGGTCGCGCAGGATGCCCGCGTTGTTGACCAGGATGTCGAGCCTTCCGTACGTCTCGACCGCCAGTTGCACCAGTGCGCGGGCGTGTTCGTGGTCGGCGACGTCGCCGAGGTGGGCGACGGCCCGGCCGCCCGCCGCGCGGATCTCGGCGGCGACCTCCTCGGCGGGTGCCGCCGAGGCCTCGCCCGAACCGTCGCGGCCCGGCTGCCCGTAGTCGTTGACCACGACGGATGCGCCGAGGCGGGCGAGTTCCAGGGCTTCGGCGCGGCCCAGGCCGCGCCCGGCACCGGTGACGATCGCGGTCAGGCCCTCCAGTGGCTGTGCCATTCCTGTCCTCTCCAGTCGTCCGGGAGCACGTCAGATCTCTATGCAGGTGCGCAGCGAGGTGCCGGAGCGCATCTGGTCGAGCGCGTCATTGATCTCGGCGAGCTGGACGCGATGGGTGATCAGGCCTTCGAGATCGATCCGGCCGGCCCGCCACAGGGCGATGGCCCGCTCGTAGGAGCGCAGCACGTCCGCGCCGCCGTACAGGGACGGCAGGATCCGCTTCTCGTCGAAGAACAACTCGAACATATTGACCTGGAAGGTGTCGTCCATGGCGCCCGCGCCGACCACGCACAATGTGCCGCCGCGCCGGGTCATCTCGTAGGCGGTACGGGCGGTGGCGGACTTGCCGACCACCTCGAAGACGTAGTCGAAGCCCTCCCCCGCGGTGATCCGGGTCTTGGCGTCGGCGAACTCCTCCGGGGCGACGGCTTCGGTCGCGCCGAAGCGCAGCGCGGCCTCCCGCCGGGCGGGTACCGGGTCGACGGCGATGATCTGGGCCGCGCCGCAGGCCTTCGCCCCCTGGATCGTGGAGATGCCGACGCCGCCGCAGCCGATCACCGCGACCGAGGACGCCGCCTCCACCTTGGCCGTGTTGAGCGCCGCGCCCAGCCCGGTGGTGACTCCGCAGCCGATGAGCGCGGCGATCTCGTAGGGGACGTCGTCCGGGATCGGGACCGCGCAGTTGGCGGCGACCACGACCTCCTCGGTGAAGGTGCCGGTGCCGGCGAAGCCGAAGACGTCCCCGCCGGGGCGCCGGAAGTTGGGCGTGCCGGCGTTCATGAAGCCGGCCAGACACAGATGGGTCTGGCCGCGCTTGCAGGACGGGCAGCTGCCGCAGGCGGGCAGCCAGCACATCAGGACGCGGTCGCCCTGGGCGAGTCCGGTGACGCCGTCGCCGACGTCGAGGATCTCCCCGGCGCCCTCGTGCCCGGGGACGAAGGGGGCGGGCTGCGGGAGCACCCCGTTCATCGCCGAGAGATCGGAGTGGCACAGTCCGGTCGCCCGGATCCGGATCCTGACCTTGCCGGGCCCAAACCCCACCGCCTCGATGTCGTCGACGACTTCGAGCTTGTCCTGCCCTGTCTCGTGCTGTACGGCTGCGCGCATGTCACGGCTCCTCTCGTACGGACGACACGCCGGCCCCGGCCCGGACCGGCAAGGCTGTCTGGGGGATCGGCCCTGGGGCCTGTCTTCGAAGTCCCGTCGTTCGCCCGTAGAGGCAGGCGGGACTTTGAAGACAGGCACCTAGGGGAGACACCCCTAGCTGTGCTCCACGACGGTGTCCGCCAGCACCGGGGCCTCGTCCCGGTCGGCGGCGGTGACCGACGCCTGGATCCGGCCGGGCTCCCGCCACAGACGGATCCGCAGGGTCTCCCCCGGGAAGACCACCCCGGCGAAGCGGGTCGTGTACGACCGCACGCGGGCGACATCGCCGCCGAGCAGCGTGTCGACGACGGCCTTGAGCGTGACCCCGTAGGTGCACAGCCCGTGCAGAATCGGCCGGTCGAACCCGGCGAGCTTGGCGAACTCGGGGTCGGCGTGCAGCGGGTTCCAGTCGCCGGAGAGGCGGTAGAGCAGGGCCTGGTCCTCGCGGATATGGCGCTCGGTGCTCAGGTCGGGGGCGCGGTCGGGGAGTTCGAGGCGGGCGGAGGGGCCGCGGTCGCCGCCGAAGCCGCCCTCGCCACGGACGAAGATCTGGGTGTCGCAGGTCCACAGGGGCCCGTCGTCGTCGGCGACTTCGGAGCGCAGCACGATGACGGCGGCCTTGCCCTTGTCGTACACGGCGGGGACCGACGAGGTCTGGGTGGCGCGGCCGCTCACCGGGAGGGGGCGGTGCACGGTGACGGTCTGGCCGCCGTGCAGGACCGCGGCGAGGTCGACGTCGATGCCCGGGGCGGAGAGCCCGCCGGCGAGGGCCATTCCGCCGCCCGCGACGGTGGCGAAGCCGGGCAGGACGTGCAGGGCGCTCTCCAGGGTGTAGCGCAGTTCGTCCGGGTCGGTGGCGGGGTGGGGTTTCTCCGGGGTGGCCGCGCCGGCGCCGATGCCGAGGTGGTAGAGCTGGACGTCCTTGTGGTCCCAGGCGAGTTCGGTGCTCCGCGGCTCGGCGGAGGTGGCCTTGGCGGCGTCGATGGGCATGGGGCTGCTTGCTCCTTCACCACGATGTGAAGACCCCGGCCCGGCCGTCCGCACCGTCGACCGTGCCGGGGTCGTATCTGGTCGGCGGCGCCGCGCTCCGACAGCGCGCATGTCGCACTTCTAGAACGCGTTCTAGCCGATGGCTCTCATGTATAGCTGATCCGTCCGGCGCCCGGAAGACCTCTGACGCTTTGTCAGATACGCGTCTCGATGGGGGTTCCGGGGAGGTTTTCGGGGAGGGCGCCGGCCACTCATGACATTCCTCGTGCCCACCCATGACATTTGTCAGGTCAGATCACACACATTCGCCTCTGCCGCCGGTCGGCAACTCTCCGTAATGTCATAGACATCGGACGAGAGGCGGGGTGGGCATGGCACGGGCGACAAAGCCGGGCGACACGGCACACACGGCGGGTGGGACCGCGGCGGTGGGGTTCTCCGGGGTGACGCGGAGTTACGGCGCGGTGCGGGCCGTGGACGGGCTGGAGCTGGAGATCGCGGCGGGTGAGACGGTGGCGCTGCTCGGGCGCAACGGCGCGGGGAAGTCCACCACGCTCAACATGCTGCTGGGCCTGCTGCCGCCCGATGCGGGGACGGTGCGACTGTTCGGCGGGACGCCGGAGACGGCGGTGCGGGCGGGCAGGGTGGGCGCCATGCTCCAGGACGGCAAGGCCATTCCGCGGGTCACCGTCCGCGAACTGATCACCTTCGTCGCCGCCACGTACCCCCACCCCATGGAGGTCACCGAGGCCCTGGAGCTGGCGGGCCTCGGCGAGTTCGGCGGGCGGCGGGTGGACCGGCTGTCCGGCGGGCAGGCCCAGCGGGTCCGCTTCGCGGTGGCGCTGGCCGGCAACCCCGAGCTGCTGGTGCTCGACGAACCGACCGCGGCGCTCGACGTCGAGGCGCGCCGCGCCTTCTGGCGCTCGATGCGGGCCTATGCCCGCCGCGGCAACACCATCGTGTTCTCCACCCACTATCTGGAGGAGGCGGACGACCACGCCGACCGGATCGTGG
Source organism: Streptomyces sp. MCA2 (assembly GCF_023544705.1). NCBI lineage: Bacteria > Bacillati > Actinomycetota > Actinomycetes > Kitasatosporales > Streptomycetaceae > Streptomyces > Streptomyces sp. MCA2. The sequence continues at coordinate 31,527 of NZ_JAMJFM010000055.1, forward strand.
TCATAGACGGCGGCCGCGTGGTCGCCGACGGCAGCGGCGAGGCGATCAAGCGGCGGGGCGGCGGTTCGCTGGTCTCCTTCGACCTCGCGGGCGCGGCGACCGAGCCACTGCCCGGCCTGCCCGGCGTGAGCGCCGTGGAGGTGCGCGGCGACCGCGCGCTGCTGCGGACGGCGGACTCCGACGCCACGGTCGTGGCACTGGCCGGGCTCGGTCTCGTCCGGGCCCTCCAGGTCACCCCCGCCAGCCTGGAGGACGCCTTCCTCGCGCTCACCTCCGGCGAAGCCGCCCCCCGTCCCCCGGCGTATGCCGCCACCGCCCCCCGGTCCGCGAAGGAGCTCGCGTGATGCTCGACTACATCCGCCTCGAAGTGCGCCGCACGCTGCGCGACAGGGGCTTTGTCATCTTCGGTATCGGGATGCCGGTGCTGATGTATGTGCTGATGACCAATATCGGTGCGGGCCCCGGCGGTGCCGGCAGGGAGTGGAAGATCGCCTCGATGGTCGGGATGGCCGCCTACGGCGCGCTGGGCGCGGCGATCGGCACCGGCACGGGCGTCGCCGAGGACAAGCAGCTGGGCTGGCTGCGGCAGCTGCGCATCACCCCGCTGAGCCCCGTGCGGGTGGTGGTCGGCCGCGGGCTGACCGGCTCGGTGACGGTGCTGCCGGCCATCGCCTCGGTGCTGCTGGTGGGCGCGCTGGTCAACGACGTCCGGATGCCGGCCTGGCAGTGGGCCGCGCTGGCCGGGCTGCTGTGGATCGGCACCGCGCCCTTCACCCTGCTCGGTCTCGGCAACGGCTACCGTCTCTCCGCCCAGTCCACGGGCGTGGTCAACACGGGCTGCATGCTGCTGCTGTCGATCATCGGCGGTCTGTGGTTCCCGGCCGAGCTGTTCCCCGGCTGGCTGCGCTCGCTGTCCACATGGACGCCCGGCAACCGCTTCGCCGAGCTCGGCCAGAGCGTCACCCAGGGCGGCGCGCCGGGGCTGGGCGCAGTAGCGATACTGGCCGCCTGGCTGGCACTCTTCGGCGGTTACGCGGTGTACGCGTACCGTCGGGCCGCACGCACGGTGTGATCGACGATGGCGCAGACCAGGGAAGCGACAGTGCAGCACAGGAAGCAGCGGGCCGCCGGCGAAGACGGTCCCGGCGGCGCGGAGGGCGCCGACGACAGCGCGTGCCGGCCGAGGTGGCCGGGCAGGAAGAGCGACCAGGGGCCGGGCAAATACGCCTTCCTGCCCTGGCTGCTGATGGGCCTGGGTGCCTTCTCCAACATTATCCAGGGCAAGACCGGCAACCCCTGGCTGGCCGGCCTGGGGCTGCTCGCCTTCAACTCCCTCTACATCACGGTCGTCTGGTCCTCCTTCAACCCCCGGCTGCGCGACTCCCGCCATCCGCTGTACGCACTGGGGCTGCTCACCGCCGTCACCTTCACCATCGCGCTCGGGTTCGGCGGCAACTGGTTCCTGTTCTTCCCGCTGCTGTCACTGGCCTCGGGCACGGTGCGTGCCCTGCGCGGCAAGAAGCTCGCCCTCTGGCTGATCACGCTCAGCGGTACGGCCGGGTATCTGGCCGGCGTGCACGACGACCGCCCCTGGGGCTCGTTCGGCATCGGGTACGGCACGTTCCTGTCCGGCATGGTGACCGCCACGGTCCTGAGCCTGTTCGACACCATCCAGGAGCTGAACACCACCCGCCAGGAGCTGGCCCGCAGCGCCGTCGAGAAGGAGCGGCTGCGCTTCTCCCGCGATCTGCACGATCTGCTGGGGCACACCCTGTCCGTGGTGGTGGTCAAGGCCGAGGCGGTCCGCCGGCTGGCCCCGCGCAATCTGGACGCGGCGCTCGCCCAGGCCGCCGATATCGAGGCGGTCGGCCGGCAGGCGCTGACCGAGATCCGCGAGGCGGTCACGGGCTATCGCGAGGGCAGCCTGACCACCGAGCTGGACCGGGCCCGTTCGGTGCTGGAGGCGGCCGGCATCGAGCCCGTCGTACGGCAGGCCGGGCCGCCGCTGCCCCCGCAGGCCGGCGCACTGCTGGGCTGGGTGGTCCGTGAGGGCGTCACCAACGCCGTACGGCACAGCGGCGCCACCCGCTGCGAGATCGACGTCCACGCCGACGACGAACGGGTACGGCTGACGATCACGGACGACGGCCGTGGTCCCATAAGCTCCGGTGCCGCCGCGGCACCGGGCCTGCCCTGGCTTCGCGACCGCGCTCCCGGACGCGGCGGTGACCCCGGCGACGGCCGCCTGGCGAGGGAGGGCGCGCGCGATACGGCGAGCGTGAGCGGCCCGGACAAGGTGAACGGAACGGCCGGCACGAGCGGACCGGAGGGCGCGAGCGGACCGGACCGTCCGTTCGGCGTCGGCGTCGGCGTCGGCGTCGGCGTCGGCGCTGCGGACGCTTCGGCACCGTCCGGCGGTTCGGGGCCGTCCGGCGGTTCGGGGCCGGTGGGCGGCACCGGGCTGAAGGGGCTCGCCGAGCGGCTGGCCGCGGCGGGCGGCACCCTGCGCAGCGGTCCGGACGGCCGGCGCGGCTTCCGTGTCACGGCCGAACTTCCGGTCGGCACGGGCGATATGACGGACGTGGAGGAGTTGACCAGGTGATCAAGGTCCTGCTGGCGGAGGACCAGGGAATGATGCGGGGCGCGCTGGCGCTGCTGCTCGACCTGGAAGAGGACATGCAGGTCGTGGCCCAGGTCGCGGCGGGCGATCAGATCGTCGCCGCCGCCCTGGACGCCCGCCCCGACATCGCCCTCCTGGACATCGAACTCCCCGGCCGCAGCGGCCTGGACGCCGCGGCCGATCTGCGCGAACAGCTGCCGTCGTGCAAGGTGCTCATCGTGACGACCTTCGGCCGCCCCGGCTATCTGCGCCGCGCCATGGAGGCCGGGGCGTCCGGCTTCCTGGTGAAGGACGGCCCGGTGGAGGAGCTCGCGGCGGCGATCCGCCGGGTGCTCGCCGGCGAGCGGGTCATCGACCCCGGCCTCGCCGCGGCCGCGCTGAGCGCCGGCCCCAACCCCCTGACCCAGCGCGAGCGCGACGTCCTCACCGCCGCCGTGGACGGCGCCACGGTCGCCGACATCGCCGGCAGACTCCACCTCTCCCAGGCCACCGTCCGCAACTACCTCTCCGCAGCGATCGGCAAGACCGGTACCCGCAACCGCATGGAGGCGGTGCGGGCGGCGCGGCGCAACGGCTGGCTGTAGCGGGAGGGAGGGGGCCCGCACCCGGGAGGGAGCGGGCCCGCACGGCCTGTTGCCGCCTCAGCCGGGGGCGGCGTCCGCCCGTCGTCGCGGCAGCGCGATGATCATCAGCAGGATGCTGCCCAGCAGGATCATCGAACCGACCTGGAAGGCCAGACCGTAGCCGTCCGCCAGGGCCTTCGGGCCGTGGCCTGCCTCGATACGGGATGCGGCGACGGTCGACAGGACCGACAGGCCCAGCGCGCCGCCCATTTGACGGGAGGTGTTGATCAGGCCGGAGACCAGCCCCTGGTCGGCGGGGGCGGCACCGGAGGTGGCGATCGCCGCGATCGGGGTCGCGGTCAGGCCCGCGCCCAGCGCCATCAGGATGCCCGGCCCGAGGATGGTGCCGAGGTAGGTGCCGTCGACGTCCATCGTGCCCTGCCACGCCATACCGGACGCGGAGATCACCGCACCGGCGATGGCCAGGGTCTTGGCGCCCAGCCGGTTCATCAGCCGCGGTGCGATCTTGGAGCCGAGGACGATGGAGAGCGAGTGCGGGATGAAGGAGAGCCCGGCCTCAAGGGGCCGGTAGCCCAGCACGTTCTGCACGTAGAGCGACAGGAAGTACCACATGGAGAACATCGCGGCGCCGGCCAGCACCATCGCCCCGTTCGCCGAGTGGACCGAGCGCAGCCGGAAGAGACCCAGCGGCATCAGCGGGGCCTTGGCGCGCGCCTCGACGACGAGGAAGGCCGCGATCACGACCAGCCCGGCCGCCAGCGGCAGCAGCGCGGACGCCGACCGCCAGCCGTCCGTCTCGGTCTGCACGATCCCGTAAGCCACCAGTGCGAGCCCGCCGGTCACCAGCACCGCGCCGGGCACATCGAGCCGCCGCGCGGCGCCCTGCCGGCTCTCGGTGAGCCACAGCGCCGCGCCGGCCAGCACCAGCGCCCCGACCGGCACATTGATCAACAGCACCCAGCGCCAGGACAGATACTCGGTGAGCACCCCGCCGACCAGACCGCCCACCGCGCCACCGCCGGCACCGACCGCCGTCCAGGTGGCGATGGCGTGTGTACGGGCCGGGCCGGTCGGAAACGACGTGGTCAGGATGGTGAGCGTGGCCGGTGAGAGCACGGCGGCGCCCACGCCCTGGACCGTCCGGGCCGCGATCAGCTGCCAGGGCTGCTGGGCCAGCGCACCGCCCAGGCTCGCGACGGTGAACAGCGCCAGCCCGAGGACGAAGATCCGCTTACGGCCGAAGATGTCCGCGGCCCGGCCGCCGAGCAGCATGAACCCGGCGAAGGTGATCACATACGCGTTGACGATCCACTGGAGGCCCAGTTCGCTCAGGCCCAGGCCGGTCCGCATGGCGGGCAGCGCCACATTCACGACGGAGACGTCCAGGACGACCAGGAACTGCCCGGCGCACACCAACAGCATCACCAGCCAGGCCGGTGCGGCCGTCCGCCGCGTGGTTTCGGGCAACGTGGCGGAGGCGGCTATCGGCGGCATGCCGCCCATGCTCGCATTCGCCGCTTGAATCCCGCATCGGTATATCGGTGCACATGCCACCTGACAGGAGACCTAGGTCGTAAGACGTAGGGGGCGGGGGGGAGGGAGACGGGCCGGCGGGAGAGGCAGAGGGGCGGGCGGAGGGGGCCAGGGGCCGGGCTTCGGGGCGGGGCCCGTACGGGGTGGGGGCGGCGGGCCCGTAGGGGGTGAGAGGGCCCCCAGCAGACCAATTACCCACAAAAACAGGCTGGTTACCCCGGCGAGCCGCATCTGCATCGGCATCCGCGTCCGCATCCGCATCGCCTGCGCACCGCCGCCCCCGGCCTGGCGATCCACCTCCTGAGCAGCGACCACCCCCGGCCTGTGGTCCCCTGCGCAGCGTTCACCCCCCGCCTGGCGATCCACCAACCCTGCGGCAGCGCTCCTCACCGGCCCGGCGCTCCTCACCTGCGCAGCAGCGTCACCACCGCGGCGCCGCCCAGACCGATGTTGTGTGCCAGGCCCACCCGGGCGCCGGGGACCTGTCGCTCGCCCGCCGTGCCGCGGAGCTGCCAGACCAGCTCGGCGGTCTGTGCCAGCCCCGTCGCGCCCAGCGGATGCCCCTTGGAGATCAGCCCGCCGGACGGGTTGACCACCCAGCGGCCGCCGTAGGTCGTGGCGCCGTCGGCGACCAGCTTCCCCGACTCCCCGTCCGGGCACATGCCCAGCGCCTCGTACGTCAGCAGCTCGTTGACCGAGAAGCAGTCGTGCAGCTCGATGACGTCCACGTCCTCGATGCCGATGCCGCTCGCCGCGAACACCTGCCGGGCCGCCGCCCGCGTCATCGGCTTGCCGACGACATCGATACAGGAGCCGGAGGCGAAACTCTCCTCGGTGTCGGTGGTCATGGCCTGGGCGGCGATCTCCACCGCCCGGTCGGCCAGGCCGTGTTCGCGGACGAACCGGTCGGAGGCGATCACGGCCGCGGCCGCGCCGTCGGACGTCGGTGAACACTGCAACTTGGTCAGCGGCCGGTGGATGGTCTTGGCGGCGAGGATCTCCTCGGCCGTGTAGACGTCCTGGAACTGGGCGTTCGGGTTGTGGGCGGAGTGCCGGTGGTTCTTGGCGCCGACCGTGGCGAGCTGTTCGGCGGTGGTGCCGTAGCGCTCCATGTGTTCGCGGGCCGCGTTGCCGAAGATCTGGGCGGTGGGCGGCGTCATCTCGAAGCCATGGGCGGCGGCCATCACCCCGTAGTGGCGGGCCACCGGCGAGGTCTGGAAATCGCCGCTGTCCGCGCCCCCGCCCAGCGCGCCGCGCTTCATCTTCTCGAAGCCGAGCGCCAGGACGCAGTCGTTGATACCGGACTCGACGAACTGGCGCGCCATCATCAGCGCGGTCGAGGCGGTCGCGCAGTTGTTGTTGACGTTGTAGACGGGGATGCCGGTCAGGCCCAGTTCGTACGCGGCGCGCTGACCGGCCGTCGAGGCCTGGTAGCAGAAGCCGACCGGCAGCTGCTCGACCGCCTCGTAGCCGACCCCGGCGTCCGCGAGCGCCTTGCCGCCCGCCTCCTTCGCCATGTCCCAGTACTGCCACTCGCGGGTCTCGGGCTTCTCGAACTTCGTCATCCCGACGCCGACGACGTACGCCTTGCCAGCCATACACATCCTCCTGGAAGTGGCCGAATCAGAACCCGAATCCGGGGACCCGGACCGGGGACTCGGATCAGGGAGTCAGTTCGGGGACTCAGACCGGGGACCCAGGCCAGGGACTCGGATCAGGGAGTCAGATCAGGGGGCGGGGCTCCGGGTCCCGGGGCAGGCCGAGCAGCCGCTCCGCGACGACGTTCAGCTGCACCTGGGTGGTGCCGCCGGCGATGGTCAGACAGCGCGACATCAAGAAGCCGTGCAGCGCCCGTTCACCGGCCCCTTCGCGCACCGCCCCCTCGGGGCCAAGCAGTTCCAGCGCCAGCTCGGCGACCTTCTGCTGGTGCGGGGTCTGCACCAGCTTGCGGATGCTGGCGCCGGCTCCCGGCTCCAGCCCGGAGACCTGCTGGAGGGTGGTGCGCAGGGCGATACAGCCCAGGGCGTGCGCCTCGGCGGCCAGCGCGCCCACCTTCGCCCGCACCGATGCGTCCAGCGCCGCGGCGCGGCCGAGCAGCGCCTCCAGTCCGGTGTCGAAGGTCAACTGGTCGGCCATGTGGACGCGTTCGTTGTCGAGCGTGGTGCGGGCCACCTTCCAGCCGTCGTCGACCTCGCCGACCACCGCGTCGGCGGGCAGCAGCACATCGTCGAAGTAGACCTCGTTGAACAGGGCGTCGCCGGTGATCTCCTTCAGCGGGCGGATGTCGATACCGGGCGTCTTCATGTCGACGAGGAAGAAGGTCAGGCCCTTGCGCTTGGGCGCGTCGGGGTCGGTGCGGGCGAGCAGGATGCCGTGACTCGACCACTGCGCCGCCGAGGTCCACACCTTCTGGCCGTTGATCCGCCAGCCGCCGCCGTCCACCCGCTCGGCGCGGGTGCGCAGGGACGCCAGGTCCGAACCGGCCTCGGGCTCGGAGAAGAGCTGGCACCACAGCAGATCGCCGCGCAGCGACGGCAGCAGATAGCGCTCCTGCTGCTCCTGGGTGCCGTGGGCGATCAGCGAGGGCACCACCCAGGTGGCGATGCCCAGATCGCTGATCCGGACCCCGGCGGCGGCCAACTCCTGCTGGATCGCGAGCTGCTGTACGGGGCCGGCGCCCAGTCCGTAGGGCCGGGGGAGGTGCGGCGCGGCATAGCCGGTGGGGGCGAGTTCACGCCGTACGGCCGCGGGGTCGAGGCCGCGGACCCCGTCGATGACCGTGCGGGCGGCGGCCCGGTGGTCCGCCGCTTCGGCGGGGAGCTCCAGGTGCAGTGCGCGCCGGGCGCCGTCGGCGGCGTAACGGGCGGCGCGCAGCCGGTGGGTGTCACCGCTGCCGAGCAGCTGACGGGCCACGGTCGCCCGCCGCAGATGGAGATGGGCGTCGTGTTCCCAGGAGAAGCCGATGCCGCCGAGAACCTGGATGCAGTCCTTGGCACAGCTGAAGGCGGCGTCCAGGGCGGTCCCGGTGGCCAGTGCCGCGACCAGTCCGCGGACCTCGGGCGGCTCGTGCAGCGCGCGGGCCGCGTCCCAGACCAGGGCGCGGGCCTGCTCGCAGCGGACGAGCATGTCGGCGCAGAGGTGTTTGACCGCCTGGAACTGGCCGATCGGACGGCCGAACTGCTCGCGCACCTTGGCGTGTTCCGCGGCGGTGTCCAGCGACCGGGCGGCCGTCCCGCAGCTCTCGGCGGCGAACAGCACCCCGGCGATGTCACGGACGAGGTCGCTGTCGACGGCCAGCAGCCGCTCGCCGGGCACCGGCACCCCGTCCGCGCTCACCTCGGCGGTCGGCCGGGTCGGATCGGCGCTCTCCTGGGCGCGTACGGACAGTGTCCCGGCGTCGACGGCGAGCCAGACGGTGTCCGTGGAGGTCCGCGCGGCCAGCACGATCAGGTCCGCGTCGGCGCCGGCCAGGACCGGGGGTGCGGTGCCGTCCAGGACGTAACCGTCGGCGTGCGCGGTGGCGGTGAGGGAGCCGGGGCCGAGGGCGACCGCGGCGATGCGCTCCCCGCTTGCCAGGGCCCGCACGAGGGGCCGGTGTCCGCCGCCGCGGTGCAGCAGTTCGGCGGCGAGGGTGGTCGGCAGATACGGGCCGGGGAGCGGGGCGCGGCCCAGTTCCTCCAGGACGACGGCGAGGTCGAGCAGTTCACCGCCACCGCCGCCGTCGGCCTCGGGCAGATGCAGCCCGAGCAGGCCCTGCGCGGCGAGCTGGTCCCAGTACGGGGGCCGTCCCTGCTGCCCGTGCGCGGTGTCGAGCAGCTTGCGCACCTCGTCGGGCGGCACGGCACGGGCGGCCCACCCGCCCACTGCCTCGGCCAGGTCACGTTGCTCCGGTGTGATTCCGATGCCCATGCGGGGCAGACTAGAACACGTTGCATTCTGGCGGAAGGTCAGAGCCGGGGCGGGGTACGGCCGGGCCCCGGAGCGCGGGGTGCACGGAGCGCGAAGTCCGGAGCCCGGAGCCCGGAGCGCGGAGCGCAGACGCGAAGCACGGAGCGCGCTCCGCCCCTCCGACACCCCGGGCAGCGACGACCCGCCGCCACCAGGGACCGCCCGAAGCCGTCCGGACCACCCGGGGACCATCCGGGACCGCCCGGGATCGTCCGGCCCGCCCCGCACCGCCCTGCACCGCCCGGAACCATCCGGCATTCCCCAGGGAACGTTTCGGATGCGAACAGGAAACGGTCCGGTGAATTCCGGTGCGAGTCCCCGCACACCACCGCGCGCCGCCATTCCCTCCCCACCCACTCCCCCGCCGCGAATTGTCGCTTTCGGGCAGCAGGGAAACGACCGACGATAAAAACGTCGGGAACGGACCGGAAACCGGCGGGAACCCGGCCGGAACCGACAGGAAGAGCCAGGTTCCCCGACGCACGGAGAAAGGAACCCCGTGCCGATATCCGAATGCCGGAAGGGGGTGACCCGCACACCGGGCGCCCCGCCCCGTACGGCACGATGAGGCCCTGACCGCACCACCAGGAGGAAGCCCATGCCCGCTCCCACGGCTCCGACCGCTCCGCAGCCGGAGATCCTCGCCGCGTTCGAGGCAGCGAAGGGCTTCATGCCCGTGGACGAGGGCCTCGCGCTGTACGCGGCGGCGGCAGCGGCGGCCACGCTCGGGCTGCCGCTGGTGGAGGTCGGCACCTACTGCGGCCGGTCCACGATCCTGCTCGCGGACGCCGCACGCGCCGCCGGGGTCATGGCCGTCACCGTCGACCACCACCGGGGCAGCGAGGAGCAGCAGCCCGGCTGGGACTACCACGATCCGACCGTCGTGGACCCCGAGGTCGGCCGGATGGACACCCTGCCCGCCTTCCGCCGCACCCTGCACGCCGCGGGCCTGGAGGAGCAGGTGATCGCCCTGGTGGGCCGGTCACCGCAGGTCGCGGCGATCTGGCGGACGCCGGTGGGCCTGGTCTTCATCGACGGCGGGCACACCGACGAACACGCCACCGCCGACTACGAAGGCTGGGCGCCGCACCTCGCGCCCGGCGGCCTGCTGGTGATCCACGACGTGTTCCCTGACCCGGTCGACGAGTGGACGGGCCAGGCCCCGTACCGCATCTACCGCAGGGCCCTGGAGTCCGGCGCCTTCACCGAGATATCCGCCCACCGGTCGCTGCGCGTACTGCGGCGCACCGGGGCCGGCATCTGAGCGGGCTACGATCGCCGACGTGTCGAACGGCAGTACTCTCCCCCCGCACCGCCGCCTGCGCGGCACCCTCCTCGTCATAGCGGCCGTCGTGGCGGTCGTCGGCCTGGGGGGCTGGCTGGCCTGGCGGTCGTCGGGCGACGGTGGCGGGCCGCCGGGGGCCGGGCAGCCCGCACCGGGCCGGTCGGCGGGGAACGGGACCGACGGCACGGGCGGCTCCGGCGGCGGCAGCCACGACCCGGCCGGCAAGGACGGCGGCCGGGGCTCCAACGGCCATGGTTCCAGCGGTGACCCCGGCAAGGGCGGTCCGCACGGCAGCCTCAAGGGCAAGGTCGTGGTGATCGACCCCGGTCACAACCCGCACAACAGCGATCACGGCCAGGAGATCGCCCGGCAGGTGGACATAGGCAACGACCGCAAGGAGTGCGACACCACGGGCACCTCCACCAACGACGGTTACGCCGAGGCCTCGTTCACCCTGGACGTGGCCCGCCGCGCCCGCACCCTCCTCCAGGACGCGGGCGCCGAGGTCGTGTTCACCCAGAACGGCGACCGCCCGTACGGGCCGTGCGTGGACGAGCGCGCCGCCATCGGGAACAAGGCGCATGCCGATGCCGCGCTGTCCCTCCACGCCGATGGCTCGGGCGCCGGCAACCGCGGCTTCCATGTCATCCTTCCCGCCCGCGTGACGGACGGCCCGGCCGACACCGCCGCGATCGTCGCGCCCTCGAAGCAACTGGGGAAACGGCTGGCCGGCCGGTTCCGCGCGGCCACCGGAAGCGCACCGTCCAATTACATCGGCCAGGGCACCGGGCTCGACGTGCGCTCCGATCTCGGCGGCCTCAACCTCTCGACGGTGCCGAAGGTGTTCATCGAGTGCGGCAATATGCGCGACCCGAAGGACGCCGCGCAATTGACCGACCCCCGGTGGCGGCAAAAAGCGGCCCGCGGGATCACCGAGGGCATTACGGACTTCTTGACGCACTGACGGACCGTCGGCAACGGCTTCCGAAACCCACCCGATACCGGCCCCGATACGTCGTGCCGATAGTGCGGGGAAACGAACAGGACGGCCCGCAGGATTCGGCGACAGGTTCCCCTTTACGATGGGTGGCCACCGCCGTGCCTCGCACTGCGCGCACCGCGACAGCGACGACCGGACCCACGAAACCGACAAAGGACCCTTACGTGAACATCCGCTCCCTCACTCGAGGTGACGGCGTGGTGATCGGAGCAGCGGTGTTGCTGTTCATCGCCTCGTTCCTCGCTCTTACCGGCGGCCCGGACTGCTCCGGCGCGCTCGCCAAGTACTGCGAAGCCCAGGACTACTCCAGCATCAACGCCTGGGAATCGCTGAACACCCTCATGAGCGTGTACCTGGCCGGGGTGATCGGCGCGGCGATCATCATCGTCAGCCGTGCGCTGCCGCAGCAGCAGCCGCGCAAGGTGGCCGGTCTCGACCTCGCCCAGTTCGGTGTCGCTCTCACCATCTTCGCGGCCTGGACGGCGCTCTGGACCATCATCTCCATCGGCAGCGCCGGCGCCGGCCTGATCATCGGCGTGATCGCCGCCCTGATCCTGGCCGGTGGCGCCGTCGCCACGCCGCTCGTCCCGGCCCTCAAGGTCGCCCTGGTCGGCGCCCCGAAGCCGCAGGCCGCCGCCCCCTACGGCGCGGGCCCCAACCCGGGTTACGGCTACCCCGGCGCCCAGCAGCAGGCGGGCCACGGCTACGGCTACCCGGGCGGCCAGCAGCAGCCCCAGCCCGGCCAGCCCTACGGTCAGCAGGCACCGGCCGACGGCACGGCCGGCGGCCAGGCGGGAGCCGCCCCCATGGGAGCCGCCCCCGCGGCCGGTGCCCCCGCGGACTTCGCGCCGTTCTGGTTCGCGGTCCCCGTCGCGCGCCCGCTGTACGGCGAGGACGGCTCGCCGGCGCCGATCGCCGAACTGGCGCCCGGCACCTGGTACCTCGCGGTGGAGCAGCGCGGCCAGGCCCTGATCGCCCAGACCCAGGACGGCCGTCGCGGTGTCCTCCAGGACACCACCGGCATCCAGCGCGGCTGACTCCGGACGCACAGCGGTCCTTTCGCGGCCCCTCGCCCTCACGGGCGGGGGGCCGTTGCGCTGCCGGGGGCGCCTCACTGCCAGGGCCGTTGCACTGCCGGGGAGCCGTTGCACCGCCTGGGGGCCGTTGCGCTGCCGGCGGCCCGGCCGTACAGTGCGCGGGCACCCAGCAATCCTGACGCACCGTCAGAATCACTCCCCGGACGGCGGCGCCGGCGTTGCGGCACCACTCGGCCACCGCCCGTCGAAGAGAGGCGATCGGTATGCGACTCGGTCTGGCACTGGGCTACTGGGGACGCGGCCCGGACCCCCGGCACCTCGAACTCGCCCGGGAGGCCGAGCGGCTGGGCTACGACTCGGTGTGGACCGCGGAGGCCTGGGGCTCGGACGCCTTCACCGCGCTCACCTGGATCGCCGCCCACACCTCCCGCATCAAACTGGGCACCGGTATCGCGCAGATGGCGGCCCGCACCCCCACCGCCACCGCGATGCACGCCCTCACCCTCGACCATCTCTCCGGCGGCCGGCTGCTGCTGGGCCTGGGGCTGTCCGGACCGCAGGTCGTCGAGGGGTGGTACGGGCGGCCGTTCCCCAAGAGCCCGCTGACCGCCACCCGCGAATACGTGGACGTGATCCGCCAAGTCCTGCGCCGGGAGGGGCCGGTGGAGGCGGACGGGCTCTTCCACCCGCACCCCTACCGCGGCGCGGACGGCACCGGCCTGGGCAAACCGCTCAAGCCCATCACCCACCCGCTGCGGGCGGACCTTCCGCTCCTCCTGGGCGCCGAGGGCCCCAAGAACATCGCCCAGACGACCCGGATCGCGGACGGCTGGCTGCCGCTGTACTGGTCGCCGCAGCGCACCGACGTCTACCGGGCCTCGCTGGCGGACGCCCCGGACGGCTTCCTCATCGCCCCCATGGCACGCGCCGTGGTCTGCGACGACGTCGCCGAGGGGCTGCTGCCGGTCAAGGCGATGCTCGGCTTCTACATCGGCGGGATGGGGCACGCCGCCAAGAACTTCCACGCCGATCTGATGGCACGGATGGGCTTCGAGGAGGAGGCCCGGCGGGTGCAGCAGCTCTTCCTCGAAGGCCGCAGGGAAGAGGCCGTACTCGCCGTGCCGGACGCCTTCGCCGACGAGATCTCCCTGGTCGGCCCGCGCCGACGGATCGCCGAACGCCTGGAGTCGTGGCGCACCGGACCGATCACCGATCTGCTGGTCACCGCCCCGGACCCGCACACGCTACGGGTATTGGCCGAGCTCAACTCCTGACCGCGGCAGCCGTGCCGCTCACCCGAAGGACGCGTACGTCAGCCACTGGTCGAGCAGGGCGCGCTCGCCCAGCACCTCGACCCGGTCGCTGTCGGCGGGCAGCCGGCGGTAGAGGACCTGGAGCACATCGGTGAGGGGGCCGCGCAGCGCGACCGCCGCCTTCTCATGGGTATGGCGGTGGGTGGGCGTCTCCCCCGTGAGATCGAGCAGCCACTCGGCGGCCACGCCGGGCGGGGCATCGGTGGCGTGGACGTGGATCGTCCGGCCGGGGCCGCACAGTCCGGCCCCGTGCTCGGCGAAGCGGGCCGCCACCATCGGCAGTTCGCCGATCTGGAGCCACTCCTCCAGGCAGTCCGCCGCGACCGGGGCGGGGACGTCGAACGGGACACCGGCGGTGAGCGCCGCATCGGCCCGGTGGACGACCGTCTCATGGGTCATCCGGCGGGCCCAGAACCCCGTGTTCTGCGCCGTCGTCCAGCTCCAGACCTCGGTATCGGGGCCGGCCTCCCGCAGTGCGGCCACGGTCCGCTCGATGCCCGCCGCCAGCCAGGCGTCCAGCGCCGCCGCGTCCTCGCCCTCGGGCCCGGCGCCCTCGGGGACGTCCGCGGGGTCGACGCTCTTCGCAGCGCGGGTGGCGACGATCGTGCCGACCCAGCGGTGCGCACCCCCCACATGCCGGGCGAGGTCGGCCAGCGTCCAGTCGGGGCAGGTCGGCACGGTCGCCGAGAGGTCGGCCGTCCGCACGATGTCCCGGAGCCTGCCGGTCTCGGCGAGGAGCTGAGCGCAGTATTCCTCGTGGGTGAGGGAGCCTTGGAGAGTCATGCGCCGCACAGTAGTGCGCCCCTCCTCGGCTCGTCCCCCTCTTTTGGCGCGTCCCTGCCGGGCGCCCACCGGGCTCCTACCGGCAGCAGTCCGGAGCGAGTCCCTCCGGCAGTCGCTCGCCTCCGAAGACCGAGGTGGTGGCCTCGTCGCCGCCCAGAGCGGCCACGGCGAGCAGAAGCGAACCGGCTGTCCAGGAGGTGAGTTCGCGTGGCCAGATCGCGTCGTCGTCGAAGACATAGCCGGTCCAGTACATGCCGTCCTCGGCGCGGAGGTGCTGCATCCACTTGAGGATCTGCACGGCCCGTTCGGACTCCCCCATCGCCCACAGCGCGAGCGCCAGTTCCGCGCTCTCGCCGCCGGTGACCCAGGGGTTGGGCAGCACACAGCGCACGCCCAGGCCGGGCACGACGAAATGCTCCCACTCCGCGTCGATACGTGCCCTGGCCTCGGCGCCGCGGACCGCACCGCCCAGGATCGGGTAGTACCAGTCCATGGAGTAGCGGGCCTTGTCGAGGAACCGCTCGGGGTGGCTGCGTATCGCATGGCCGAGGCTGCCGACCGCCAGCTCCCAGTCGGGCTGCGGCTCCTCGCGCTGTTCGGCGAGGGCGAGCGCACAGCGCAGCGCCTGGTATATCGACGACGAGCCGGTCAGCAGCGCCTCGTTGACGGGCGTGCCGTCGTCCTCGCGCTTCCAGCCGATCTCGCCGCCGGGCTGCTGGAGCTCCAGCACGTACTCGACCGCCGAGTGGACCGCGGGCCACATGCGGTCGAGGAAGGTCTCGTCGCCGGTGGACAGGTAGTGGTGCCAGACGCCGACCGCGATATAGGCGCAGAAGTTGGTCTCCCGGCCGCGGTCGGTGGGCGCCTCGGCGTCACCGTCGGCGTAGGCCGCGTACCAGGACCCGTCCGGGTTCTGGTGCCGTACCAGCCAGTCGTACGCGGCCTCGGCACGCTCGTGTTCACCGGCCGCGTCCAGGGCCATGGCGGCCTCGGTGTGGTCCCACGGGTCGAGGTGGTGGCCGCGGAACCAGGGGATCGCGCCGTCCGACCGCTGGGTCGCGAGGATGCCGGCCACCGTGCGGGCCGCCTGTTCGGCGGTGAGCACCCCCGGCAGGACGAGCCGTTCGGTACGCCCGGGACTTGTCACTTGGCGGCCCCGGCGGAGGGCTTGGCGGAAGACTTGGAGGCGGGCTTCGCCGGAGCCTTGGTGCCCGACGTGGCGCCGGACTTGGCGCCGGACGTGGCGCCTTGCGCGGACTTCCGGCGCGGTGCGGAGGACTTGGCCGCCGGCTTCGTGGCCTTGGTGGTCTTCGTGGCCCCGGTGGCGGGACCGGCGGTGGCCTCGTCGGCGGGACCGGCGGTGGCCTCGTCGGCCGGCTCGCCCGCATCGGTGGCGGCCGCCGTCTCGGGCAGATGCGGCTTGGTGGCGTAGACGACGAAGCTCTTGCCGATGACGGGGTTGAGCGCCCGCTCGGCGAGCCGGGTGGCCAGCGGCTTCTTCATGATGTCCCAGACCAGCAGCTTGTGGTACGCCTGCACCGGCAGCGCCTTGTCGTTGTCCACCCCGAAGGCGCACTTGAGCCACCAGTAGGGGCTGTGCAGCCCGTGTGCATGGTGGGTGCCGTACGGCTCCAGTCCGGCCTCCCGTATCTTGCCGAGCAGCTCGTCACCGCGGTAGATGCGGATGTGGCCGCCCTCGACCTCGTGGTAGGCGTCGCTGAGCGTCCAGCAGACCTTCTCGGGGCCGTACCGCGGGACGGTGACGGCGATCCGGCCGCCGGGGCGCAGCACCCGGACCATCTCGGCGAGCACTCCCTTGTCGTCGGGGATGTGCTCCATGACCTCGGAGATGATCACGACGTCGAAGCTGTCGTCGGGGAACGGCAGGTTCAGCGCGTCGCCCTCCATGGCGGTGGCGGAGGCACCCGCCGGGGCCTCGCCCGCCTCCTCCATCGCGGCGAACCACTTGGCGACCTCGCGGATCTCCTCGCCGTTCTGGTCGAGGGCGACGACCTGCGCGCCGCGCCGGTAGCACTCGAAGGCATGCCGGCCGGCGCCGCACCCCAGATCGAGTACACGATCGCCCGGAGCGAGCGGGAAACGGGAAAAGTCGACGGTCAGCACGGCGTTCTGCTTTCGTCCGGCGGTGGGTGGCGGTGGTGGCTGCGGAAGGAACTACGGGCCGGGCAGACGGGCTAGACGCGTCCGGCGGGGCTCGGGGCGGGCGCGGCGCCGGCGGCCCCAGCGGACGCGGCCCGCAGGGAGGTTCTGGTGGCGGCCCGGCCGCCCTGGAGGGCGATGGCCTCGCGGTAGCGCTCGGCGGTGCCGAGGGCGGCCTGGCGCCACGTGAAGCGGGACAGCACCCGTTCCCGGCCGGCCGAGCCGAGCCGGCGGCGCAGCGTCTCGTCGCCCAGGAGGCGGAGCAGCCCGCCCGCCAGTGCGTCGGCATCCCCCGGCGGCACCGCGAGACAGGTCTCGCCGTCCGGCCCGGCGACCTCGGGGATGGCGCCGCCGGTGGTCGCCAGCAACGGGGTCCCGGTGGCCATCGCTTCGGCCGCGGGCAGCGAGAAGCCCTCGTAGAGGGAGGGGACACAGGCAATCTGGGCGCTGCGGACCAGATCGACGAGTTCGCCGTCGGTGATGCCCTTGACGAATTCGATCGCGCCGGACAGTCCGAGCCGCTCGATGGCGGCGGCGACCGGCCCGTCGTCGGCGCGCTTGCCGACGACCACCAGATGCGCGTCGGGGTTCTCGGTGCGCACCTTGGCGAGCGCCTCGACCAGGTGGATCAGGCCCTTGAGCGGCACATCCGCGCTGGAGGTGGTGACGATCCGTCCCGGTACCTCGGGCACCGACGCATCTGGCGCGAACAGGTCGGCGTCGGCGCCGATATGCACCACATGGATCCGGCCGGCGGACACCCCGAGGTCGTCGACGATCTCCTGGCGGGAGGAGCCGGAGACGGTCAGCACGGACGGCAGCCGCCGGGCGACGCGCTTCTGCATACGGGTGAAGCCGTACCAGCGGCGGACGGAGGCGCGGCGCTTCCAGCCGTCGGCGGCTTCCAGGTCGAGCCGGCGGTCGACGGTGATGGGGTGGTGGATGGTGGTGACCAGCGGGGCGCCGAGCGCGCCGGGGCCGCCGAGCAGGCCGTAGCCGAGGGTCTGGTTGTCGTGGACGACATCGAACTGGCCGCGGCGGGCGGCGAGATGGCGCCGGGCCCGCAGGGAGAAGGTCAGCGGCTCGGGGAAGCCGCCGGTCCACATCGTGCCGACCTCGATTGCGTCGATCCAGTCGCGGTACTCGCCGCGCTTCGGCGTACGGAACGGGTCCGGCTGGCGGTAGAGGTCCAGGCTGGGCAGTTCGGTCAGGGTCACCCCGTCGTCGAGGACGGGGTAGGGCTGGGCGCCGATGACCTCGACGGTGTGGCCGAGCCGGGCCAGTTCGCGCGAGAGGTGGCGTACATAGACGCCCTGACCGCCGCAGAACGGGTTCCCCTTGTACGTGAGCATCGCGATCCGCAGGGGACGCTCGCCGTTCGACGGGGCGGAGGCCGAGGGGGCCTCTGCGGGGCGAGGCGCGGCTGCCTGGACGGCCTCTGCGGTCACGCTCGGCCCCCTTCTCACTGGACTTTCGCCGGAGCGTAACCGCTGGCGGTAATCTAGAACAAGTTTCAGAACTGATTGGCTACTCATCAGTTCACCGAGCTTCGAATCTACCGGCCGAGAACGATGCGAAAAGAGCCGCACCAGGTGATTCGCGCCACCACCCGCCCCCCTGCCATGCTGTGCCGATCACACCACCGGCACTCGCCGCATCGCGGACGGAATGCCACGGAATGGGAAATATGACTACGGAATCCAAGGCGGCCAGGCCGACGCTTCCCGCGAGTCCTCCCCTGACCGAGCGTCAGGAGGCCCGGCGCCGCCGCATCCTGCACACCAGCGCCAAGCTGGCGTCCCGTGGTGGCTTCGACGCCGTGCAGATGCGCGAGGTCGCCGAGTCCTCGGGCGTCGCGCTGGGCACCCTCTACCGCTACTTCCCCTCCAAGGTGCATCTGCTGGTCGCCACCATGCAGGACCAGCTCCAGCACATGCACGAGACGCTGCGCAAGCGTCCGCCGTCGGAGCAGGACCCGGGGGCGCGGGTCGCCCAGACCCTGATGCGGGCGTTCCGCGCACTCCAGCGCGAGCCGCATCTCGCGGACGCGATGGTGCGCGCGCTGACCTTCGCCGACCGCTCCGTCAGCCCCGAGGTCGACACCGTCTCCCGGCTGACCACCGCGATCATCCTCGACGCGATGGCCCCGCCCGTCGCCCACCACCACCCTTCGCAGGAGCTGGCGCGCCCCTCCATCTCGGCCACCCCCGAACAGCTCTCCGCGGTCCGGGTCATCGAGCACACCTGGCACTCGGCGCTGATCACCTGGCTGTCGGGACGCGCCTCGATCGCCCAGGTGAAGATAGACATCGAGACGGTCTGCCGCCTGATCGACCTCACCTCACCGGACCGCGAGCGGTAACCCCGACCCCGCCGGACCCGCGAGCGTCAACCCCGACCCCCCGCCGGAACGGGCCGCCGAGAGCCCCGCGAGCGTTCACCCGGCTCCAGCCGGACCGCGAGCGGTATCTCGCCGGCCCACGGGCGTTAACCCCGCCCCCGCCACGGGTAGTTGGCCCGCAAGGGGTCCACCGACCCCCTACGGGACCACCACCCACACCCCCTACGGGGCTCCCCGCCCCGCGCCCCCGGCCGCTCACTCCTCCGGCGGGAAGACCGCCTCGCCGCTGCCGGCCACGGTGAGGGTGATCGCCTCGACGGGGCACCCCTCGGCCGCGGCCAGCACCCCCTCGTCGGCATCCGTCTCGGGCGCCGCCGGGTGCGACTGCCGGGCGGTGTCCAGCCGGAAGCCCTCCGGCGCCGCCGCGGCGCACAGCCCCGAGCCGATGCAGACGCCCCGGTCCACCTCCACCTGCCAGCGGTCCCCCATCAGGCACCCGCCGGCAGATGGATCATCTTGTGCTCCAGGTAGGCGCCGAAGCCCTCGGGCCCGAACTCCCGCCCGATGCCGGAGTTCTTGTAGCCGCCGAACGGGCCGAGCATGTCGATGCTGAAGGTGTTCACCGAGTACGTACCCGTGCGCACCTGCCGCGCGATCTCGACGCCGTGGTCGACGTCTGCCGTCCATACGGAACCCGAGAGCCCGTAGTCGGAGTCGTTGGCGATCCGTACCGCCTCCGCCTCGTCGTCGTACGGCAGCAGGCAGATGACCGGGCCGAAGATCTCCTCGCGGGCGATCCGCATGGAGTTGGCGACCTCGCCGAAGAGGGTCGGCTCGACGTACCAGCCCGTCGGCTGTCCCTGGGGCCGGCCGCCGCCGGTGAGGAGCTTGGCGCCTTCCTTCCGGCCGAGCTCGATGTAGTCCAGTGAGCGCTCCTGCTGGCGGCGGGCGACCAGCGGGCCGAGTTCGGTGGCCGGATCCAGCGGGTCGCCGACGGTGAGCGCGGACGCCGCCGCGGTGAACCGTTCGGCGATCTCGTCGTAGTGGCTGCGCGGGGCGAGGATCCGCGTCTGGGCCACACAGGCCTGACCGTTGATCATCCAGGCGAACGGCACGATGCCGGCCACCGCGGCGTCCAGATCCGCGTCCGGCAGGATCACCGCCGCGGACTTCCCGCCCAGCTCCAGCGTGACGCGGCTGAGATTGCGGGCCGCGACCTCCATGACCCGCTTGCCCGCCGCCACCGATCCGGTGAACGAGATCTTGTCCACACCCGGGTGCCCGACCAGGTACTCGCTCACCTCGCGGTCCGCGGGCAGGATCGACAGCACCCCTTCCGGCAGCCCGGCCTCCGTCGCGATCTCCGCGAGGAGGTACGCGTCCAACGGGGTCTCCGGGGACACCTTCAGCACCACCGAGCAGCCGGCCAGCAGCGCCGGTGCGAGCTTGGCGGCGGCGGTGAACTGCGGGACGTTCCACGGCACCACGGCCGCGACCACCCCGGCCGGCTCCCGCCGCACCAGCAGCGGGCCCAGCACGCCGTTCCGCCGCTCCTCGAAGGGGAAGTCACGGGCCACCGTCAGCGCCGCGTCCCACACCAGCATCGCGGCCAGCGACTGCACCATGACGCCCGAGGTGAAGGGCGTGCCGTTCTCGGAGCTGATGACCTTGGCGATCTCCTCGCTGCGGGCGGCGAAGGCGTCCTTGATACGGGTCACCACCGCGATCCGGTCCGCCAACGGGGCGTTCGCCCACACCCCGGAGTCGAAGGACGAACGGGCCGCGGCCACCGCGCGGTCGACATCGGCGCGCGAGGCGTGCGGCACCCGGCCGATGACCTGCTCGGTGTGGGGCGAGACGACCTCGATCGTGTCCCGGCCGGCCGGGTCGGCCCACTCACCGCCTATGTAGAGCTTTCCGTGCTCGACGAGGTCGCTCATCGCTGCCGCCTCCTGCGGGTTGGCCGCCTGTTCGGCGATCCCTGACGGTTCCTGGGGCTCCCGGACGAGTCGGTCCCTCCCGGGATGCTTCCTGACGTGGCGTCAGGATCACGCACTGCATCAGAACTGATACCAGTTCTAGTTGGAGGAGTCCACGGCGCCGGCCGAATCCCAACTTCCCTGAGAAGAAGGGCCACTTCGAGCCGCAATGAAACCCGTTCTAGTTATAGTGAGGGCCGGGTACCAGGTGTATGCCACACCGAGAGGGGACCGGGATGACGACGCAGGTGACCGACCACAAGGGCGGGGTGTGGAGCATCGCCGTCCCCATCCCGGACAACCCGCTCGGCCACACCCTCGTCCACCTCCTGGAGACCGACCGCGGGCCGGTGCTCATCGACACCGGCTGGGACGACCCGGACTCCTGGGACACCCTCGTCGCCGGCATCGGCGCCTGCGGCTTCGCCCTCGCCGATCTCCACGGCGTCCTGATCACTCACCATCACCCCGACCACCACGGACTCTCCGCCAAGGTGCGGGCGGCCTCCGGCGCCTGGATCGCGATGCACGCCGCGGACACCGCCGTGGTCCGCCGCACCCGCGAGGCCGATCCGGGCCAATGGCTCGACCGTCTGACCGCCCGGCTCGCGGCGGCGGGCGCACCGGACGGACATCTGGCACCGCTGCGGAAGGCGCGCGCCGAAGGGCGCGGCCGGAAGCTGCCCGGACAGGGGGCCGCACTGCCGGACCGCGACATCGGCCCCGGCGAACTGCTCGATCTGCCGGGGCGACGGGTGCGTGCCATCTGGACACCCGGGCACACCCCGGGGCATGTGTGCCTCCATCTGGAGGAGGAGCACCCCTCGGGCGGGTCCCGCGGCTTCGGCCGGCTCTTCTCCGGCGACCATCTCCTCCCCGGCATCACCCCGCACATCGGCCTGTACGAGGACCCGGAGGGCGACGGGAGTCTGCCCCGCGAAGCCGGGACCGGGCGAGAAGTGGCGAGCCCGGCGGGCGCCCCCGACCCCCTGGGCGACTACCTCGACTCCCTCGCACACGTCGGCCGGCTCGCCCCCGCCGAGGTGCTGCCCGCCCACCAGCACGCCTTCACCGACGCGGGCGGACGTGTCCGCGAGCTGCTCGCCCACCACGAGGCGCGGCTCTCCCAGCTGCGGGCGCTGCTCCGCGAGCCCCGCACTGCCTGGCAGCTCGCCATGGCCATGGAGTGGAACCGCCCCTGGGACCAGATTCCCTACGCCTCCCGCAATATCGCCGTCTCGGAGGCGGAGGCCCATCTGCGCCGTCTGGTGAAGCAGGGGCAGGCGGAGCGGGTGCCCGGGTCCGATCCGGTGCGGTACCAGGCGGTGTGAGGGAGGGGAGCGCTGGTGCTCACCCGGGGCGCGCGGCCGGTTTCCGCCCCGCGCTGTGCCGGCTCGTACGTGCGAGCGAGTGCCCTGGCGGGCGCCGGTTAAGGTGTGCGGGACAACTTCATCCGTACCCGATCGGGGGAAGCCGGTGGAAATCCGGCGCTGACCCGCAACCGTGAGGACGGCCCCTCCACACCGCGCCCCGGCCCGGTGTGGACGGCCGTACGAGCCGGAGCACCCGACCGGGCACGACCAAGGCTCCCGCCACCGAACCCGCCGCCCGTGCGGACGGCCGGTGCGCGGCACCGTCGAGGTATACGGAGCTGAGCCCGGTGCCACCGTGCCCGATCCATGGATCGGTGCGCGGGTGGCCGGCCGAGCGCGGCTGCGTAGCATCCGCCGCGACCCGACCCGAGAGGCACCGACCCGATGGCCCCCATGGCTTCCATGGCTCACCAGGCCCCTTTGACGCATTCCGTCGCCTTCCTGGCGCGCCGCGCCGCCACGGCACTGGCGGCCGTGCTGGTGCTGGGCGCGGCCGCTGCCCCCGCCGCATACGCCGACTCCGCCGACGCCGCCGACTCCCCGCCCATGGCTCCCAAGAAGCTGCCCGACGGGCTGTACGGCTCCAAGGACCCGCAGTACGACGGGGTCTGGCGGCAGTCGCTCGCGCTGCTGGCCCAGGACACCGTGGGCGTGCGCCCCGCGGCGTCCGCCGTGAACTGGCTGGCCGGTCAGCAGTGCGCCGACGGCTCGTTCACCGCCTTCCGCGCCGAGCCGGGCAAGCCCTGCGACGCCAAGACCCTGCGGGACACCAACCCGACGGCCGCCGCGGTGCAGGCGCTGGCCGCGCTGGGCGGGCACGGCGACACTGTGAAGAAGGCCGTGGGCTGGCTGAAGTCGGTGCAGAACGAGGACGGCGGCTGGAGCTCGATGGCCGGCTCGGCCAGCGACGCCAACTCCACCTCCGTGGTCATCGGCGCGCTCGCGGCGGCGGGCGAGAAGCCGCAGTCCGTGACGTCGAAGAAGGGCGGCAAGTCCCCCTTCGACGGGCTGCTCACCTTCCAGCTCGGCTGTGCGGCGAAGGGGGACGAGCGCGGCGCGTTCGCCTTCCAGCTCAAGGGCGCGGCCCCGAACGCCGACGCCACCGCGGCCGCGGCGACCGGAGCGCGCGGCAAGGGCTTCGTCGTCGAGCCGGCCGGCAAGGGCGCGGACACCCCGGTCACGCCGCTGAGCTGCAAGGACGGGGACAAGGAAGGCAAGGGCGACAAGAAGGCGGGCGCCGACGACCCGGCACAGGCTGCCGAGGCCGGCGACGGCTACCTCGTCGCACAGTTCGACAAGAACGGACAGCATCTGCTCTCCGCGATGCCGGGCGCGGAGACGCAGCCCGACGTCGGCAACACCGCCGACGCCGTGGTGGCCCTGGCGGCCGGCGCACACGGCACCGCGGCCGCGAAGCCGCTGAAGTGGCTGGAGAAGAACTCGGCGGACTGGGCGAAGCAGAGCGGCCCCGCCGCCTACGCCCAGCTGGTGCTGGTCGCGCACGCCACCGGCACCGACCCCCGGTCCTTCGGCGGCACCGACCTGGTGGCCGCGCTCAACGCCACCGGCCCCGAGCCGGCCGCCGCGGCGAAGCAGGACACCAAGGACGCCGACGACGCCAAGGACGGCGGCGGCCTGGGCGTGGTGTGGGTCATCGGCGTCGGCCTCGCCATCGGCGCCGGCATCGGCTTCCTGCTCAGCAGCCGTAAGAAGAGCCGGCTCTGATGCGGCGCACCAGGATCGCCGGAGCCGTGCTGCTGGCCGGTGCGGTCACCGGTCTGGCCGCCGGGCCCGCCCAGGCGCAGGAGTACCGCTACTGGTCCTTCTGGGACGGGAAGGGCATCTCCTGGGCGTACGCCACCGAAGGGCCCGCCACGGTGCGGCCGGCCGACGGCGCGGTGGCGGGCTTCCGCTTCGCCGTCAGCGCCGACTCCGCCGCGGCCGGCAAGCCCCGTGCGGCCGCCGGTTTCGACGCGATCTGCCACGACACCCCCGCCAAGGACGGCCGCAAGCGGATCGGCATCGTCATCGACTTCGGCACCGCGGCGGACGCGCCCGGTGGCGAGCGGCCGCCGAAGGCCAGGACGGAGTGCGCCCAGGTGGCCGCGGACGCCTCGGCGGGGGAGGCGCTGGCGGCGGTCGCCCATCGGCTGCGCTATGACTCCAACGCCCTGCTGTGCGCCATCGCCGGCTATCCGAAGTCGGGGTGTGCGGACCAGGTGAAGGGCGCGGAGGAGCCCGCGTCCTCCGCTTCGCCGTCTTCGGAGGCGGCGGCTGACGGGGGCGACGCGAGTGGCGGGGGCGATGGTGGTCCGTCCGCCGGGCTGATCGGCGGTATTTCGGCCGTCGTCGTACTGGGCGCGGCGGCGGTGTGGCAGGCGCGCCGCCGACGCGGATGAGCGCCCCGCAGGCGACCCGTACCACCGCGCTGCACGCCGGCGCCTGGTGGCTGTGGGCGCTCGGTCTGGCCACCGCGGCCTCCCGCACCACCGATCCGCTGCTGCTGGGGCTGCTGGTGGGGGTGGCCGGTTATGTCGTCGCGGCCCGCCGTACGGAGGCGCCGTGGGCGCGTTCGTACGGCGCGTTCGTCAAGCTCGGCCTGGTCGTGATCGCCGTCCGGCTGGCCTTCGCCTTCTTCCTCGGCTCGCCGATTCCCGGTATCCACACCCTTGTCACGCTGCCCGAAGTACCGCTGCCGGACTGGGCGAAGGGCGTCCGGATCGGCGGCCGGGTCACCGCGGAGGGCATGGTCTTCGCGCTGTACGACGGGCTGAAACTGGCCACCCTCCTCATCTGCGTGGGCGCCGCCAACGCGCTCGCCAACCCAGCCCGGCTGCTGAAGTCCCTGCCGGGTGCGCTCTACGAGGCGGGCGTCGCGGTCGTCGTCGCGATGACCTTCGCACCGAACCTGGTCGCCGATGTCCAGCGGCTGCGCGCCGCCCGGCGGCTGCGCGGCCGCCCCGACCGTGGTGTCAAGGCGCTCCTCCAGGTCGGACTGCCCGTTCTGGAGGGCGCGCTGGAGCGCTCGGTGGCGCTGGCCGCGGCCATGGACGCGCGCGGCTACGGCCGTAGCGCCGAGGTACCGCCGGCCGTACGGCACCTCACCTCCGTCCTCACCCTCGGCGGGCTGCTCGGCATCTGCGCGGGTACGTACGGGCTGCTGGCCGACTCCGGGGGCGGCTACGGGGTGCCGCTGCTGCTCGCCGGGCTGGCGGCGGCGCTCGCCGGGCTGTGGCTCGGCGGCCGCCGGTCGGTGCGCAGCCGCTACCGGCCCGACCGGTGGGGCGTCCGCGCCTGGCTGGTCGCGGGCTCCGGCATCGCCGTCGCCGCCCTGATGATCTGGGCGAACGACTATGCCCCCGCCGCCCTCCACCCGCCCGCCGTCCCGCTCACCGCCCCCGTCCTCCCGCTCTGGCCGGCTGTCTCCGTGCTCGTGGGGCTGCTGCCCGCGTTCGTCGCCCCGCTCCCGTCGGGCGCGGACCGGGCGGACCGAGGGGAGCGGGCCGACCGGGCTGACCGGGCCGCGGCCCGTGGCCGTGCCCCCGCTGTCGATCCGCGCATGAAGGAGCCCACCCAGTGATCCGGTTCGAGCAGGTCTCGGTCACCTACGGCGACGCCGCGGCGCCCGCCGTCCAGGGCATCGACCTGACCGTCCCCGAGGGCGAACTGTGCCTCCTCGTCGGCCCCTCCGGCGTCGGCAAGTCCACCGTCCTGAACGCCGTCTGCGGCCTGGTCCCGCACTTCACCGGCGGCACCCTGCGCGGCCGGGTCACCGTCGACGGCCGGGACACCCGCACCCACAAACCGCGCGAACTGGCCGATGTCGTCGGCACCGTGGGCCAGGACCCGCTGGCCCACTTCGTCACCGACACCGTCGAGGACGAACTCGCCTACGGTATGGAGTCGCTGGGCCTGGCCCCCGACGTGATGCGCCGCCGCGTCGAGGAAACCCTGGACCTGCTGAGCCTGGCCGACCTGCGCGACCGCGCCCTCACCACCCTCTCGGGCGGCCAGCGGCAGCGGGTGGCGATCGGGTCGGTCCTCACCACCCACCCCAAGGTCCTGGTCCTCGACGAGCCGACCTCGGCACTCGACCCCGCCGCCGCCGAAGAGGTCCTCTCCGTACTCCAGCGCCTGGTCCACGACCTCGGCACCACGGTGCTGCTGGCCGAACACCGCCTGGAGCGCGTGGTCCAGTACGCCGACCACGTCATCCTGCTCCCCGCTCCCGGCGCGCCCCCCGTCATGGGCACCCCGGCCGACATCATGGCCGTCTCCCCCGTCCACCCCCCGGTGGTGGCCCTCGGCCGCCTCGCCCGGTGGTCCCCCCTCCCCCTCTCCGTACGCGATGCCCGCCGCAAGGCCGCACCGCTGCGCGAGCGGCTGACGGGCGTCACGCCCAAGGCGCCGGGGGGCGGCGTGAGGGGGGATGCGGGGGGCGCTGCGACCGCGTCGGCATCTGCTGGCGCAGGCTCCCGGGCCGAGCCGGCCGCGGCCGTTTCCGGGCTCGGTGTCCGGCGCGGGCGGACCGAGGCGCTGCACCAGGTGGATCTCACCGTGCGGCGCGGCGAGACCCTGGCCCTGATGGGGCGTAACGGTGCGGGGAAGTCCACCCTCCTCACCACCCTCGTCGGCATGCACCCACCGGCCTCCGGCACCGTGCGGGTCGGCGCCGCCACACCGCACCGCACCAGCCCCCGCACCCTCCTGCGGCATGTCGGCCTGGTCCCCCAGGAACCTCGTGACCTCCTGTACGCGGACACCGTCGCCGCGGAGTGCGCCGCGGCCGACCAGGACGCGGGCGCCGCCGCCGGCAGTTGCCGGGCCCTGGTGACGCAGCTGCTGCCGGATGTCCCGGACTCCGTTCACCCCCGGGATCTGTCCGAGGGCCAACGGCTCGCCCTCGCCCTTGCGGTCGTGCTGACCGCCCGGCCTCCGCTGCTCCTTCTCGACGAGCCCACCCGCGGCCTGGACTACGCCGCCAAGGCCCGTCTGGTCGAGGTGCTGCGCGCACTGGCCGCCGAGGGCCACGCCATCATCCTGGCCACCCATGACGTGGAACTCGCCGCCGAACTGGCCCATCGTGTCGTCATCCTCGCCGACGGCGAGATCGTCGCCGACGGCCCCACCGAGGAGGTCGTGGTCTCCTCCCCCTCCTTCGCACCGCAGGTCGCCAAGGTCCTGGCGCCGCTGCCCTGGCTGACCGTTCCTCAGGTGGCCGACGCCCTGGAGGCCACCGGATGAGCGCGCACCCGCACCGGACGGACGGCGACGGGCCCCGCACCGGCTCCGGGGCCAACCCCGGCCGCCAGGTCCGTGCCGTACGGCTCGGCCCCCGCTCCGTCGCCGCCCTGGTGCTCATCTCGGCCATCGGTGTGATGGCCTTCGGCTGGCCGCTGCTCGCCGACTCCGCCTCCGGGCTCGCCCATTCCAAGGACGCGCCCTGGCTGTTCGCCGCGCTGCTGCCGATGCTGCTCGCCGTCGTCGTGGCGACCATCGCCGACACCGGCCTGGACGCGAAGGCCATCGCCATGCTCGGAGTGCTGGCCGCGGCCGGGGCCGCGATGCGCCCGCTGGGCGCGGGGACGGCCGGTATCGAGCCGATGTTCTTCCTGATGGTGCTGTCGGGACGCGTGCTCGGCCCCGGCTTCGGGTTCGTGCTGGGTTCGGTGGCGATGTTCGCGTCGGCGCTGCTGACCGGCGGGGTCGGCCCCTGGATGCCGTTCCAGATGCTGACGATGGGGTGGGTGTCGATGGGCGCCGGCCTGCTGCCGGGGCCCGACCGGCTGCGCGGCCGCCGTGAACTGGCCGTGCTCGCCGCCTATGGAGCCGTCTCCGCCGTCCTCTACGGCCTGATCATGAACCTCCAGGGCTGGCCCTATATCGCCGGCATGGCCTCGGGGGTCTCCTTCGTCCCCGGCGACCCGCTCGACCAGAACCTCGCCCGCTATATCGCCTACTGCCTCGCCACCTCCCTCGGCTGGGACCTCCCCCGTGCCCTGGTCACCGTGGTCCTCACCTGCACGCTGGGCGGCACCGTCCTCAAGGCCCTGCGCCGCGCCACCCGCCGCGCGGCCTTCGACGTCCCCGTCTCCTTCACTCCCGATCCGCCCCGAGGGTCCGCCTCTTCGTGACCGGGGCCGTGCTGCCCGTGACCACAACCGCCACAGCCGCTACAGCCGCTACAGCCGCTGGATGATCGTCCCCGTCGCCAGTGCCCCGCCCGCGCACATGGTGATCAGGGCGAATTCCTTGTCCCTGCGTTCGAGTTCATGGAGTGCGGTGGTGATCAGCCGGGCGCCGGTGGCGCCGACCGGATGGCCCAGGGCGATCGCGCCGCCGTTCACATTCACCTTCTCCAGGTCCTGCTCGAAGACCTGCGCCCAGGAGAGGACGACGGAGGCGAAGGCTTCGTTGATCTCGACGAGATCGATGTCCCTGAGGGACATCCCGGCCTTGCCGAGCACGGCGCGGGTGGCGTCGATGGGGCCGTCCAGGTGGAAGTGCGGATCGGAGCCGACCAGCGCCTGGGCCACGATGCGGGCCCGTGGCTTGAGCTTGAGGGCGCGTGCCATGCGCTTGGAGGCCCACATCACCGCGGCGGCGCCGTCGGAGATCTGCGAGGAGTTGCCCGCCGTGTGGACGGCGGTCGGCATCACGGGCTTGAGGCCGGCCAGCGCCTCCATGCTGGTGTCGCGCAGCCCCTCGTCGTGGTCGACCAGCCGCCACATGCCCTGGCCCGCGGCCTGTTCGTCCTCGGTGGTGGGGACCTGGACGGCGAAGGTCTCCCGTTTGAAGCGTTCCTCGGCCCAGGCGGCGGCCGCCCGCTCCTGGGAGATCAGGCCGAGCGAGTCGACGTTCTCGCGGGTCAGCCCCCGGTTGCGGGCGATGCGTTCGGCCGCTTCGAACTGGTTGGGCAGGTCGACGTTCCACTCGTCGGGCCAGGGCTTGCCGGGGCCGTGCTTGGAGCCGCTGCCGAGCGGCACCCGGGACATCGCCTCGACACCGCAGCCGATACCGATGTCGATGACACCGCCCGCGATCATGTTGGCCACCAGGTGGTTGGCCTGCTGGGAGGAGCCGCACTGGCAGTCCACGGTGGTCGCGGCGGTCTCGTACGGCAGGCCCATCGCCAGCCAGGCGTTGCGTGCCGGGTTCATGGACTGCTCACCGGCGTGGGTGACGGTGCCGCCGACGATCTGTTCGACGCAGTCGGGCTGGATGCCGGTACGGGCGAGGAGTTCGCGGTAGGTCTCGCCCAGGAGGTAGGCGGGGTGCAGATTGGCGAGCGCGCCTCCGCGCTTGCCGATGGGGGTGCGTACTGCTTCGACGATGACGGGTTCCGCGGCCATGACTGACTCGTCCTCTCCTCACGTCCGCGGGCGTCCCGGCACCCACGGAAGAAGAACTAGTACGCGTTCTAGTTCTACAAACAGTCTTATGAGCCGCCCCCCGCGGCGCAAGGGGCGTGCAACACCGTTGTCCGCAACGGGAGTCGCCGCACCCCTTGCCTCTTGTAGAACTCGTTACTACCTTCACCGCGACCCATACCTGATGAGCCGTCAGAAGAGGGACCAGGAGTCGCCGATGCCATGCCCCGCGTTGCCCGAAGGGTTCGACTTCACCGACCCCGACGTCTACCAGTCCCGCGTCCCGCTCCCCGAGTTCGCGCAGCTGCGGCAGACCGCGCCCGTGTGGTGGAACGCCCAGCCGCACGGCATCGCCGGCTTCGGTGACGACGGCTATTGGGCAGTCACCCGCCATCAGGACGTCAAGGAGGTGTCCACGAAACCGGACATCTTCTCCGCGAACCTCAACACCTCGATCATCCGCTTCAACGCGTCCATGACCCGCGACCAGATCGACGTACAGAAACTGATCATGCTGAACATGGACCCGCCCGAGCACACCAGGGTCCGCCAGATCGTGCAGCGCGGCTTCACCCCGCGCTCGATCCGTGCCCTGGAGGACGCGCTGCGCGACCGGGCGGCGCAGATCGTCGCCGAGGCCCGCCGGAAGGACTCCGGGGACTTCGTCACCGATGTCGCCTGCGAACTTCCCCTTCAGGCCATCGCGGAGCTCATCGGCATCCCGCAGGACGACCGGGCCCGCATCTTCGACTGGTCGAACAAGATGGTCGCCTACGACGATCCGGAACTGGCGATCACCGAAGAGGTCGGCGTCAACGCCGCCATGGAGCTGATCTCGTATGCGATGAACCTCGCCGCGGCACGCAAGGAATGCCCGGCCAAGGACATCGTCAGCCAGCTGGTGGCGGCGGAGCACGAGGGGAATCTCGGCTCCGACGAGTTCGGCTTCTTCGTGCTGCTGCTGGCGGTGGCCGGCAACGAGACCACGCGCAACGCCATCACCCACGGGATGCACGCCTTCCTCACCCACCCCGACCAGTGGGAGCTCTACAAGCGCGAGCGTCCCGCGACGGCGGCCGAGGAGATCGTGCGATGGGCGACGCCGGTGGTCTCCTTCCAGCGCACCGCCACCCAGGACACCGAACTGGGCGGCGCGCAGATCAAGAAGGGCCAGCGGGTGGGGATCTTCTACTCCTCGGCCAACAACGACCCGGAGGTCTTCGACCACCCCGAGGTCTTCGACATCACCCGCGACCCCAACCCCCACCTGGGCTTCGGCGGCGGCGGACCGCACTTCTGCCTCGGTAAGTCCCTTGCCGTCCTGGAGATCAACCTGATCTTCAACGCGCTCGCGGACGTGACGCCCGGCATCTCCCTGGCGGGCGATCCGCGCCGACTCCGCTCGGCCTGGCTCAACGGCGTCAAGGAGCTACAGGTTCACTACGGTTGACGGGCCGGACCGCCGGGCGGCCGGGCCGCCGGGCCGCCGCGTGGGGCACGGCGAGCGGCCGCACGGCGAGCAGTGAACCGCGAGCGATCGCACGGCAAGCAACGCGCGGCGAAAGCCGGACCAGCGGTATGTCCGAAAACGGTTCCGCCGCCAACCTTGCCAGTTGTCATGGGCAGACTTACATTCAACTCGCCAGTAACACTCGGCAGTTCGGCATTTTCGCGCACAGCTCGGCGGCGTGCACCCCCGAGCCGCACGTTCTCCCCCATGTATGCACACGGCGGCTCCCCGGCGCGTTTTGAGTACCACGCGCACCCTGCGCATCAGCACTCCCCCACACGTTTCGGCAGTGCGCTCCACCGCTCTTCGAAGGGGACATACCGTTATGAAGGACGCACACGGCAGACCTGTCACGGGGCGCATCAGCTGGCGGAAGTTCGCCGTGCTGTCCGTCCCGGCCCTCGCCGGCACCGCCGCCCTGGGCATCGCCCTGGCCAACGGGGCGCTGGCGGCATCATTCGCCGTCTCGGGACAGCAGTTCAAGGTCTCCGCGGACAGCCTCACGGGCAAGGGATTCGCCCAGTACGGCGGTGTGGACGCGAACGCCAGGGGAGATCTCCTGCCGGTCGCCGTCACCGCCATCAAGACGGCCGAGCTGGACCATCTGTGCCAGTCGGTCGTCACCCACCTGCCGGTCATCGGCGATATCTCGCTCAACCTCAGCGCCGGAACGGGCAGCAGGCCCGTCGAGGCGAGAGATCTCTTCGTGGACGCCACCCAGCTCTCCGGCAACGCGTCCTTCCACAACATCGAGATCGGCCGGGACGCCTCCACCCTGGACAAGGGCCCCGACACCGCCCAGGGCATGCAGGACCTCTTCGCCCAGCAGGCCGACGACATCAACATCAACAACCTCCGGCAGACCGCCTGGGCGACCAACGCGGGCACCTTCAAACTGTCCGGCCTGAGCATGAAGATCTCCAAGGGCAAGAAGGAATGCTTCTGACCTGGCGGCGCTGGCGGAGAGGGCGGCCCTTCTGGGGCGGTCTGGCGGCCGTCATCGCCGGCGCCGAGATCTGCGCCATCCCCCTGGCGCCGCTGAAGATCATGCTGCAACAGGGCATTGCCGGTATCCCGTCGGTACTGATGGGGCTGGTGATGATCGTGATGGGGCTCTCGGCGTGGTTCGCGCCGCACTACCGGGGCCTCGCGGGCGTGCTCACCGTGCTGTGCGCGGCGGCCGCGCTGGTGATGTCCAACCTCGGCGGCTTTCTGATCGGCACCGTCATCGGGATTCTCGGCGGCTCGATGATCTTTGCCTGGCAGCCGGTCGTGCCTGCGGAACCCGAAACCGCGGCCACACCCGAGACCGCCGCCGAGCCCGGCGCACCCGCACCCGCACCCGCACCCGCACCCGCACCCGCACCCGCACCCGCACCCGCACCCGCACCCAGCGAGCCGTAGCCGGCGGGCCGTAGCCCCCTGCCGCCCGTCGCGCGGCGCCAGCCCGTACGCGTACCCCCACACCCTCGTCCGCGTACGGGCCCCGAGCGCTGCCCGCACCACCCGCCGCACCACTCCTCCGGCACCACCCCTCATAAGGAGACCCACGATGACGATGACGCAGCCCGCCCGGCGTACGCCCCGTCAGCGCGCCTTACTCACCGCCGGCACCGGGATCGTCGCGGCCCTCGGCCTGTCGCTCGCCATGACGACCGCGGCGACGGCACAGCCCGCCGGGACGCCGTCCGCCGCGGCGGCCACGACCGTGAGCCCCGCTGGTCACGGCTTCACCGCCACGCTCAGCGGCAAGGCCACCTTCAAGGCCGGTTCGGTGACCGTCACTTGTACGACCTCGTCCTCCAGCGGGCAGGTCCCCGACGCGCCCGGCAACCACAACCCGGACGGCCCGGTGAGCAGTTCCACCACCCCGGCGACCTACGGCTCCTGTACGACGAGCATGCCCGGTGTCAGCGCGACCGTCACCACGAGCGGGGCCTGGGGCGTGGCCATGCAGAACGGGGCGCCGGTGACCGCCGGACTGACCATCCCCGTAGGCGGGTTCGTGCTCAAGACCAGCGGTCTCGCGTCCTGCACGGTGACCGCGGCGCCCACCTCGGCGGCGACGGTGAACGGCACCTGGACCAACGGCGCGCCGTCCACGCTCGCCTTCGCCAACGCGTCGGTCCCGGTGAAGGTGACCGGCGGTTTCGGCTGCCCGACCAGCTCGACCAGCTCGACGTTCAACGCCGTCTACCAGGTCGGCGACACCACCGACCCCGCGTCCCAGATCACCGTCACCGGCTGAGCCGCGGTCCCGCCACGGGTGACGGCCGCCGCGCGCGGGCGTCACCCGTTCCCGTCCCGTGGTGGGCCGTTGCCCCCTCAGCGCGCGGTCAGGCCGACGGCCGTCATGGCCAGCAGCGCGGCAACGGCCACCGAGCCGCTCAGGAGCGCGGTGATCAGCCGTCGCCGCAGGGCCCGGTAGACGCCTTCGTATTCGGTCCGCAGGGTGGCGCTGCGGACCGAAATGCGCTCCAGATAGGCCCGCGAGGCGTCGCGCTGGTCCTGGCAGTAGCGCAGTTCCACTTCCCGTCGCTGGGAATCGGTGAGCCAGGGCAGACCGGCGCAGAAGGCCTCCGCCCGGGTGCGGGCCCGGTCCTTCTCCGCCTCCCAGAGG
The DNA here is from genome assembly GCF_023544705.1 of Streptomyces sp. MCA2. Taxonomy (NCBI): domain Bacteria; kingdom Bacillati; phylum Actinomycetota; class Actinomycetes; order Kitasatosporales; family Streptomycetaceae; genus Streptomyces; species Streptomyces sp. MCA2. The sequence goes on from NZ_JAMJFM010000055.1 coordinate 64,983, forward strand.
AGAAATCCCTCGATCTCATTGATGGCCTGGTCGTGGTTCTGTTCCCGGTCCCGGTCCCGGTCCCGGTCCTGTTCCTGGTCCTGGTCCTGGTCCTGGTACATCCACATGTCGCCGCTTCGCCTGCCCTCGCTCATGTGCGTGCTCCGATTCCGGTGGCGGGCGCGTTCTCGGTATCCGCCAGGGCCTCGATGCCGCGGCCGATCTCCGGGTGGTGCAGGTCGAACGCCGGAGATTCGGAGCGAATACGCGGCAGGGTGAGGAAGTTGTGCCGCGGCGGCGGGCAGGACGTCGCCCACTCCAGCGAACGGCCGTAGCCCCAGGGGTCGTCGACCTCGATCTTCTCGCCGTACTTCGCCGTCTTCCAGACGTTGTAGAAAAACGGCAGGAGGGAGAGCCCGAGAAGGAAGGAGAAGATACTGGAGACGGTGTTCAGGGCGGTGAATCCGTCGGCGGCGAGATAGTCGGGAATGCGGCGGATCATGCCCTCGGCGCCCAGCCAGTGCTGGACGAGGAAGGTGCCATGGAAGCCCACGAACAGCGTCCAGAAAGTGATCTTT
>NZ_JAMJFM010000056.1:0-65076 GCF_023544705.1 Streptomyces sp. MCA2
TCCGTTGCTCTCTGAAGGACGATGCACGCGGCGGGCTCATGGTGGCCGGTCACCAGTCTTTCCGTCGCCTTCCGCCCATTGCTGCGAGTACTTACGTACAGGCGCCGCAAGTGAACTGTCCTGTTGCCGCGCACCTTCTCTTCAATCCAAAGGCCAATCCGCCTCTGGAAGACAGTTGAAACGGGCGGTCTGCGGCGACGGGCCGGCGGGCTGCAATAACGTCTCAAGAGCCTGAGTGGTGGTGCTCGCAGGAGCGGGTGATCGCAGGATTTGGTGGGTGATGGGGAGCAAACGCAAGCCGCTTCTACTTCGGGATGGAATGCTATGTCGCAAGATCAACCAGTGTGTCGGACCAACAAGGAATCTGGGATCCTCGACAGGATGGCCGGCTCTTGGGAGCCACGGTGGGCGAAGTGGAGATCCTCGCGGGCCCGAGTGCATAGCACAAAGAATTGGAGGCGCGCCTCGACGCCGGTCGGATCCTCTGTGTAGGCGTCCAGGTCCGGCACGAAAACGCTGTCGAACTCCAAGCCCTTCATGCTGGCCGCGCTCACGATCCGGATGGGGCGCGTCGAAAAATCGATGGTGTTCCGGTATGGATCGTCATGGACGTAGGCCTGCGTGTGTTTCGCGAGCCCGAGTTGGGTGAGCCCGCTCTGGATCTCCCGCAGTAAACGGGTCGACCGGCAGATGATCCCGATGCTTCGCTCCGGATGCGCACTGAAGTAGTGCGAGATTCCAGTGAGCAGATTCCCCAGAGAGGGCACCCGGAGGACGCTGGGGGGCCGACCGCCGCGCGCCGGCAGCAGAATGTCGTCCCCGAGCCCCTTGCGGAACTCAGAGGCCAACATGGCAATCTCTCGACTGTTCCGGTGGTTTTCGCGCAGCACGAGTGGATCCGCTTGCATGGTGAGCGCCCGACATATCTCGGAAACGGTGCTCTGCTCGTCACCGATCCGCTGCTCCTCATCTGCGAACACAGTGACGCCGACACCCAGGATGCGGCACAACTGGTAGAAGGCGACGGGCAGGTTCTGCCCCTCGTCGATCACCAGATGAGTCTTGGAGGTGACCTGCTTCAGAACGCAGACCCGCTGCATCTCGATCCAGTGGTAGATCCAGCCGTCCTCGTCGAGGTGCGGGGGGCGGGTCTGAAAGCGGACACGCCAGAATTCTCTGAGCCACCGATGGTAGGTGGTGACGCTGAGAGCCTTCGTGAGGTCCGGGGCCATTTGCGCAATGTATTGATGCAGCAGATTGGAGCGCGTGAGCAGAACGACGTCACGCCCGGCGGTTGCCAGCGCCCAAGCCCGGTAGACCGCCATTACGGTCTTGCCGGCCCCCGGCCCTCCGGTGATGACGTGACGCCCGTGGAACGGGAGGTCGATGAGCGCTTGTTGCTCGGTCTCGAGATCGAGGAGAGAGGGGATTCTCATGCCGGATCGACGGCTCCGGCCGATTCATCGATTGCGGCCTGGAGAACTCCTCGGAAGAACCCCGGCACCTCACCGTCTCCGATCAACAACGTCCTGTCCAGGAGCGAATTCTCGATCTCACAGCAGGTCTCGGGAAGCAGCGTGCACGCATGGCAGGCAGCCCGGTTGAGATTGGCCAGAGACCTGCCCGTCGAGTCGGCACACAGCGGGTCCTGTGAGCACCATTGCGCCGATTCGAGCAGGCGGATCAGAGTCTCCGCGAGATGCGGTGATTGCCCTTGACGCACGAGTCCGCCGAGTGTCCCTTCTGCGTCCCCGGCGGCGGTGTAGATGAACACGCCTGCCTGTGGTGGAAGCTGGCTCCCGGGGGCGTGACTTCGGGCGTATACGCGTTCCCGTAGCGAGGCCGCGTTGTACCCGCTGTCATAGGAGAGTTGACGGATGAAGTGATGGGCCAGGGTATGCAGCATCACGAATCGCGGGAGAAGCTCCGGGCCCGACTTGCCTCTCAGGCGGTCGGCCTTGAAGGAGGCGTCCAGGTTGCGCTCGATGCGTCGCGTCCAGTCACGCACCGGCATGAGCCTCTCCCAGGCACTCAGGCGCGCTTCGTCGACGGCGACGAAGATTCCTTCCCCGTAGGTTTCCATGGCCGGCAGCCACTCGGCCCGTGCCTTGGTGTTGACCGAGACGACGCGCCCGCCCTCGCCCTCTTCGCCGTCACCGGAGCTGGGCTCATACCGCGAGAACCCTTCGAGGGCACGGACCTCGCGTACTCGGTCCGCGACGACAACGGCTGAGATTCCTGCGGCCAGTTCCTGCATGGAGTCGGGATCGTCGGGCCGAACTCCGAGGTGCGTGCGGCGCACGGAGAACGTCTTCGATCCGGCGACTGATTCCGGCGCAGAGAAGGCCGCCCATTCATCGATGCTCAGATCATCGTCCGCTTCGACCGTCGGAGGGATCGCGGCCGCATCGTCCACATAACGACGGCGCAGAGCATCGACGAATTCTTCCGACACCTCACAGAGATTCGCGAGGGCATTTTTGAGGGTGTCGAACATCGGACTCCCCTCCGCATCCTTGAATTGCGGCCACAGGGGGTGATTGACGACTTTCTGAGTCAATTCATCGTCCTCGGGCGCACCTGCGGGCGCGGGGATGTCGATTGCCGAGTGTGTGATCGGAAAATACACATTGGAGGCGCCACGCTGCACCGCTTGTGGTGTCTCCTGACAAGGGTCCGCCTCGTCGTTCTCGGGTTGCCAGGGATGGGTCCCCGGACACTCCAGTCCAATCTGCTTGAGGATGTTCTTCTGGCTGACTCCCGCCAGGCTGCGTCCGGCTCGACAAACGGTACAGACCACGCGCAGGGCTTCCAGTCCCGAGGATTCGGGAGTGGCGATGAACCGGAGCCGGCGAACCTGGCAATTACGTTGGGTATGCCCTTCGCCCTTGGAGTGAGCCCATCGTCGCCAGTTGATGTCGGCCATATGGCCTGCCCGGCAAACTTGGATGAAACGCATCGGGGCCAGCTGTGACTTACCGGGGCAACGCCCGCAGTTCGGTTGCTTGTCCCGTACCTCGCGATCGGGGCTCCACAGGTGCATGTCCCTGCACTGAGGGCAGAACAGCCACTTGGGGAACCGTACGTATACGGGTCCGATACGGGTCGCGAAGGCAGCCTTGCCCGAAGGGATGACAGGGGCCGAGCGGAGGCCCTGAACCCGCAGTTTCGCTGCGAGCCGCGGTGCATCCACCTGCTCGGCATTCGCGGCCCAACTGCGAATATCGGCTGCTACGAACGACTCACCTCGAAGATCGATGATGCCACCGACGCCGAACGGAACAATGGTCTGTGACCTGCGGACCTTGCGGCGAATGTCCCTCACTGATGTCACGTTCCCCTCACGTGGACGAGGCACTCGCGGTCGACATTGCGCATCGACTGCGCCGTCTCCCACATGCCACCCTTCTTGCCGAAGTCGGTGAGGAGCGATGAGTGCGAGCGCCCCTGCGGTTGGTAGTAGAGACGGCTGCCCTCGCCGCGCGCGATCGCGGCCTCCTGCTGCCATTCCACGATCAGCGCGTCGAGCTGTTCGGTCGCGGCACGGGCCTCCTCCGGATCGGCTCGTCGCACGTGATCCACGACGAGGCTTCGGATCCGTGCGACTCCATCCGCATGATCGAGGATGTCTCCCGCCTTGTTCTCCGCGTTCAGGCCGATTCCGTGTCGGACGAGAATGGTGAGCACCGCGTGCAGGGCACGGTTGCGGGAGGGCATGGACCATGGTGTGACGCTGGTGGGCTCGACGTGCCGGTAGAGCGAGCGGTGGTAGGCGCCGAACGACTCGTAGTGGGACCGGTCGCGGGGCTTGGTCGAGCGGAAGAGCGTGACGATCAGCCCGGGCACATGGCGCCGGCCGACACGGCTGGTGGCCTGGATGTACTCGGATGTGGTCTTGGGCTGCCCGTTCATGATCATGAGTCCGAGTCGAGGTACGTCGACGCCGACGGAGAGCATGTTGGTCGTGGCGAGGAAGGAGATGCTGCCCGGATCCTTGAAGCCTTTGCCCAGCCGCTCCAGGAGACGTGGTTGGGCCGCCCGTGGGATATTGCTGGTGAGCTCGACCACCGAGTCGTCGCTCAGCGTGCGGCGCCGAGTGTCGTCCTTCGTCAGGTGCGCGAGACGCGCGGGGATGTCGTCCCGCGCGATCGTGACGGTTCGGCCGAGTTCGCGCAGGCTGTTGTGGTAGGCGACTGCGGTCCAGTACGCGTCGCGCAGGCTGTCGTCGTCGCTGATCTCCTTCGGGGCCTGCAACGCGGCGGCACCCACGTGGACCGTCGAGGTCGAGGCGGTGTGCCCTTGAGCCATGACGCCCACGTAGAGGCGCCCGGGCCTGTCATTGTCCGGTGCGGCGAAATAGGAGTGACCTGCCGTGATCCCCGGCGGGGGGAAGAGTTGCGCCGGACGGCCGTAGAGGCTCCGAATCTGGTCCTGTGAGCGTCGGATGGTCGCTGTCGACGCGACAACCTTCGGCACGGAGCCACCCCAGGCGCAGAGTTCGAGGATGGCCGACTCGTAGAGACCGACCGTGGTCCCCAACGGACCGGCCAGCAGGTGAAGTTCGTCCTGGATCACCAGCGAGGGCGGGCGCTTGCCGTCGTGCCCGAAGAGATTGCCTGCCTCTGTTTCCCACGCCAGGCGCGCGAACTTGTCCACGGTGCCGAGCACGAAGGTCGGAGGGGTCTTGTAGATCTGTTCGTCCACCACGGAGACGGGGAGCCACTTGTGGAAGTCGCAGGCCTTGCGCGGACAGAAGAACGAGGTGGTGACTCCGTCCGCGCTGATGCCGAAGTCCCGCTCCTGCCCCTGGCGTTCCGGGACGATCTCGGTGCCGCACCAGGGGCAGCGTTCCAGAAGGAATCGATCATCGGGCTCGTTCATCTGCTTCAGGACATCGAGTTCGTCCTGCGCGTGGGCGATCTTGTTCGGGGTCGTGTCCTTGCCCACCCAGAGTCCAATGGTGATGGGCTCCTCACCCAGTTCGTGGGACAGCGGCCCGTCCCGTCCCTGCCTGATGTATTCGAGGGCGCAGACAGCTGTCGCCGTGCGCTGGAATTGCTGTGTGGTGAGCAGGCTCAACGTGTATCGACTCAGAACGGCCGTGCCGCCGCCTGCTGCGCCGAACCGTAGCCGGCGCCAGAGGATCTCGAAGCAGGCAGTGAGAAGATACGCCTCCGTCTTGCCGCCACCCGTGGGGAACCAGATGAGGTCGACGGTCCTGCGGTCCTCGTGGTCCGGGTTCATGAGTCCCTCGACCACGAGCAGGAAGTAGGCGAGCTGGAAGGGGTGCCACGCATAGCTGTCATCGGGCTCGGTCAGCTCGACCACGTCGCTGTTTCTGCGCCGACGCCTGCCCGCCAATTCCGGGAGACTGTGCAGCATTTGGAGCGCCATGGCCCGATTGGCCAGGCGGAAGGCCTCGCGTGCCCTGGCTCCCGCCGGAGTCGATGCGGTGAGGGCCTCCACCCCTGATGCCATGCGGTCGACCGCGGTTCTGATGCGGTCGAGGATGCGTCCGGCTGGTTCGGCGGCCCATTCCCGCAGGGACTCCGCCTCCGAGAGCTGGGTGACGAACCACTTGCGATAGCCGAGGACGAAGGAGTGAAGTTCGCTCCGGAGGTCGTCCACGGAGAGGTCGGGACGCGACAGGTGCGCGAGGTTGAGCACCGGGAGATGCTTGGGTCCGTCGGGCTTGATGTGCTCGACCACCTGCTGAGGCATGACCTGCGCTCGCACGGTGGTGACCCGGTCGGATTCGTCTTCCCACTCGACGGCACATCCGTGGCCCACGGCTCTCGTCACGATGTGCCGATACTGGACGCGGAGTTCCTGCTCCTCCTCGTCCCGGCTGTTGAGGCGGGTGCTGGGATACTCGAGGATCGTCTCCTCGAGCGTCGTCGCCTGGAGATGCGCTTGGAAGAGCATCAGGTCCCGGTCCTTGTGGGTGCTCTCCTCCTCGGAATGGGCGTTCGCCAGTACGCATGTGATGAGATGCCCGGCCCCGAAAGGCCGCCAACGGACGTGCAGACGACCGTGCCCGTCCAGGACGCGGATCGGGGTCGTCTGTTCCATGGTGACGGTTTCCGTTGTGGAGAGCCGCGGTTGCCGATGCCAGCTGCGACGCCCGCCTTCGCGCGACGTCACGTAGCGGGACGCTTCACACGTCACCTCGATGCGCCGGGCATTGGTGAAGAAGGAGAAGCCGAGGGACGACGGCAGCCATGCGTTCGCCTCGGCCACCGGGTCGTCGGCGAAGCTGTCCTCTTCACCGTTGCCGGCTGCCGTCTCGTTGAAGTCCTGCTCGCCCTGGTCCTGCGAGTGCTCCAGCAGGGAGGCCCCACGCGGATACAACGTGCCCATCAGGTAGCGCCGGTCGGGTGGGTCGACAAGGGTCTCGTCCTCGGCCACGGCCGGGCCGACCAGTTGCTTGCGGAGATAGGCCACAAAGTCGGTACGGTGCTGGGAAACCCGCGATTCGGCGTAGGTCATCCGAGAAGCCCCTGCCGCTTCAGCACGGAAACACCCAGGTCCTTCAATATCTCGCGGGCGCCGGGGCGGCATGCGACCCAGAGCTGTGCGCGGGCCCTGGTCCAGGCCACATAGATCGCGTCGAGTCGCCCTTCGAGATGGGAGGGCTCGAGGTCGATCAGACAGACCACGTGATTCTCGTGGCCCTTGAAGTCGGCGACGGAGGACCAGGTGAGGCGGTGCTTCGTACGGTCGGACCCGACCACGTCGGCGAACCGCTCGATCTTGGAGGAGCGCTGTGACAGGCGGGCCGAGCTGGTCGCCCACTCCCCGGAAGCGGACAACAGGGTGATGTCCCTGGGGGAGACCCCTTCCCCCACGAGTTCGTTCACGTAGGCGTCGAGAGCGGTGGCCTCGTCCTGGGCATCCTGCGCGTCGGCGAAGCGAACCGGTTCGCCCTCACCGGCGGAGGCGACGCCCAGATCAGCTCCGGTGTACGAGTGGACCTGCTTGACGATCTGCACAGTGTTCCGGCAGTTGCGCTTCATGGGTCCGTATACCGAGCCCATGGCGCGCAGATACTCCCAGGCCTCGGAATCGTAGGTGTCCGGAGTCAGTACCTGATTGTTCTGGTCCAGCATGAAGATCCATCGGCCCTCGGCGAGGCCGCCCGCGACCAGCGCGTCCAGGGCGTCGAGATCATCAAAGGTCATCAGGTCCTGAGCCTCGTCCACGATCAGATGATCGAAGGAGCGCCCCCGGACCTCGTCGAGCCGGTCGAACGGCAGAACAGTGATCGCGTCGGCGGTGAGGATGCGGCCCACATGAGCCGCCAGTGTGGTGCTCGCGCAGGTGAACAGGACACTGCCGTGGGCGGACTTGCGGCGGGCCGCCTCGGCGGCGAGGAACGTCTTGCCGGTACCTGCGCCGCCGGTCCAGATGAGTCGCTCGTTGGACTCCAACTCGTCGAGCCGGTCGAGCTGTTCGTGGGTGAGGCGTTCGAAGGCGACGTCGAGATGTGTCAATCGGGACTGAAGATTCGGTACCAGGTCGAAATCCGGGCGGATGGCTTCGAGCATCTTTTTGCGCAGCGCAGCGGAGACCGGGGTGCGGGCCCACTTGTTCCGCGCCAGCCAGAAGCGGGTGGCCCGTTCGATGCCCTGGGCCAGACCGCGTCCACCGTCGTACGCAGTGGCACCGAGGTACTGCTGGGGCTCGAACTGGGTCAGGCGTGGGATGTCGACGTCCGGGGTGACCACGAGGTACCCGCCGGCGACACCATGGGTTCGCAAATCGCCGACCAGCGCACCGATCTCCCGCTCGAACTCGTGCATGCCCCCATTGGCCTGCTCCCAAGGGCTCTCCTTGGGACCGTCCTCGCGACCGGGAGGTCCGTAGTACCACTTCCCGTCGCGGTGGTGGACACGACCGCCCTTCACCTCGATGAAGAGCAGCATCTCGGGAGTGAGGACGACGAAGTCGATCTCGCCGACGCGCTTCTTGCCGTGGCGGGGGAGGTGAACCGTGTGCAGCGCGACACTCTGTCCGTCCGGAATCGCCTTCAGCGCCCTGAACACGTCCCGCTCGGCCCTGCTCTCGGTGCTGTCCGAAAGCTCGCTCGGGATGATCCGCATCAACTCTCCCCTGGTCACGCCGACACGACTTCAAAATACAGAGTGTTGCATCCTCAGGATGCGGTTACTGGTGAGAAGTGCTGCAGCGGCAGCCCGATGAGTGATGGACTACGAGGGAACAGAGGCGAAGTGAGGGCGCGGGGCGTGATGGCCACAGAGCGGGACGGTGCATCCAGCGGACGGTTGGATGAAGCTGGTCGGGAGATGCTCGTCGGCCTCATACGTCGGTTCACCGCCGAGGAAGTCGACCTCCGCACGGCTCTGCGGCAAGTGATGAGGGCTGCCCGCCTCGACGTACAGGAGACCCAGGCCCTGCATGCAGCCGTGACGACGGCGGAGGCGGAAGACGAACACGCAGGAGAAGAGCGGGCCCTCCCACAAAGTGACGCGGTCGACGAGGGTGCCGCCCTCGACGAGCCTCTCGACGACTTCGATCCCCCCGATGAGGAAGAGGAGGGCCCGGACCTCGAGTCCCTCCGAGGGACGGTGCGCGTCGCCGACATGGAAGCCGCTCGTCGTATCGCTCGGCGCCTGATCGAAGCAGATCGGAGGCGAGTCGACCCGAAGTGGCGTCTGCTGAGCGCCGAGGAGGAGGTGGGGCTCTGTCTCCTGTTCCGAGGGGACAGAACGTCATCGGAATTGTTGCCCGACGGCTACGCGGCGACTCTTTCGCGGGACGGTGAGGCGCACAGGGCCTTATCCGCAATGATCACCCACAACCAGCGACTCGTTCACAAGATCCTGCATGGCCTGGGGCACCGGCCGGGAAATCCCATGTACGAGGATCTGGTCCAGCACGGCATGATCGGGCTGATCCGCGCCGTGGAGAAATTCAACGTCTCCATGGGGTGCAAGTTCTCCACCTATTCCACTTGGTGGGTTCGACAACGCATCACCCGAGCGGTGGCCGACGAAGGAGCAGCCATCCGACTCCCGGTCCACATGTGGACCGATGTGGAGAAGGTGCGGAAGAGGGAGCGACTGTTCCTCGACCAGGGCAGGAAGCCCACTTTGGATGATCTCGCTCTGGCATGTGAGCTCAGTCCGGCGAAGGTGGCGGAGTGCCTGCGGTTGGGGCATCGGGCAGTTCTCTCGCTCGAGCAGCCCATCGGCGAGGGCGCGACTCTGGGAGACTTGGTCGTCGATGGGTTTCGGCCGGTGCCAGGGCCGGAGCAGGTACTCCGGTCCGAATTCGAACGTCAAGAACTCTTCCAGCACTTCGATGAGTGCATGTTCACGGAGAGAACTCGGAAGGTGCTCCTGCTGCGATATGGATTCGTCGATGGCGCGCCCTGGACGTTGGACGAGATCGGTAGGCAGTTCGGGGTCTCGCGGGAACGCATTCGGCAGATCGAGAAGCGAGCCCTGAAGGACCTGCGCATTCAACTGGGCTTGGAGCCCGAGGATGCCGATGCGGAACGTCGTCGCCGAAAGGCCGCACGAAATATTGCTCAGAAGGCTGACGGAGGGGCCGGACTTCCCGGAGGCGCGGAGGAGCAGGAGGAAGCGGGTGCCGGCGAACCGCTGTCGCTCGACAAGGCAGGTACGCCGGAGTCAGAGAGCAGTTCCGACGGGAGAGAGGGAACGGTGGCCTTGAAGGAGACCGAGTTCGGTCGATGGTTGGCCGAGCGCATGCTGGGAAGCGGGACGGACGAGAGCGAACTGGCGCACCGGCTGGGTGTGACGCGCGCGCTGGTCGAAGCCTGGCTCGACGACCGTTCCGTGCCTCGCCCGGATCTCTTGGCCAGGGTGCAGGAGGTCCTTGGACTCCCGGAGGAATCCGCTCAGGGTTCTCCGGCCGATCCGGAACCACAGGACGAATCCGCGGAGACATCGCTCGTGTGGTACCACCGTCCCGGGCACGACGACGGCGGGCGGGAGTTCGGCAACGCGGCGGCCTTCGCCTTCGAGGCCGATCTCGAGGTCCTGGCCCGTGAGGCCACCCAGAACAGCCTGGACGAGCGTGACAGGAGGAACGACCGTCCGGTCAGGGTCCGTTACACACTGCACGAACTGACCGGTGACACTCTGGCCCGGTTCCGCAGGGCGATCCGCTGGCACGATCTCCACCCGCACTACGAAGCGGCGGCCGCGCAGGACCAGAAGGTCGGACGCGTCATCAGTGCCGGGTTGCGGGAGATGTTCGAGCGGGATCGGCTGGTCCTTCTTCGCGTCGACGACTACAACGCCAACGGGCTGACCGGTGACGACTACGAGGACGGCCGATTCGCCGCCGTGGTCCGACGCCAACTCGAAAGCCGCAAGTCCGATGCGACGGCGGGCGGTTCGTACGGTCTCGGAAAGGCCACGCTCTGGGCGACCAGTCGTCTGGGACTCGTCCTCATGAACTCCACGCTCTCCGAACCGTACGAGGGGCGCACCCGGCGGCGGCTGATCGGACGACTCGATCTGCCCTGGCGGGAGGTGGACGGCAGGAGATTCGCCGGTCCCGCCTGGCTGGGGCGGCCGGATACGCAGGCGGACAACGCAGAGGTCGCCCGCTCCTGGTGGGCCGATGAAGAGTCGGTCGAGAACCTGCATCTCACCCGCGAGGGCGATGATCCCGGCACGTCCTTCCTGATCGTCGGAGCACATGATGTGGCCAGCCTCGCCGATGCCGGGTCGGACCATGAAGGCGATGTGGGCGACGACGAGGACAGCCTGGAGCGCATGCACCAGAGGTTGGTTCGAGCCCTCGGTCGTAATTTCTGGGCCGCGATGACGGCGGGAGGCGACTGCCGGCCATTGCTGGAGGCATCAGTGCGGACGCTGCGCAACGGCGTGGAACACCTCGAGGAGGAGCGGGTCGAGCCACAGGTGCATCAACCCGCGCGTTCGCGCGCCCTTCAGGCCTTCCTGAGCGGCACCACCGTGGACCGGCTCACCGAGGCCGGACAAGTGGCGCTCACCACGGTGCCGTTGAAGGTTCCCGAGCGGGACGGTCTTTCCGGCACGGCCGGTGAGCACCGGGCGGTACTCCTCGTCACCGAGGCCACGGACGCCGACGGCAGGATCAATCAGGTGACCGCGATGCGCGGCAATCGCATGACGGTCAAGACCAGCTGGGTACCGGGCCTCCCGGTGGGGACGAACCCGTTCCAGGCCGTTCTGCTCGCGGGTCGGGCGGCAGGGGACGACGCGCCGTTCGCGGCCGAGGCCGAGGAGTTCCTGCGGTCCTCCGAGCCGCCGGAACACAACAAATGGCGCCAGACCGAGGAGTTGAGGATGCGCTACTCGCCCTCGGCCCATCGGCGGATCGCGGCGTTGACGTCGGAGACCAACAGGGCCGTGCACCAACTCGTGGCAATCCCCAAGGAGAAGAAGCCCGGCGGCACGAGCAAGGTGAGCAAACGGCTCAAGATCTCCGGCAAGCCCACCGTCAGGGCGAGGGGGACGGCGGTGCCTCCGAAACTGGACGATCTGGAGGCCCTGATCGACTCCTCCGGCGCCTGGCAGATCACCGCCGAGGTCAAGGTGTCGCCCGGGGGAGCGCCCTGGCGTATGAGTCCCGTTGCCAAGCTGGAGGTTCGCTCCGGTCCCCGTCCGGTGGTCGAGTGGGCGGAACTCGTCGCTGTCAGCAACTGTGAACTGATCGGTGGCGTACTCCATTTCACGCCCGGCTCACATCGAGCCGTGTTCCGAGGCGTCACCGATGTGTCCACACACCCGGTGCGGGCCGCGCTGGCCGGCCTCGTCGTCGAACTCCAGGAGAGCAAGGGGAGCGTCGCATGAGGGCCTACCCGTACCCCCGTCCGACCGGCGCGGTGACGGCGCGCGTCACTGCCGTGCGGCTGCGCGGCCCCGGCGACGCCCGTGAGCAGTTGGACACCAGGGGATACTCGGTTGTCGAGGAGGTCGTGGCACTCGGTGTGGCCGAGCGCGACGACTGGCAGACGGCGCGGATCGCCCTGACGGCGACCGTACCCGTACGGGAGATCGAGACGAAGGGCCACTGGTCCGACATCGCGGTTGTCGCCGTCCTCACGGAGGGGGCCACCAACGCACGCACCGTCGCCCGATTGGAACCCGGTGCGGAGGACGGCAGGGATTGGACCGGTGAGATCGAACTCGACCGGGACAGTCACCTGGACCGCGCGTCCCTCGCTGTGCACGTGGTGGCCACAGTCGAGGGGATGGCGGGTCGGATCATCGCGTCCACCGACCGGGAGTGGGTGATCGATGTGACGTCCCGAGCCCCGCTCAGGGAGCGCCAACTCGACGTCAGCACAGTGAGTTTCGCCCGTGGCGCCGAGTGGCTGAGGAGATTCCGGGACGCACCCTGGATCGTGGACACCTCGGGGCGGATGCCCACAGTGCGCTTGAACTCGGATTTCGAGGGTCTCGTAGCGCTCGTGGAAGGCCAGGGCTCGAAGGCCGAGAGCGTGGTGAGCGAGATGCTGCTTGCCCAGATGTGCGCCGACGTGTGGACCGCTGTCTTCCACACCGCCATCGGCGACCTGGAGATCGAGGACGACGGGACTCCGCTGTTCCCGCCCGACTGGCGAGGTGCGGTGCTCCGGGAGATGCTCCCGGACGTCGTTCCCGGGCGGTCCGTGGAGGACGCGCTGCGAGAGGTACACACCCGGCGCACCGGCGAGGGGGGTTGGACGGATCTTCAACCGCGCATCCAGTACGCAGCCGCACGTCGTGCCGAGATCCCCAAAGCGTTGGCCGCCACTGTCCGCGACATCGAACGACTCGACCAGGAGACCCACGCGTGACTTCCCGCCCCGAGCACCTGCCGGAACGGCTTGCTCTGATCTCCGATGCGCAGGCCGCCGAGTACATCTCCACAGGACTGCTCGAGGGGCGCGAGGACGTCCCTTCCATCGCGCTGAACAAGGTTGCCGAGCCGCTGGCAGCCGACGACGCGCGATTGCGGTTGCACCGAGTACGGGATCTGGTCGACGACGCCCTGAACATATTCCGGGACGAGCGCCCCACGGCAGCGGACGCGTGGCTGGCGCCGCGACTGCACGAGACCCTTCGGCTGACGCGCAGGGAGGCGGCCGAGAAGCGGCTCTGGACGTATATGGCTCTCGGGGTGGCACCGGACTACGTCGTCTGGCGGCACCTGTCCGAGCCGAAGGCCGACGGTTCGCGCGGACGTGTGGCCCGGGACAAGTTCGTCGGCGCGCACTACAGGCAGGCGTTCGCCCGACTCTGGTGGGCGGCCGAGCTCTTCCGCGACGGCTCGGACTATCAACCTGTCGTCGTGGCATGCGGCAACCAGGACATGCTCAACTCCGCTCTCCGGCTGGACATCATCGATCATCGCCCGACCGCTCTGGCTCTCGTCGGACTCTTGGAGAGGGGGACCGTACGCACCGGTCGCGAGGTCAACGCACTGACACCCGCGGTCAACGCGGCTGCGGCGACGCTGATGTACGACGTCATCGCCCCGGATGTGGCGAGTGACGGAGAGCCTCTGCGTGAGTGGATCGCGGGTGCCGCATCAGCCGTCCCGTCCCCCCGGGGCTACCTTCCTGAAGGCCCGGAGGAGGAGCGTGCCCCGAAGGAGGCGGTTCGGAGACTGGTCGCCCACTTCGAGGAGCTGTTCGTGGATGTGCCGGTCAGGGGGCGGACGTCCGACGGGCTCGAGGGACTTTGTGCGAGTCCGGAGGGCACCGGCTCTGATCGCCGCACCCGATGACTCGCAGCTCGTCCGTGGTGGTCCGGGGCACGGTCGGCCAAGTGGTCGAGGCGGTCAACTCGTCCTGAGAGGGGGTGTTCCCGCGAAGTGCCCTGCTGAGTACGTGCATGCCGAGCCGGGGTGGTACCGCATTGCCCACCTGCTGCGCCTGGTCGTTTCCCGACCAGGGGAAGTTGTGCGGGAAGGTCTGTAGGACTCCGGACTCGGGGATGGTGAAGCGGTCGGACTTCTCCGCCTCGTACTCCGCAATGCTCTTGTACACCTTGTTCCGAGAAATCTTTCCGGTGACCGTGAAGGCCGGCTCGGAGGACAGACGCCGACCTCGGTTCTTCGGATCGCCCCCGGAGCCGTAGTTCGAGACGACGAAGAAGTTCATTTTGCCTCCCGTCCGGAGCCGGGACACGTCCACGGGGGAGGCCTTCAGCTTGCTCGCCGCATCGAGGGCCTCCGCCATGGAGAGCCAGCGCTGTTTGGTCCCGGGAAGCGCGGAATCGGTCGGGAACATATCCGCCTGAGCGGCATTGCGTTTGCCCCGATGCAGGTCGAAGGGCAGGTGGGTCGCTTCGAGCGGTTCGATGGCCCCATGTCCCGGCAGCCGGGCGATGAGTACGGCGCGTGTGCGCGTCTGCGGGACCCCGAACTGCTCGGTCTTCAACTCCCAGCATTCCGCTTCGTACTTGACGCCCTTGAGGCGTCCTTCGCCACCGCGCAGAAGCTTCGCGTAGACCTCCCAGAGGGGCAGCACCGCAGGCACCTGTTCGAGAACGATCACCTTGTACGGGTCGCGGCCCTCTGTCTCGATCGCCTTGAGGAGCCAGCGGAGGGGTTCCAGGACCAAGGCGGTGCGTGGGTCTTCGCCGAGGGCGTGCAGATCCTTGTCGATCCCGGCTTCGTCCTCCCCCTCCACGAGGCGGTGAATGAATTCTTTCACCGTGTTCAGCGCTGCCCGTCCCGCGCCGCTTCCCGCGACGGAGAAGGACTGGCAGGGTGGCCCGCCGGCGAGTATGTCGACCGATGTGGGGATCTCGTCGAAGCGGGTCTCGCGCATCACGCTCACGTCGGCGTGGATCGTCGGCAGGCCCGCCGCGTAGCGCGTCTCGCACGCGTTCCGGTCCCACTCGATCCCGATGCTCTTGAAGCCCAGGAAATGCGCGGCCACGTCGAGTCCACCAGGACCTGCGAAGAGGTCCAGGATCCGGATTTCGTCGCGATGATGAACCTGTGTTCCCGGGCTGTTCATAGGGGTGAAGTGTAGCCGGCGACAGGGGTTGCGGGCGCCGCCAGTGCGGATCGGATGGCCAGCCCGAGCGCCTTGGCCACCGGTGGTGGGGAGGCGTGCCCGATCTGGCGGTAGCGGGCCGTCTTCTTCCCGGCGAATCCCCAATCGGACGGGAAGCCCTGTAGGAGCGCGGCCTGGTCCGTCGTGATCCTGACCATCCCGTGCCGCCCCGTCTCCGGTGCCCAGGCGAAGTCCGGCCCGGGAGCGTGGTCGGCCACCGTGCCTCCATCGACCCCCATCCGGCTCCAGGCCTTCTTCGTCCCTGTCGGTCCGAGGTCCGCGCCTCCTCGCCTGTCCGACCCGCCCACCAAGGTCGGTGCCACGCTGACCGCCTGTGCCGCCCATCGGTCGGCGTCCCGCCAACCGCCCATGGCCATCGAACGGTGCAGGGCTCGCCCCACGCACAGATGCTCGCGAACCGTCGGTTCCGGTGGACGGAACGCGTCAAAATGCTGCTTCTTGAGCGCGACGAGCAACCCTTGCCTCCGGTCCTGCGGCACCCCGAAGTCGGCTGCGTTCAGGACGAACCACCGGAACCGGTAGCCGAGATGATTCAGCTCCGCGCGGATGAAGTCGCGTATCGGCACGAAGGCAGGCGCGCCCACCAGCCCCGGTACGTTCTCGATGACCAGAGCTCGGGGCTGGACGGCGTGCGCCAGATAGACGGTCGCCTCCAGCAGCCGCAGCTCGGCCTCGGTCTCGGCCCTCGCGACCGTCGCGCTGGACTTCACGCGGGGCAGTCCGGCCGACATCAGATCGATGTCGTAGATCTCCTGGTGCCGGGAGGGGGCGAAGTCCAGCAGGTCCGTTTCCAGAACCTCCCACGCCGGACGGTTCCTGCGCAGTGTGTCGCAGGCCACAGGATTCTTGTCCAGGAGCAGTGCGGGCTCGAAGCCGGCGTGCTCCAGCCCCAAGGCCAATCCACCCGCCCCCGCACACACGTCGACGAATCGTAGTCCGCTCATCGGCCCCCGCCCCTCGTGGGTCGTTTCCGTCTGCTTGCCTTCTCCCGATCGACAGCCGCGGCCACCTGACGCATGACGACCTCCGGTGGCTCGTGTTCCCAGAAGCGCATGACCGTCCAGCCCTCGGACAGCAGCTGTGCGGTCGTCTCCTGGTCCCGCTCGATGTTGCGATCGAGCTTCTGTCGCCACCATTCCGCGTTCGCCTTGGGACTGGTGGCGTGCTCCGGGCAGCCGTGCCAGAAGCAGCCGTCGATGAGGACGGCCAGTCTGGTGCGCGTGAACGCGATGTCGATCTTGCGCCTGCGCATGCCGGGCACCGGATAGTGGGTCCGGTAGCGGTATCCGGAGGCATGCAGGAGCTGCCGTACTGCCCATTCGGCACCGGTGTCCCGGTTGGTCTGCTTGCTCATCCGGGCCGAGACATCAGGGCTGGAAGGGGGTGCAGCACGCATGGTCCCAGTGTCCCATTTCCCGATGTCGTTTCGGTGGGATCAGGAGGGAGACCCCCGGAGTCTGGTTCGAGTCCGGCACCGGCCACCGGGTCGAGAAGCTCTTCTCGTTGAGCTTGGACTTGTGGGGCGAGGGCGGTGGACTCGTCACCCTCTCGACGTATTCGGATGCATGGCTGGCACTCGACTACGCGATCGCGCACAGGCCGCAGTGCACGCGGAGAACGCGCCACGCCTTGCAGCGGTCCTACGGGGGATGCCCGAGGTTCTCGGAAGCACGATCGATCCCGGTGATCCCACCCGGCATGCCCACCCCACGGCCACGGGTTTTGAAGACCTGTCCGAAGAGGGTGCCGGCTACGACGACTCGTGGGGGACGTTCGAAGCCCCGGCGCGATGGCAGAAGCTGATGAAGTTGTTGCCGGACGGATATCCGGAGCAGAGCTACGAGAGCTGGACGGATGGCCCCGTCCGGTACGCGAAGGTACTGAGTCGAGACCGGGTGGTGGGCTACCTCTGGGTCGCCACGGACGAGGACGCGGCGGGCTACGAGCCGCGGGCGGCGGTAGGCGAGGCGGCCTTCGAGGAGGGCGTCCCGTGGTTGCTGCACTTCGCGAAGGCGCATCAGGCGGGGGTGCCACTTCTGGGCGCACTCCGGGAAGGCGATGAGACGCCGCGCAGGGCTACGGCGTTGTTTCTCTCGGCCCGCTCGCCATGGTCTGCTTCGCCTACGATGCAGACTTCCTCATTGAGGAGGAGTCGAAGTACCTGCCCGTCGAGCTCCTGGAGCGTCCGAGTGGGATGCCGATCAGTGAAGGTCAAGACCCCATGAAGATGCTTCCGATTTTTGAGGAAGTCCAAGCACAGAATCAAGGCTTGTTCCAGCATGCCTCTTTCAGTCAACTGGCAGGACGCCTTCCCCCTTCCCTGCGCGAGCCGTTGGCAATGTACTTGTCTGGCTCATGCTCTCTCCTTGTGGCAGGAAATGTCCAGGATCCGATGAGTGCAGAAAAGGGGGCAGTTGTCCCCTTCGGATATCTCACCGATGGTGAATGGGTATGGCCTGCCTACTGGGGATACTTTGTTCAGAAGTACGGAGTGAAGCCCCCCGATGCATTTATCGAACATGCGCGGAGGCATAACTTCACCCCGGCCACTCTGTCCGACGAGGAACTGGTCCGTGCGGAGGAGGGATTTGAGGAGCAGTTTTTCGACTGAGCTGCTCCTGCCCGTCAGAGTGCGGGGAGCAGGCGAGTTCCCTCCTGTGCAAACTCACCGCATGTTGCAAGGGCAGCGGCCGCGTTGACCTCGTGGCGCCTCGACGACAGCTGAACGGGAAAAAGTCGCCTGCGTGATGGTGAGCCGGCACGTCATGCCATGCCCCCGCCGAGAGCTGTGGAGCGGCTCGACGGGAAGGTTATCCTCGGAGTTGCTCCGTCAAGTCGCCCCGCACGAGGTGGCGGACAGTTGGCAGGGATGGGCGTGGTATGTGATTGCCACGCGTCATCGCTTGCCCCACGAATTTTAGAGAGGCGCGGTTGCCATACTGCTGGTGCGAGACGCGAGTGCGCGTAGTGCTTCGCCAGGGGGAGTCAGAGTGACCGAGGATTCTTCACGCAGGGTGTTGGAGCGGCTGCGTGTCAATGAATGGGCCGACGATTGCGCGGCGGCCGATCACGCCAATTCGCGTGCTCTGCTCATGCGCGAATACCTGCGACGAGCGGCTCTTTGGGCGGGTGCTTACGGGGCGGAGCAGTCCTGGCCGTTCTTCGACATCGCGGAGCACGTCGATGCGGAGCTCCAGACACCCCCTGACGTCGCCGCCGAAGTGGAAGGAGTCCTGACCGGGCTCGCCCCCACTTCGCTGAAGCGGACCTGCCGAGCAGCTATCCGGTGGGCGGCGCTCCGTGATGTCCGTGACGACCTGCCTGTCGATCTGCCGGACCCCTATGAACCGCTCCTCCTCATGTACGAACGGGGTGGGGGGGTACTTCCTGGAGGAGTACCTCGATCTCAACGGCGTGATGATCCGGCTCGGCAGCGTGGAGAGCAACGCTTCTGCCACGCCCTTCCTCACGCTCGCTTCAACTACGCTCGACGCACTTGATGCCGAAGGCCAGATCACCTACTACGCGAAGGTCGACGAGGGCTCCCCCCCCCGGCACAGTCCGCGCGGAATCGTCCGGCGTCGAATAGACGAAGGCCAGACGTATGACGAAGCCTTCACCCGGCATCTCCGCTGGGAGCCGACCGAGTACCTCAGGCTGTACGACCTCGGTCACAACGAAGTCGACCATGTCAAGATCACAGAGATCGAGGCTGCCGCGTTCATCGAATCGGTGACGACGAAAATGCTCGGCTCCTCTGGGGTCACACCATGACACCCCTCCTGAACTGCTGTTTCTCCCGATGCCGGGCCGTCCGACACGGCTCCCTATGCCGCATCATGTGGAGTGTGTCGTGTTCTGGAGCGGGCGGCCAAGGGCTCCTGAGCTGGGTCTTTCTCATGTGCGCTGGTGTGCGGTGTGGATGGTGCGGGCGACGTCTCGACGCTCCCTTCGGCGCAGCCAGTGGCTCCGATGATCCGCCGGGACGAAATCGCCGTCGGGCAGCTGTTCTTGCGCAGGGGCTCGCGCATGCCGCTTGAGGTACGACTTGTTGGCCAGGGCCGCGTCCGGTGAGGCGAGGGGGCCGTCTACGCAGAAGCGGAACGTGCGGGCACGCTCGGACGGCAGGTACGTCACCGCATTGCGGTCGTCTTTTCGGTAGCGGGACGCCGCTGCCGGCCGATCGCTCCGTAGTACCTCACGCCCCGGAGAGCAGTGCCGCGCTCACGGCCGTGACCGCCGGCAGCAGCATGAGAACGGCGCCGTGCACATATCTGTTCTTGGTGCGGGCGATGCGACTGGTCACGGTCAGGGCGCGGAACAGGCGGGGGTGCGGATCGGAGCTGCTCAGGAATAGTCCGGACGATAATTCCGCACGCTTCTCCGCCCTGACCACGTCCTCGTAATAGGCGAGGATGCGGGAGCTCTCCCTGAGTCTCGGTCCGCGGCGGGGGACCAGCGCTGCCAGCAGGAGCAGCAGCGCCGCGGTCGTGGTGATCACCGCCGTCCACCACAGAGGGTGGGGCCAGAAGGAGCCGGGCGGACGGCGCATCAGGAGGAGTCCGAGGAGCGATCCCCCGGCGGCGAGAAGGACGGCGGCCTTGCCGTCCGCCCGGCCGATCTCGATCTGGTTCTGGGCGATCAGCTCGCGCGACAGTGCCACCACGTTCTCTGGCTCGGCCCCCTGCGGCGGGCGGCGGGTGAAGGGCAGACGGGGGATCACGGGGTATCCCCATAAGGGCCGTTCGCGTCACCCGCCGCGTCGGCATCGGTGCGGCCGATACGGCGCAGGACCTCATCGCCCTGCGGCACCCCCACGTCGCTGAGAACGCGTGCCAGATTGACGCCGACGAAGCCACGGTCCTCCGGTGTCAGTGACTGAAGCGTCGCTGCGAGCGTGCGCTCCCAGCCGTCACGGTCGGAAAGGAGACCGCTGTGGGTCACCGTCCAGTCGAGCACCTCCCTCGCCTGTTCCGGCTGATGCAGCAGCCAGAGAGCGGCCAGGCCAACGGGACCGCCCGCGACGACCTCCCGGTAGAAGCGGTATGCCTCACGGTGGGCTTCGCCGAAGCCCGGCGGAAGGTTCGGGGCCGTGCTGGAGCCGGGAGTGGGCAGGAGTGCGGCCGGGGGGTCCAGGAACCAGTATGTGAGGCCGGCCCCGTCGATCACCCGTAGCCGGCCGGGCGGTTCGACTTCGGCCGTACCGACGTGGGGTGGGGGTTTCCGCAGCGGGTCGGCGGTGCCAGGCAAGGTGGCGTTCTCGCTGATGTGGCTGACGACCAGGTGCCGGGCCCGCTCCTCGGTGATCCGGTTCCTCGCTGCGACGACCGGATTGGTGATCTTCCAGGCGACCTCGTAACGGGCGGGGGACTTTGGTGGCCGGCGCGGGATGTCGACCGGCATCCGACGTTCCGCGAGCGAGACCCACACGATGTCGAAGAAGTCACCCTCACGCACCGCGCGCGCCGTCGGACGCGGATAGCCCCAGTAGTCGCCGCTGCGGGGCGGCACCATTCCGTCGGCCCCGTCGTCCGCGAGAAACACCAGGGCCCGGCCCTCCGGGGCGTCGAAGCGGAGACGGAACAACTGCCAGGTCGGCGAGGAGTCAAGAGGCGCGATGAGTGGATCGGTCATGAGGCGAACCCTTCTGCTGCGGAAGCCGTATGGACACGATGGCGACGCAGGACGAATCGCAGGACGCCGCGATGGCTCCGGGCGGCGCCTGAGAGCGCCGCGAGGAAGCGCGGGAAGTCGGTCCGGTGCCTCAGGTCCGGGTCACTCTCGATCAACGACAGGCCTGTCGCCGTCGCTTCGTGGGTGGCAGGGTCGTCCAGCGCCGCTACCACGAGGTCGAAGGCCCGCGCGGGGTGGTCCGCGAGCAGGTCGGCGAGCCGTACACGTCGTACGCCCGGTGCGCCGGGCAGGGGGAAGGCCGCAGAGCTCATCGAGGCGAGGACATGAACCGCGAGGGCATGACGCGGTGTGCCTGGATCGGCCCCCTGCCACTCCCGCAGCCGGTCGAAGACGAGGGCGTGGTTGGCGTCCTCGGAGAGAAGAGTGCTGAGCGCGAAGGACACCGCGCTACGCAAGTTGGGCTCCAGCGGCGGGTCCGGCTTGTCGAGTACGGTGTCCAGGAGCTTCAGGGCGCGGGCGGGCCGGGCCAGACCGTAACTGCCCGCGCAGGTTTCGGCCACGGTGCAGCGCAGGGGGACGGGAGCGGCCCGGCTCCATTGCCGTAACTGGTCTCGTACCGCGCCGGTGAGAGCGGGGTGCTGAACCATCTCCCCGAGCGCGTAGGCCACCAGGCGACGGCGCCAGCGCTTGTCCGACGCGGCGAAGAAGTGCAGTTGACGCAGTGTGCCCGGTCCGGTCGCGTGGGCCAGGACCTTCCCGATCGCCTGGCCTGCCGCCAGTTCGACGCCGGAGTGGTGGGGAACCTCGTCCAAGGTCTTCCACAGCAGACCCGCCATGCCTTCGTAGTCCAGCCACAGGCACCGCAGCAGGGCCTCCGACCGGTGCCGGCCGGAGAAGGCGACCGGCTGGACCGGGTAGCGCTGGGCTGTTCCGAAGCGGAGCGGCAGCGAGTGGGCGCCGACGGCCGTCAGCCGGTCCTCAAAGGCCGGCCCGAGAACGTCGCGCCGTGTGTGCGACCCCTCAGGGAGGGGCCCGGGCGTACCGATGTGCTCCGGCTGCCTGGCCATGCCCCCTGCCGGGTCGCCGCGTTCGTCGATGCGGGGGCGGAGCATCGCGCTGAATTCCTCGATCACCGTTCGGTCCTGTCCGGGCAGCAACGAGATCGCAGCCATCAGGGACAGGCGGTCGGCTCGGTGGCTCGAGTCCGCCAGTGCTCTGCGGGCCTCCGAGAGACCGCCGGCTTTCAACTCGACGAGTACGGACGCGGCGGGTGTCCCCGACAGGGCGAGATCACGCAGTGCCTTGGCCACCTCGACCCCGTCCCGTGGCAGGGGGCGCTCGTGCAGATAGCCGGTGAAGTCCGCGGAGACGAGGTGTCCCAGCGCGTCGGCGCCCTGCTCGGGAGTGAGTTCACCCGCCGCGGCCATGACGTTCAGATGCTTCGTGGCCACCTCGTCCGGCGATGGCGGGCGGTGCATGACCTGCCAAGACGCCGTGTCGCCCGGCAGCGCCGTGTCCGCCCGTACGGTAACGACCAGATGGGCGCCTGCTCGGCGCAGCAGCGCGGCCAGCGCAGTGAGCACGACTTCGCTGAGCGAAGCGGCGGCCCGCGGAGACAGCCCCTGGAGCAGATAGCCGCGCCCCTCCTTGGGGCGCCAGCGCGAGAGGTCGTCCGGCGAGTCCAGCCCGGTGATGCCATCGGCTCCGTACCGGTCGGCCAGCAAGGCGAACGCGGCGGTGCTCGCGCCGGTTCCGGTGTGGGCACTCAGCAGCAGGATGTGGCTGTCCAGTACCTTCCGGCACTGCGCGTAGGCCGGCGGTTCGACGAATGCGCGCAGGCGGGCGTGCACGTCGTCCGCAGGGTAGGGGCCCTCCCGCAGAAGGGGTTTGACGATGCTTTCCGCGACGTCCTCGTCGGGCGGGGCACCGATGATCACATTGACATCGCCGCCGACCCTGCCCATGAACGCCAAACCCTGTTCCAGCCGCTGCTGGTTGTCCCGGTAAGAGTTCCCCGGTTCCGGTCGGCCCTCGTCATCCGGCCCGCTCGGAGCGGTGTCCGTGCCGGCGCTCACCGGTGGTCTCCGGCTTCACCGACCCGCTTGTCGCCCGCCACGTTGTCGCCGCCGCCCCAGTGCTGATTGGTGCCGTGGTACGTGGTGGAACCCCCGGTGTACGTGATGTCCCGCCCGACGCTCCCCATCACGGCGGCCCCCTCGCTCACATGCTGCGTGTTGCCGCTGTAGTGCGTGCCGGGACGCGCCACCGGGGCCCGGTCCTGGTCCTGCTCCTGGTCCTGTTCGGCGGCTGCTCCGGCCTCCGCTGCGGATTCCTCGCGCGGTTGCACACCGGCCTGTACGAGGTTCCCCGACGGCGACGGGACGTACAGCCAAGCCCGCTGCGAGAAGGTCTTGCCCTCCACGGTGGCCGGGATCTCCACACAGCGGTCGGGGTGCAGTCCGGTGTACGCGCCGAGCACGACGTCCTCGTAGACGCGCTGGGAGATGACCGCTGCCAGGTGGGTGACCTGCTCGCTGGCCGCCGCGAGGATGGCCTTGACGGGACGGGAGTCCAGCAGCCGATGCGTGTCGTTGCGGGCGGTGCCGTTACCGTCGCCGGGATTATCCGCGTCCGGCAGCGGTCCGACGTGGACGCTGGCCCGAAGCCGGATGCGAGGGCCCACGCACTGCCTGTTGTACGCGCCGAGGATGTCGTCCAATACACCCAGGAACGGCCAGAGGACAAAAGGCAGCAGCGCCGGATCGAAGCCGAACACCACGCCGTCCCCGGTGTTGGCGGGAAACCGCTTGGAGTCGCGTAGTGCGTGGAGCCCGGCTCGCTCCAGCGCCTGGTCGACGAGTTCGGGGATCAACTGGCTCACCGGACCGTGCTGCACGGCGGGAAGGCCGGTGAAGTCCTTTGCGTCGACGGCGAACAGGGCCCGGTAGGGAGGAAGCGGCCGGCTCTCGGCGTATGGAGCGGGAACGGATGTGGACATGCGTGATCTCCTGACGGACGGTGGGACGGTGACGAAGCCGGTGGTCGGCTGCTTCGAGGTTCCGTCGGTTCCGTCCGTCGGACTGCACACCGCAGGGCACTTCGCAGGTGTTCCACGTCACAGCACGGACGGGGTCAGGCGACGTTTTCTCGCTCCCGATGCGGGTGCGTGCATTTCAATCGGGTGTGGCTGGAAGGATTACGCGGGCTTGGTCTTCGGGTCGGCCGTGGCCCAGTCGCGCAGCGCCTTCATGTCCTTGATGACGATCACCTTGCGGGCCGTTTCCACCGTGCCGGACTCGCGCAGCAGTTGCAGACCGGTGATGACCGCGTTGCGGGTCACTCCGGTCGCCTGGGCGATTTCCTCCTGGCTCAGGCCGGTCAGCCGGACAACTTCCGATTCGTTCCCGGGCGCGGTGAGTTCGGCTAGTCGCAGAAGTGCCCGCGCCAGCCGGACGACCAACGGCAGGGTCAGCAGTTCGGTGCGATGTGCGTCGGACTCCCGCAGTCGGAAAAGGGCCTGGCGCATCAAGTCCATGACGAGCCCACGCTGATCGATGAAACGGCGGAACCGTTCCGCCTCCAGTACGACAGCCGTGCAGGGGGTGAGCGCGACCACTTCCGCGGTGCGCGGGGTGCCGTTGAAAACGGACACCTCGCCGAGCAGATCACCCGGCCCCCGGAAGGCCAGCCAGGTCACGATTCCGTCCGGCTCCCGGCACACGACCTTGGCGAGACCCTCGGTGAGCGCGAGCAGGTGTGTCCCTGCGGAGCCCTGTCTCAGCATCACACTGCGTTCACGAAAGGTGCGGGACGCACCCTGTTCCCGTAACTCGCGCCATGCCTCGTCCGACAGCACTCGCCTTCTCCATCCGCCCTGTACGCCCCGTCACCCTGCCCGCGCGCAGACTCGCCCACACTCAAGACTTCTATGCCGACCAGGCCGCTTCCACTGCGAGTTGGATGGTCCGCGAGTTGGATGATCTTGTCCGAGAACGACACCCGACCACACGCCAGCTCGGAGACATGTGGTCGGGGGGAGTGTCGAATGGCGGGGCGTCTGTTGCTGAGCTTGTGGACGTGGTGTCGCGAGGGCTGACAGAAGATGATCTTCGCAGTGCGCCCAAGAGTATGAGGTGGGCGCCTGGGTCAGGGGTGGTGTCGCTACCTGAGGTCAGTCAGTCGGTGAGGGGTGAGTGAGACTCATGCCGGTTGCCGGTTGCCGGTTGCCGGTTGTCGGTGCCGCGTGGGCGGATGGTCGGCGGGGGCGGTGGGGGAGCAACCGGATCCGGTCGGATCGGTTGCTGCCCCACCGGTGTCCCGCCCGTCGGGGCACCGGGTCGGAGAGTCCGGCGGGATCAGACCGCCGGGGCCGGGTAGGTCGGGTACTCCACACCGGAGACGTACTGGACGACGCGGATGACCTGGCAGGAGTAGCCGAACTCGTTGTCGTACCAGAGGTAGAGGATCGCGTTGTCGCCGTCGACCTTGGTGGCGCCGGCGTCGACGATCGAGGCGTGGCGCGAGCCGATGAAGTCGTTGGAGACCGCGTCGGGGGCGCTGGTGAAGTCGATCTGGCGCTTGAGCGGCGAGGTCAGCGACACATTGCGGAGGTAGTCGAGGACCTCCTCGCGGGTGGTCGCGCGCCCGAGGCGCAGGCTGAGGATCGCGATGGAGACGTCCGGCACCGGAACGCGGATCGAGCTGCCGGTGATGGGTGCATCGAGGTCGGGCAGTGCCTTGGCGACGGCCGAGGCGGCACCGGTCTCGGTGATGACCATGTTGAGCGGCGCAGAACGGCCGCGACGGTCGGCCTTGTGGTAGTTGTCCAGCAGGTTCTGGTCGTTGGTGAACGAGTGGACGGTCTCCACGTGGCCGCGCAGCACGCCGTACTCGTCCGCCATCGCCTTCAGCGGCGGGACGATCGCGTTGGTGGTGCAGGACGCGCAGGAGAGGATCTGCTCGTCCGGCTTGATCGTCTCGTGATTGACGCCATGGACGACATTGGGGACGTCGCCCTTGCCCGGCGCGGTCAGGACGACCTTGTCGATGCCGGGGCGGAGGTGCTTCGACAGGCCCTCGCGGTCGCGCCACTTGCCGGTGTTGTCGACGAGGATCGCGGCCTTGATGCCGTACGCCGTGTAGTCGACCTCGGACGGGTCGTTGGCGTAGATCACCTTGATCTCGTTGCCGTTGGCGATGATCGTGCTGTTCGCCTCGTCGACGGTGATCGTGCCCTGGAACTGCCCATGGATGGAGTCGCGGCGCAGCAGCGAGGCGCGCTTGACGATGTCCTGCTCGCCGCCCTGGCGGACGACGATGGCGCGCAGCCGCAGACCGTTGCCGGAACCGGCCTTCTCGATGAGCAGGCGGGCGACGAGGCGGCCGATCCGGCCGAACCCGTAGAGGACGACATCGCGCGGCTCGCGGCGCTCGATCTTGTCGGCACCGGTGGCGCCGGCGACGGCCTCGGCGGTGAACTCCTCCACCGACAGACCGCGGTCTTCGGTCCGGTACGTCTCGGCCAGCAGGGCGATGTCGATCTGGGAAGGGCCGAGATCGAGCGTGGTGAGAGCCTGCAAGAACGGCAGCGTCTCGGTGACCGAGAGTTCCTCACCGGCGATCTGCCGGGCGAACCGGTGCGTCTTGAGGATGCTGACCACCGACTTGTTCACCAAGGAGCGGCTGTGCAGCAGGACCGTGATGTCCCGCTCGCGGTGCAGCTTCCCGATGATCGGGATCATCGACTCCGCGATCTCCTCGCGGTTTTTCCAGTTGGTGAACGAGTCGTCATTGACAGTCACAGGCTTATCTTTCGAGCTAGGCGGTGCTCATATGCTAGCTCGCCGCTGCTTTGATCATTCAATCGGTGTCGCCTGAGTGGGGTGCCGTGGCCGGGCTTGTGGTCGCGGCGGCACGGTGAAGGCGGGTGCCGGGTGGCATGGTGATGTCGCCTTTGTGGTGCATTGGGGGCGTTCTTGCTGGCGGCGGGTCGCGTGTCGGGAGCGCTGTGTCAACGCCGTGACGGTGACTGTGACCGCTACCGCCATCGCGACTGTGACCGTCACCACCTACGTCGAGCCCTCACCGCCGCCGTCGATACCTCACCACCGCCGTGATCGTCACCAGCGAGACCGGGCACCCGTCGCCGTTCTCACCTGATGGGACACCGGGCCGCTTCTCTAAGGGCTCGATAATCCAGCGATAAACGGACCTCCTAGCGTCGTGTCCGCCAAGCGTGAAACCACCGACGCTTTCACGCCGCGCCTGACGTCCGGCCGGGAACTCCGAGTCGGACCGTGTCAGGACCGCGTCAGGGCTGCGGAAGGCCAACGGGCGCACGGCCCAGGTTCACAGCCATTGCCAGTGCCATTGCCGGTTCCGGGCCAGGTGCAGATGCAGGTCCATTTCCCAGTGCAGGTGCAGGCGCCCGTGCCGGTGCCTGTGCCGGACGCATTCAGAAGGAGAACGGAAATGCCGAACTCAGGCGTAGCCGCAGACGCGGCCGAAGGCGTGGCCGATCGCTGGGTGCAGACGGCTGAGACGGCCACGGCCGCCGCCACGGCCCCGGGCGCGGGGGAGGTGCCGGAGGGCGGGAATGTCGCGTCGGTGCGGCTGCTGCGGCTGCTGGAGGAGGGCGGAGCTCGCTTCGGCCTGCTGGAGCATCCGCCCGAGGGGCAGACCGTGCGGGCCAGTGCGCTGCGTGGGCATTCGCTCGCGGCAGCGGCCAAGTGCATGATCGTCACCGTGTCCGGCGGGGTGAGCGGTGAACGGCATGTGCTCGCGGTGGTTCCTGGGGACCGGCGGGTGGACCTGGAC
Source organism: Streptomyces sp. MCA2 (assembly GCF_023544705.1). Classification (NCBI taxonomy): domain Bacteria; kingdom Bacillati; phylum Actinomycetota; class Actinomycetes; order Kitasatosporales; family Streptomycetaceae; genus Streptomyces; species Streptomyces sp. MCA2. The sequence continues at coordinate 27,506 of NZ_JAMJFM010000056.1, forward strand.
GGGGTTGCCCGGGAGTGCGGCGGGCGGCGGGCCCGGCTGGCGGACCGGGGGCTGGCCGAGCGGCTGTCGGGCTGTGTGAGCGGGAGCATCATCCCGTTCTCGTTCCACGATGATCTGTCGGTGCTGGCCGATCCCGGGCTGTTCGACCAGCCCACGCTGTACTTCAACGCCGCACGACTGGATCTGTCCGTCGCCCTGGCCGCCGCCGACTACCGCGCACTGGCGAACCCCCTGGTGGTGCGCATCGCCTCCTGAAGCCCCTGCCAACCGCCAACGATCAACGATCGACGGTCAACCGTCGATCGCCCACCGCCCACCGCCAACCGCCAACCGTCGATCGTCAACTGCGTGCGTGCGGCAGTAGCAAGGGTGGCGTGGGTGGGGCCGGCCCCCGTCGTTCAGCACGCCCACTGCCCCGCACTCTGGGGCAACGGCCGAGTAAGTGAAGGTGACGGCACTTCCGTTACCCATCGAACCGGAAGCGCCCGCGCCGTGGACCATCCCCCCTGCGGCGCGCGGCGTTTCCCTCTGTTTGCACACCGGAAGGAACTGAGGTCCATGACCGTCATGACCGTGCTGGACGAGATTGTCGGCGGCGTACGCGAAGATCTGGCGGCGCGGCAACGGCTGCTTCCAGAAGGGGAGTTGCGCGACCGTGTGGCGGAGGTGCCACCCGCGCTGGACGCCGCCGCGGTGCTGCGCTCGGCCGAGGGGGTGCAGGTCATCGCCGAGGTGAAGCGGGCCAGCCCGTCCAAGGGGCCGCTGGCCGACATCGTCGACCCGGCGGAGCTGGCCCGGGTCTACGAGGGGTCCGGTGCCGCTGTCGTCAGTGTGCTCACCGAGCAGCGGCGGTTCCACGGTTCGCTCGCCGACCTCGATGCCGTGCGCGCCGCGGTCCGGATCCCCGTGCTGCGCAAGGACTTTGTCGTGACGCCGTATCAGCTGTGGGAGGCGCGGGCGCACGGCGCGGACCTGGCGCTGCTGATCGTGGCGGCGCTGGAGCAGCACGAGCTCTCCGAGCTGACGCAGCTGGCGGGGGAGTTGGGGCTCACCGTGCTGACGGAGGTCCATGACGAGCAGGAGATCGAGCGCGCGCTCGCCGTGAACGCCTCCGTGATCGGCATCAACGCCCGCAACCTGAAGACTCTGGAGGTCGACCGCGGCGCCTTCGCACGGCTCGCGCCCCTCGTCCCGGAGGGCGTGGTGCGTATTGCGGAGTCCGGCATCCGGGGGCCGGAGGATGTGTCCGCGCTGGGCGCCCAGGGTGCGGATGCCGTGCTGGTGGGCGAGGCTCTCGTCACGGGGCGGCGCGGTCCCGGTCCGATGCTGACCGCCCTGCGGGAAGCGGGGCGGCGCTGAGCCGGCCGCATGGCGCGGCGTCCCGCGCGGCACCCCGGCGGGCTCCGGCGGCACCCCGGCGGGCCCCAGCGGCACCCCGGCGGGCCCCGGCAGGGCCCGGCCGTGGCGCGCCGGCCGGCTCAGCCCGCCGAGGCGAGCTTGGTGGAGACGGCCGCCCAGCGCTCCAGGACCGCCGCGGCCGCCCCGGTGTCGATCGCCCGCGCGCCGCGCTCCATGCCGGCCGCGAGGCGCTCGGTGACCGGCCGGTCACAGGGGTCGAGCGCCGCGAGTCCGGCGGCGGTCGACAGCAGCACGGCATCGCGCACCGGTCCGCGCTCGCCGCGCAGGAGCGCGCGGGCCACCTCCGCGTTGTGCGCGGCGTCGCCACCGCGCAGTGCCTGGGGCGGGGCGTACGGGACACCGATGTCGCGCGGGTCGAACACCTCCTTGCGTACCCGTCCTTCGAGGACCGACCAGACCGTGGAGGTGGTGGTGACCGTCAGTTCGTCGAGCCCGTCGTCGCCGCGGAAGACCAGTGCGCCGACCCCGCGCCGGGCCAGCACACCGGCGATCAGCGGCGCCATCCCGGCGTCCGCCACACCGACGGCCTGTGCGGTCGGACGGGCCGGATTGGTCAGCGGGCCGAGCACGTTGAAGACCGTCGGGATGCCCAGTTCCTTCCGGGGCGTGACGGCATGACGTACGGACGGGTGGAACAGCGGGGCGAAACAGAAGGTGATGCCGACCTCCGGGACCAGCCCGGCGACATCGGCGACCGGCAGATTCAGGGCCACACCGAGCTGTTCGAGCACATCGGCCGAGCCGGACGCGGAGGACGCGGAGCGGTTGCCGTGCTTGACGACCCGGGCCCCGGCCCCCGCCGCGACGATCGCGGACATCGTGGAGATGTTGACGCTGTGGGACCGGTCGCCGCCGGTGCCGACGATGTCGAGTGCCGGGCCCGGGATGTCGAGCGCCACGGCGTGCTCGTACATGCTCCGGACGAGCCCTTCGACCTCCGCCACGGTCTCGCCCTTGGCGCGCAGGGCCACCAGCAGACCGGCCAGTTGTGCCGGTGTCGCGGAGCCCCGCATCACCTGGTCCATGGCCCAGGCCGTGTCGTCCGCCGGGAGATCATTTCCCGCCAGCAGCGCCGTGAGAATAACCGGCCATGACTTTTCCCGATGTGTCACGGTCACGCGTCATCCCCTTTTCTCGGCGCCTGTTCGGCAGCTGCGGCAGGCTCGGCTCGGGGTAATTCTGCGATCCGGCGCGGAGCGTCGGCCAGACCAATTGTCTCCAGTGACTCCAGTCCACTTTCCCGGAGAGGGAAAAGCATGACCTGGCACGCGTTGATCGATGTGTCGAGAGAATCCGAAGAACCGCTGACCGCCCAGATCGAGGGCAGGATCAGAGGTGAGATTTCCGCGGGGGTGCTGCATCCGGGCACCCGGCTGCCGTCCAGCCGGCAACTCGCCGAGGACGTGGGGGTCTCCCGGAGTGTGGTGGTGGAGGCCTACGGCAGGCTGATCGCCGAGGGGTATCTGGAGGCCCTCCAGGGCTCCGGCACCCGCGTGGCCGAGCATCTGACCGCTGCCGCCCTGCCGACCCTGCTCGACGACGGCGTGGCGCCTCCGGTGCGCTGGGACCTGCGCACCGGTACGCCGCAGGTCGCCGGTTTCCCGCACCGCGAGTGGCTCGCCTCCTACCAGCGCGCCCTTCAGTCGATCGACCCGGGCGACCTCGACTACCCGCCGGTGTCCGGGGCCGAGGGGCTGCGCGAGGAGCTGGCGCGGTACCTCGGCCGGGCGCGCGGTGTGCTGACCACCCCCGGGCAGGTCATGGTGGTGTCCGGGTTCGCGCAGGCGCTCGGGCTGCTGTGCACCGTGCTGTCCGGCTCCGGCATCGACCGGATCGCGATGGAGGACCCCTGCCACCACCGTCAGCGGCAGTTCATCCGGGAAGTGGGCCTGCGGCCGGTGCCGGTCCCCGTGGACGACGAGGGCATCGACGTCGAGGCGCTCGCCGCGACCGGCGTACGGGCCGTACTCGTCACCCCCGCCCACCAGTTCCCCACCGGCGTGACCCTGTCACCGGCACGCCGGGAGGCCCTGGTCCGCTGGGCACGCGACACCGGTGCCTGGGTGATCGAGGACGACTACGACGGTGACCTGTGGCTGGAGCGGGGTGCGCGCCCCCTGGCCCTTCAGCGCCTGGCCCCCGAACGCGTCGTCTACGGGGGTACGGCGAGCAAGTCGCTCGCCCCGGGCCTGCGTTTCGGCTGGCTGGCGGTGCCGGCCCGGCTGCTCGCCGCATTGGAGCGCACCCGCTCCCGTCGCGACCTGGGCTCCGACGTCCTCACCCAGCTCGCGTTCGCCGAACTCCTGCGGTCCGGATACTTCGACCGCCATCTGCGCTTCCGGCGGGCCCACTACCGCATGCGACGCGAGTGCCTGGAGCAGTCCGTACGCCGGTTCCTGCCCGGTGCGCGCCTCATCGGCTCGGCGGCGGGGCTGCACGCCTATGTGCGGCTGCCGCACCGGGTCGACGAGACCGCGCTGGTCGGGCGGGCGCTGGAGCGTTCGGTGCTGGTGCCCGGTGGGCGGCGCTATCACGCCCGCCCCGAACGGGCCGCTCCCGCCCTGGTGGTGGGCTATACGGCGGTGCCGCGCACCGGGATCGCGGAGGCGGTCAGGGAGCTGGGCGCCGCCTACGCGGGGCTGCCCGCGGCCGGCCGTGCCGAGCGGTGCGCCTGAAGCCCTCCGTCCGAGGCGCTCCGGGGAGTACGTCATGCGCGGGGCCCGTCCTGGCGCGCGGCGCCCGCCTGACGGCCGCGGTCCGTACGCCGGAGCGGCCCCGGCCTCACCGCACCGCGCCGGCCTCACCGCACCGCGCCGGCCTCACCGCACCGCGCCGGCCTCACCGCACCGCGCCCGCGTCACCGCACCGCGCCCGCCAGGAAGTTCTCGAAGAGCTGGAGGCCGCCCTCGGTCATGATGCTCTCGGGGTGGAACTGCACGCCCTCCACGGGCAGCGTGCGGTGCCGCACCCCCATCACGTAGCCGTCGTCCTCGGCCGTCGCCGTCTCCTCCAGTTCGTCCGGCAGCGCCCGGGAGACGATCAGTGAGTGGTAGCGCGTGGCCACCGTGCTGTTCCCCAGCCCCTGGAAGAGTCCCTGGCCGTCGTGCCGTACCGGGCTGGTCCGTCCGTGCATCAAGTGGTCGGCGACCGCCACCCGGCCGCCGAACGCCAGGGCGATCGCCTGGTGGCCCAGGCACACCCCCAGCAGCGGCACCTGCCCGGCGAACCGGCGTACCAGCTCGACGTGTCCGGAGGCGGCGGGATGCCCCGGGCCCGGCCCCAGCACCACCGCGTCGGGCCGCCCTGCCGCCAGCTCCTCCGGTGTGCGGGTGCGGGAGCGCACGACCTCGGTGGTGACGCCGAGAGTGCGCAGGTACTGGTCGATGATGTGCACAAAACTGTCGTACGCGTCCACGAGCAGAATCTTCATGACAGCAGTTCCTCACCGGTCAGCGCCCAGTAGGCGGCGCCCATCTTCGCCAGGGTCTCGTCCCACTCGGCCTCGGGCACCGACTCCGCGACGATGCCCGCCGAACTCTGTGTGGAGTAGGTCCGGCCGTCGTGCACGATGGTGCGGATGCACAGCGCGAGGCTGCTCCAGCCGCGTACGTCGATCAGGCCGACCGCCCCCGCGTAGCTCCCGCGCGGCTCGTGCTCGATCCCGTCGATGATCTCCATGGCGCGCAGCTTGGGCGCACCGGTCATGGTGCCCGCGGGGAAGGTGGCGCACAGCGACTGCCACACGTCGGCGCCCGGCTCCAGCCGTCCGGTGACCGTCGAGACGATGTGGAAGACATGGGAGTACGCCTCCACCGTCATCAGGTCCGCCACCGACAGGGACCGCGGCCGGCAGACCCGCCCGATGTCGTTGCGGCACAGGTCGACCAGCATCACGTGTTCGGCCTGCTCCTTGGTGCTCGCCAGCATCTCCTTGACCCGGCGCTCGTTCTCCTCCGCGGTGTCCGCCTGCCGGGTGGTGCCGGCGATCGGCCGCATGACGATCTCGTCGCCCTCGGTGCGGAAGAACAGTTCGGGGCTGGCGCCGATGAGGGTCTCGCCCGTGCGCGGCACCAGATACATGTACGGCGACGGGTTACGGGACCGCAGCCGCCGGTAGACCTCGACGGGGGTCAACTCCGTGTCGACGTCGATGCGGTGGCCGATCTGGATCTGGTAGATGTCCCCGACCCGGATGTGCTCCAGGCAGCGGCCGGCCCACTCCAGGAAGGTGTCACGGGCGACGGTGTCCCGTACCGACCGGGGCGCGGGCGCCTCGGGACACGGTCGGCCGTCGTCCGCGACGGTACGGGCGGCGGCCGCTTCCACCAGGGCACCGAGGTCCGGGACACGGGCGGCGGGGAACGCGTCCGCGCGGGCGGTCAGATGCCGGGCATGCACCGCCCCCGGGTCGTACCAGACGGTGTCGCGGAACAGCGTGAACGTCATGTCGGGGCCCCGGGCGGGGGTCTTCCGGTCCGGCAGCTCGTCCATGTGCCAGGCCGCCTCGTAGCCCAGGCCGGCCAGGAAGCCGAAGGCGTAGGTGTCCTGCGGCAGGCCGCCCGCCACGTCGAAGAGCCGCTGGGACCGCCTCATCAGGTCCCAGACCTGCCCGGAATCCACGAACCGGCGGCGCGCCGGCGAGCCCTCCGGGGCGTCCGGGTCCTCGGTCATCCCCGCCTCGCCGGCCGCCGCCAGCAGGGCGGCGCACAGCGCCGGCGCGCCGCTGACCTCGATGTGGCCGGCGAACACGCACACTTCGGCGAGCCGTCCGTAGCCGACCACCGCCGGGCCGCGGTCCCGCTGGGGACCCGCCAGGCTCTCGAAGAGGAACACCTCCTGCTGCCCGAGTTCCCCGAGCAGGCCGGTGTAGAGCTGGAGCGGATCGTGCCACGGCAGCTCCGATTCGGTGACCCGCACGCGCAGCGGCGCGCCCGTCCGCGCCTCCGTACCGGCATTGCCTCGCGTCGTTGGTGGCATCTGCATTCCTTCTCCGTGCGGTCTGGGCTCGCGCGTTGTCCGCCCGGTTCCGGATCGCATTCCGGCCGCGGCGCGACATCGGCAAGAAAAACACCGGGGAGCCGACGGCGACCAGACCAATTGGAGAACCGCCGAGCAGACCATTCCGCCGGACCTTGACCGCATTCCGCGCGGACGGTTGGAATTCTCTGCGCGGACCCTGCGCCCCGGGTGCCGGGTCCGCGGCATCCCTCTCTCCGCGAAAGGCCGCGATGCATCTCCCCTTGATGACGGAATCCCGCCGCGCCGATACCGGGAATTCCCGGCCGGCCGCCCAGCAGCCCGCCTGGCCCGATCCGGAACTGCTGGGCGAGGTCACGGCCGAGCTCTCCCGGCTGCCCGAACTCGTCTTCGCCGAGGAGTGCGACCGGCTGCGGGAGCGGATGGCCGCGGTGGCCCGTGGCGAGGCCTTCGTGCTCCAGGGCGGTGACTGTGCCGAGACGTTCGCCGGTGTCACCGCCCACGCGATCAACGGCAAGCTGCGGACCCTGCTCCAGATGGCCGTGGTGCTGACCTACGGCGCGTCCGTACCCGTGGTCAAGATCGGCCGGTTGGCCGGCCAGTACGCCAAGCCGCGCTCGCAGCCGACCGAGACCCGCGACGGGGTCACCCTGCCCGCCTACCGCGGTGACGCGGTCAACGGTCTGGGCTTCACGCCGGCCGAACGCCGCCCCGATCCGCGGCGGCTGCTGCGCATGTACGAGTCCTCCGCGGCGACCCTCAACCTCGTGCGCGCCTTCTCCACCGGCGGCTATGCCGGACTGCACCACGCACGGGACTGGAACCGGGCCTTCGTCACCGACTCACCCGCCGGCCGCCGCTACGAGGAACTGGCCGACGACATCGACCGCTCGCTGCGCTTCATGGAAGCCTGCGGCGTCACCTCCCAGCAGCTGCACGCCGTCGAGTTCTTCGTCAGCCACGAGGGCCTGCTGCTCGACTACGAAGAGGCGCTGACCCGCACCGACCCGCGGACCGGGCACGTCTACGCCGGCAGCGGCCACATGCTGTGGATCGGCGAGCGGACCCGCGACCTGGACGGTGCGCACGTCGCCCACTTCGCCCGCGTCCGCAACCCCCTCGCCGTGAAACTCGGCCCCGGCGCCACCGCCGACGAGGCCCTCGGCTACGCGGCCGGGCTCAACCCCCGTAACGAGCCGGGCCGGTTGACCTTCGTGGTCAGGATGGGAGCCGAGCGGGTCCGCGACCGGCTGCCCGAGCTGGTCGAGAAGGTCAGGGCGGCCGGCGCGGTGGTCGCCTGGGTCTGCGACCCGATGCACGGCAATACCTTCGTGGCGCCCAGCGGCCACAAGACCCGCCGCTTCGGCGACATCATGGACGAGGTCCAGGGCTTCTTCCAGGTGCACCGTGCGCTGGGCACGCATGCGGGCGGGCTCCATGTCGAACTCACCGGGGACGATGTCACCGAGTGCGTCGGCGGCGACGACGTCCTGGTGGAGGACCTCCACCGACGGTACGAGACCGCCTGTGACCCGCGCCTGAACCACCGGCAGTCGCTCGAACTCGCCTTCCGTGCCGCGGAGATGCTCCTTGATCCACTCGGTGTGCCGGGTGGTGCTCCCAGTGCTGGTGAGACGCCAGGTATTGGTGTGAGCAAAGGGGCTCGATAATCCATCGATAAAGAGACGTCCTAGCTTCCATTCCACCAAGCATGAGATCGGCCGCCGATTTCATGATCCGACGGACATCCGGTGTGGGGTGCAACGCTCGTGGTGGGCAGCGCAGGAAGTCAGGGCGACGGCAAACCGATGGCCGGGTATCTCCCGGTCGTGCCCGCGGACGTCGCCGACGCCGTCGAGCGGGTGGCCGAGGAGTGCGGGGCCGACGCCGGGTCCGTCCTGCTCGCGGCTCAGTTCATCGTGGCGGGGGTGGTCGCCGGCTTCCACGAGTCGTCGGCCGGCGAGGGCACCTGGCGTCAGGTGATCGGCCGGGTGGCCACCGACCCGGGCCGGGCCGAGGCCCTCCGGGCGTGGCAGGGCGTCGGCGCCCAGGACCAGGTGAGCGCCGAGCGGGTCGCCGGCTATGTGCTCACGGCGCTGCGCGCGCTGACCCGGGACCCGGACGATGCGCACCACGCGCGCAGCCTGCAGTCGCCGGCCGAACTCGCCCTCCAGCTGGAGGACTTCTCCGGGCCCGTCCGCCCCCTCCCGGACCGCCGGTTCCACGAGCTGTTCGAGGAGCGGGTACGCCGTCACCCCGACGCGGTCGCCGCCGTCCTGGGGGACCGCCGGTGGAGCTACCGGGAACTGAACCGCCACGCCAACAAGGTCGCCTGGTCGCTGCACCGCAGGGGGCTGCACGGCGAGGACGTGGTCGCCGTGGTCACCGAGCGCAGCCTGGAGTGGCTGGCCGCCGTGATCGGCGTGTTCAAGGCGGGCGGCTGCTACCTGCCGCTCGAACCGCACTTCCCCGCCGACCGGATCGCCACCGTCCTGACCCGCAGCGGGAGCCGGTGGGTCCTCGCCGAGCGCGGTGTGCCCCACCTGACCCAGGCGCTGGCCGGCCGGGACGGCATCGAACTGTCCTACCTCGACGACCTGCTGACGCAGGACGGGCCGGAGGACGACCTCGGTCTTGCGGTGGCCGCCGACCAGCTCGCCTACATCTACTTCACCTCCGGCTCCACCGGCGAGCCGAAGGGGGCGATGTGCGAGCACAACGGCTTCCTCAACCACCTCCTGGCCAAGATCGAGGATCTCGGCATCGGCGAGGGCGAGGTGGTGGCGCAGACCGCCCCCCAGTGCTTCGACATCTCCCTGTGGCAGCTGGTCTCCGCGCTGCTGGTCGGCGGCACCACCCGCATCATCGGGCAGGAAGTCGTCCTGGACGTCCGCCGGTTCCTCGACACCCTGGCCGACGGGGCCGTCCAGGTGGTCCAGCTGGTCCCCTCCTATCTGGAAGTGGTGCTGTCCGCCCTGGAGGAGCGGCCCCGGGAACTGCCCAGCCTGCGCTGTGTCTCCGTCACCGGTGAAGCCCTCAAGAAGGAACTCGTCCAGCGCTGGTTCACCGCCTTCCCCGGCGTGCTGCTGGCCAACGCGTACGGGCTCACCGAGACCTCGGACGACACCAACCACGAGGTGATGGACCGGGTCCCCGGCCACCGCTCGGTGCCGCTCGGCAAGCCGATCCGCAATGTGCGGGTGTACGTCGTCGACGAGCGGCTCTCGCCGGTACCGCTGGGCGTCCCCGGCGAGATCGTCTTCTCCGGGGTCTGTGTCGGCCGCGGCTACATCAACGACGAAGCACGCACCAAGGCGGCCTTCGGGCAGGATCCGCACCGGCCGGGGGAGCGGCTGTACCGCTCCGGCGACTTCGGGCGGTGGCTGCCCGGCGGCACGCTGGAGTTCCTCGGCCGCCGGGACTCACAGGTGAAGATCAGCGGGTTCCGGATCGAGATCGGCGAGATCGAGAACCGGCTGCTCCAGGTGCCGGGCGTCCGCGACGGAGCGGTGGTGACCGCCGGAACCGCCGAACGCCCCTATCTGGTCGGCTACTACACCGGCGCCGCGGACGTGCGCCCCGAGGTCGTGCGCGAGGCGCTGGCCGGGGTGCTGCCCGGATACATGGTGCCGCAGCATCTGCACCACGGCACCGAGCTGCCCCTCACCGCCAACGGGAAGATCGACAAGAAGGCGCTGGCCCGGATGGCGGCCGAGGCGGAACAGACCGCGGGCAGCAGCGGGTTCCGGGCTCCGGAGAGCGCTGCCGAACGGCGGGTCGCCGCGCTGTGGGCCGGCCTCCTCAAGGTGCCGCTGGAGCGCATCGGCCGCGGATCGCGGTTCGCCGACCTCGGCGGCACCTCGCTGACGGCGATCCGGCTGGCCATCGCCCTGGACCGGGTGGTGTCGGTCAAGGAACTCGCCCACACGCCGACCGTCGCCGACGTGGCCGCGCTGCTGGAGCGGAAGGCGGCCGAGCAGTCGGACCAGGAGCCGCACGGCACCGGCAGCGCCGGCTGAACACACCACCGTCCGCGCCCGCCCCGCGAGGAAACCACCGAGAGAGACAGAGAAGATGAGTTCCCCCACCGTGCACGCCTCACCCGTCACGGCCGCCGACGGCGGCCCGGCCCCGCACCCCGCCGGTCTGCCGGTCCTCCGGGCGACGCCCGGAGACGGCACCGCGGCAGGCTGGGCGCAGGACCACCGAAGCGCCGTCCACGACCTGGTCGCCGAGCACGGCGCCGTGCTGCTGCGCGGCCTGGGCGTCGGCTCGCCCGACGAGGTGGCGGCGATCGCGACCGCTCTCGGCGTGGCACGAATGACCGAGCGGGAGCGGTTCGCCCCGCGGTACGCCCATGCCGACGGCGTCTACTCGTCCTCCGAATGGCCCGCGGACGAGCCGATGTGCATGCATCACGAGCTGAGTTACGCCACCGAGGTGCCCGGCCTGCTGCTCTTCGGCTGCCTGACGGCTCCGGCCGAGGGCGGCCGCACCGCGGTCGCCGACTCGCAGCAGGTCCTCCAGGCGCTGCCCGCCGACCTGGTGGCCCCCTTCGCCCGCGACGGCTGGCTGCTCACCCGCATGTACCACGACATCGGCGTCTCCTGGACGGAGGCGTTCGGCACCGAGGACCGCGCCGAGGTCGACGCGTACTGCGCGCGGGCGGGCCTGGAGCACGAGTGGCTGCCGGACGGCCGGCTGCGCACCCGGCAGCACCGCTCCGCCGTGGTCGACCACCCGCGCACCGGCCTCCCGGTCTGGTTCAACCAGGTGGCCTTCCTGAACGAGCGGACCCTCGACCCGATGATCCGTGACTACCTCGTCGACGTGTACGGCCCCGAGGGCCTGCCCTTCAACACCGCGTACGGCGACGGCACGCCCCTCACCGGGGAGACCGTCGAGACGATCAACGCGGCCTACCGCGACGCCACCGTGGGCGAGCCGTGGCAGGACGGAGACGTCCTGCTGGTCGACAACCTGCGGATGGCACACAGCCGCGAGCCGTACCAGGGCGCCCGCGACATCGTGGTGATTTTCGGCAACCCGGTCCGGCTCGCCGGGCACGTCCGTCCCTGACCTCTCGAACTGTGGAGTCCTGATGTCCCGTTCCGCCCCGGCGCCCTCGTTCGCCGTGATCTCCGGCGGCCAGGTGCACCGTGCCCTCGAAGGCCGGCACCGTGAGGTCGTCGACCTGATCGAAGCCGCCTACCGCACCCATGGCGCGGGTGACACCGTCAACCCGCCCTCCTACTTCCTGCGCTTCCCGGACCGCCCCACCTCCCGCATCATCGCCCTGCCGGCGTCGATCGGCGGCGAGGTGCGGGTGGACGGGATGAAGTGGATCTCCAGCTTCCCCGAGAACGTGGCCGCCGGCATCCCCCGGGCCTCCGCCGTCCTCATCCTCAACGACCATGACACCGGCTATCCGCTGGCGTGCCTGGAGAGCTCCATCATCAGCGCCACCCGCACCGCGGCCTCCGCGGCGCTGGCCGCCGACCGGCTCACCGCTCATCGGGAGCGCCCGCGGCGGATCGGCTTCTTCGGCGTCGGGCTCATCGCCCGCTATGTGCACCAGTACCTCGCGGGCACCGACTGGTCCTTCGACGAGCTGGGCGTGTTCGACCTGTCCGCCGAGTACGCCGGCGGGTTCGCCACGTATCTCAAGGACGCGACGGACGGCGCCGGGCGGGTCACCGTGCACGAGAGCGCCGAGGACCTGGTCCGCAACAGCGATCTGCTGGTCTTCGCGACGACCGCCGGCACCCCGCACGTCACCGACCCCGACTGGTTCTCGCACCACCCGGTCGTGCTCCATGTGTCACTGCGCGACGTGTCCGTCGACGTGGTGCTCTCGGCGACCAACGTCGTCGATGACGTGGAGCACTGCCTGAAGGCGGACACCTCGCTCCACCTGGCCGAACAGCGCGTCGGCAACCGGGACTTCGTCGACGGGACCCTCGACGACGTGCTCACCGGACGCCTCACCCCGGCCGCCGACCGCCCGGTGATCTTCTCTCCGTTCGGGCTCGGGGTGCTCGACCTGGCCGTCGGCAAGCACGTCTACGACACCGTGAACGCCGCCGGGGAACTGCCGGTCGTCGAGGACTTCTTCCATGAGATGCGTCGATACGGCTGAGCGGTCCGCATCCTCCAACAGCGCGTCATGCGGGAGGTACTGTGCCGATTATCTCGGCTCCGCAAGAGTTCAATGAGGACGATCTCTACGTAGATCTGCGGTCCTCCATCGGGGTGCCCCTCTACCTCAAGTGCGAAGGATTCAACTTCGCCGGTTCCGTCAAACTGAAGGCCGCCCTGGAAATGGTCGAGGCGGCCGAGCGGTCGGGCCTGCTCACCAGTGGCTCGATCCTCGTGGAATCCTCCTCGGGCAACCTCGGGGTCGCGCTCAGCACGATCGCGGCGAGCAAGGGCTACCGGTTCGTGTGCGTCACGGACAGCCGCTGCAATCTGGCCACCAAGCAGATGATGGAAGCGCTCGGCGCCGAGGTGCACACCCTCAACGAGCCGGACCCCGAGGGCGGGTTCCTCGGCGCACGGCTCGCGCACGTCCAGCGGCTCTGTGCGAGCGACAAGCGGTACGTCTGGCTCAACCAGTACCTCAACGCCAACAACTGGCGGGCACACCACCGGCTGACCGCTCCGCACATCGCGGCACGGTTCCCCGAGCTCGATGTGCTCTTCGTCGGAGCCGGTACCACCGGAACGCTGATGGGGTGCGCACGCTGGTTCCGCGAGCACCGCCCCGCGGTGCGGATCGTCGCGGTCGACAGCGTCGGCTCGGTCACCTTCGGCGGGCCGGCTCAGCCCCGGATGATCCCCGGCCTCGGGGCCGGGGTGCGCCCGCCGCTGCTGGACGAGTCCTTCGTGGACCACGTGGTCCAGGTCCGGGAGACCGACACCGTACGGGCCTGCCGCCGGCTGGTCGGCCGGGGATTCCTCTTCGGCGGCTCCACCGGGACGGTCGTCGCCGGCGCCTCGCAGTGGCTCGCCGAACACGCCCCCGACCACGGGGGGATCACCGCCGTGGCCATCTCCCCCGACCTGGGCGAGCGCTATCTGGACACGGTCTACCAGTCCAACTGGGTCCGTCACATGTACGGACCCGAGGCGATCGACGTGGACGAGTCCGCGATCGCCGAACCGGCGTGACACTCCGTCGGCTCCTCCCTCCTCCGCGCCGCAGCGGAACCGGTACAGCAGAAAGAGACAGGCGATGACCAATCCATTCGAGAACCCCGAAGGCCGCTACCTGGTCCTGGTCAACGACGAGGACCAGTACTCCCTGTGGCCGGCCTTCGCCCAGGTGCCGGCCGGCTGGCGGGTGGCCAACGAGGAGGCGGGGCACGAGGAGAGCCTCGCCTACATCTCCGAAAACTGGACCGACATGCGTCCGCGCAGTGTCGTCGAGGCGATGGGCTCGACGGCATGACGGTGACGGTGGAGACCGGCGCACAGCCGGTGACCCTGACGGTGGACACCGGCGAGGCGCTGCTGACGGAGCGGGTGGCCGCGGAACTGGCCGCACCGGGCGGCATGGTGGACGACCCCGCCTGGCTGGCCCGGGCCCGCAGGGCCTGGTCCGAGCTGCCGGCCGGACTGACCGGCGGGCTGCGGGAGTTCCGCAAGGACTCCGGACGCACGGGCACGATGCTGATCCACGGTCTGCCGGTCGGCGGGGCGATGCTGCCGCCGACCCCCAACAGGCCCGGTTCGGTGCAGCGCGAGGCCGGTGTGTCCGCGGCGGTCCTGGCCATGGTCGCGAGCGGTCTGGGGGATCCCGCCGCCTACCGCCCGGAGAAGACCGGCGCGATCGTGCAGGACGTGGTCCCGGTGCCCGGCCAGGAGGACTACCAGAGCAACGCGGGGTCGGTGCTGCTCACGTTCCACACCGAGAACGCGTTCCACGCGCACCGTCCGGACTTCGTGATGCTGCTGTGTCTGCGCGCCGACCACGAGGGTGTGGCGGGCCTGCGCACGGCGTGCATCCGGGAGGTGCTGCCGCAGCTGTCCGAGGAGGCCCGGCAGGCGCTGTTCAGCGAGGAGTTCGTCACCGCGCCACCGCCCTCGTTCGGTATGGACGGCATGGGGGCCGAACCGCACGCGGTGCTCTACGGAGCCGCCGAGGACCCGGACATCTGCGTGGACCTGGCGGCCACCGAGCCGACGACCCAGCGGGCCAAGGAGGCCATGGCCGAACTCCAGGAGCTGTTCGACCGGACCGCGCAGACCGTCCGGCTGGTCCCCGGCGACCTGGCGATCGTCGACAACCGCGTGACCGTACACGGCCGTACGTCCTTCCGCCCCCGGTATGACGGACAGGACCGCTGGCTTCAGCGCACCTTCGTCCTCACCGACCTGCGCCGCTCCCGAGGACACCGGGACGGTGACGGCCACGTGCTCGACTAGGGGGTGTCCTCCGGATCACCCCGGGCCCGTGGTCGCGCAGAGCGGCACGGCGGAAAGCGGTGTCGGAGGGTGCCTTCGCCCGCGCCGACCGGTTCACCCCCGAACCGGATCGCGTCGCGGGGAAGGTGCCCTCCCACTCTGCGTTGCGGGGAGGGGAAACAGACATCGCGGGGAGGGCGAAAATCGGCCGAGGTGCCGGCGGGCGGGGCGCCGGTCGAAGCGGGACTTCCCCTTCCGCATTGGCCGGATCGTGACGCCGAGATGGCGGCCGGTGAACCGGTCCTTTAAATGTCCACTCAACTGTCCATCAAACTTGACGGAGAACAGCCGTTCCCATAGCGTTAACCACGTCATCGCGACCCGGGGGGTATGGGGGGAACCTATTTTGCCACCGGGGTTCGCAACGGTGCGAACGTGCTGCACTTCCGTGATCGTTCCGCTGTGCGGAACGAAAGCAATCGCGTGAACGGTGCTGAAGGAAGCTGCGGCGCGATCCATGCTGAATTTGAGTGGGCGATGAAGACCAAGAATGCGTTCCCGTGAGGTGAGCCGCGGTCTGGTGGGCGGTCGGGCCTGACGGCCAACGGGTCCACGGGGGTCCGGTGGCGGGGGTGTACCGCGGGACGAGGGACGGGCCGGGATCCGGCGAAGGACGCGTTGACCAGCTAAGACGTTCCTGTCCCTGTGCCTCGCCGTCGTCACGCGGGAGCGCTCGGCGTGGCGGTCGCCGGCATACGGCGGGGTGGGCCTGCCAGTTGATGTTCGTCCGGCCGTGACAGGCCCCATCGGATCCGTCTGTCACGGGCCCGCGGCGAACCGTGTAGCACATTGCCGTGGATGCCGGAGGGAACCGGCGGACCCGGTCGGGGGTTGGGGACTGCCTTTCAAGCCGTCCGCTCGTCACATCGTCAGGGCATACCTGCCCGGCCCGGTGACTCCCCATTCATTGTTAGGCACGGTCTTTCAGTGCGGGGGGAATTAGTGGGGGACCAGCTCAGATTTCATATCCTGGGTTCTTTGGAAGTGACCAAGGAGAACCAGAGGATAGCCATTGGCGGTGCCCGGCAGCGCACCATTCTCGCGCTGCTGCTGCTCAATCCGGGGCGCATTGTGTCGGTCGACACCCTGGTGGAAACGGTGTGGAACGGCAGGCCGCCCGCCACGGCGCGTACGCAGGTGGCGATCTGCATCGCCGCACTCCGGAAGAGGTTCAAAGCCGAAGGGTGTGACAACGAAGTCATCGTCACGGCGCACCCCGGCTATCTGCTCGCCCTCGAAAACCACTACGTGGACTCTGTCGAGTTCGAACGCCTCACGCTGCGGGCGCAGGAAGCGGCGAAGGAGCAACGGACCTCCGACGCGGCGGCCTTGCACGAAGAGGCACTGGCGCTCTGGCGCGGCCCCGCACTGGCGGGAGTGGCCGGAACGCTGGTGGAGGACGAGATGGAGCGCCTGGAGGAGCTCCGGCTCGCCGGCTACGACGGTTATGTCGCCGCGCAGCTGGAACTCGGCCACCACGGCGACCTGATACCCGGGCTGGTCTCGGTGGTCCGTGACCATCCGCTGCGGGAACGCTCCCGCTATGCCCTGATGCTCGCCCAGTACCGCGTCGGGCGCCGCGCGGAGGCGATGGAGACCTTCCGGGAGGGGCGGGCGCAGTTCATCGAGGGGCTCGGCCTCGAACCCGGCCCCGCACTGCGCGAGCTGCATGACGCCATCCTGCGGGACGACCCCTCGCTGATGGCCTCGGCCGTCGTCGTCCCGAAGAAGGCGCCGGAGACTCCGCGGACCGCTCCGCTGGAACTGCCCGCCGACATCCCGGCGTTCGTCGGCAGGGACACCCCGCTGGCCAGCCTCAACACCCTGGTCGACGGCCATACCGAGGGCCGGCGGCTCACCATGGGCTTAATCACGGGTGGCGCGGGCGTCGGCAAGACGGGCCTGGCCGTCCACTGGGCCCACCAGGTCGCCGACGAGTTCCCGGGCGGGCTCCTCTTCGCCGACATGTGGGGTTACGACGAGACCCACGATCCCGCCGATCCCGCCGTCGTACTCGGCTGGTTCCTGCGTTCCCTCGGTGTTCCGGAGGCGGAGATCCCCGCCGAGACGCATGAGCGCGCGGCGCTGTACCGCAGCGTGCTCGCCGACCGCCGGGTGCTGATCGTGCTGGACAACGTCCGCTCCTTCGACCAGGTGCGGGCCCTGATCCCGGGCAGCTCGCGCAGCTGTGTGCTCCTCACCAGCCGCAGCCTGCTGGAGCAGCTGGTGGTCCGGCACGGCGCGGTCAGCATCCACCTGGACGTGCTGCGCCGGCGGGAGGCGACCGACCTGCTGGCGCAGTTCATCGGCGAGGAGCGGGTGGACGCCGCCAGGGCGGATGCCGAACGGCTCGTCGAGCTGTGCGACCGGCTGCCGCTGACGGTGCGGATCGCCGCGGCCCGGCTGGCCGCCAAGCCGCAGTGGCCGATCGGCTATCTGGCCTCCCGGCTGGACAACGAACAGCTCCGGCTGGACGAGCTCAGCTCGGGGGAGTCGCAGGTCCGGTCGAGCTTCGCGCTGAGCTACCACGCGCTGCCGCACGACGTCGCCCTGCTGTACCGCAGGCTCGGCCTGCTGGATGCGCCGGACTTCGCCGGCTGGGTCGGTGCGGCCCTGCTGGCCACCGACACCCACAAGGCCGAGGGGCTGATGGAGAGCCTGGTCGACGCGCACCTCCTCCAGACGGTGGGCTTTGATTCCACGGGGCAGCCGCGCTACGGATTCCGCAACCTCCTGCGGCTCCACGCGAGGGAGCTGGCCAAGGAGGAGGGGAGTGCGCTGGAGCAACGGGAGGCCCTCCACCGTGCGTTCCGCGGCTGGCTCTCGGTGGCCGAGCAGGCACGCCGGCGGGAGTTCGGCTCCGGCCACGGCGAGCAGATGCTCTTCGGCGCCTCGATGCCCACCGGGCCGATGGGCACCGCCGAACTCGACACGCTCACGGCGTCGCCGTCCGGTTGGTTCGAGGCCGAGCGGCTCGCCCTGATCTCGGTGATCGACCAGGCCGCCCGGTGCGGCATGGACGACCTCAGCCGGGAGCTGACCGAGCTGGTGGTCCGCCCGGCGGTCGCCTGCCAGCACAGCTGAGACGTTCCGGCCCACGCGCCCGTCCGCAACCGGCATCGAGCCGGGGACGGCGCGTGGGCCGGCGTCGTGACCAGGGGCTGCGCTCCCCTGGAGGCCGTCGGCTGCCGCCCGTGACATCTCCGCGGCCGCCGCGCACATCTGTCCCCGGTGTCCCCGGTTCGGTCGCTCAACTGCCGCAAGACCCCTCCGGCTTACGCTGCTGCCCCTGCCCGCCCGGCCGGGGGAGGCATCAAGATCCTTCCTGATTTTTCCAGAAGTATCGGGCTATTCCTCTCTCTTTATCTGGCATGTACACTCGGCTTGACATGCAGAGGCTTGACGGGAGGTCGCCGAGCATGAACACGGCGTCGGATGACGCTCCCGGGGTCTGGCTTGCCAGTGCGGTCTGGGGCCTTTTGGAAGACAAGTACGGACAGGGGAATGTCCCCTCCGTCAGGAAGCTCACTCAGCTTATTCGTGAAGCGAATGACAGTGCCACGATCTCGCACAGTCACGTTCACAACATCCTCAAGGGTGAGGCACCCAACATCACGGACAAGACGCGGGAGATGCTCGCGCGCTTCTTCGGGCTGCCACCCGCCCGTTTCGTTCCCCCCGCGGCGCACTCCTGCGCGGGCGGGCAACGCCGGTGGGAGGCCCTGGCCTTTCGTTTCTCCTCCTTGCAGCCGGACGAGCTGGCGGCGATCGAGAAGGCCCTCCAGATGGTCAAGGAGGAAAGAGGCGGCGGAGTCGGGTAGCCGGCGGGGCCGTACGGTCACACCATCCATGGGGGAGCGATGAGCCGGCGGTGCCCACGGTCGAGCGGAAGGAGCGATTCCATAGCCAGGAAGCATGTGCGAGTGATCGCCAGGAAGCTCGTCCTGCGACTTCCGGATCTTCCCCAGCCGTGGGACGTCGAGGAGTTGTGCCGCGCGCTGGAACGGTCCCGGGGGCGTTCCCTGACGCTGCATCCGGTGGACATACCCGCTATGCCGTCCGGCTTTTGGTACGACGACGGGGAAAGCGACCACATCTTTTACGGCTCGTCGGTCTCCGGATATTACCGGGACCACATCATCCTGCACGAGATCTGCCATATGCTCGCCGGCCACGGCGTGGCACCTCGTGATCTCGCGGCCGCGCATTCCGCCGGCCCCTTCGTCCGCGGGCCGGGCCGGATCCTGAAGTGCCACAACACCGAAGAGGAAATTGCGGAGACATTCTCCGCCATGGTGCTGAAGCGCGCAGGCGGCATGCGGCACAAGAAAGTCAGCGCCGTGGAGAGCCGGGCACAGGAGCTGTTGGGGGCCCCTTGTGCTCGACGCGCCTGACCTCGTCGAGAAGGCGCGCGGGGTACTGCTCCTCGTCGTGTGGTCCGTACTGATCCTGCGCATTCCGGCACTGAGGCATCCGCGGCGGCGCCCTGTCTGGTACGTGCTGGTCGCGTTGGCGCTGGGGTCGCTGGTCATCCAGGCCCCGGTGGGCCGGTGGATCGACGCGACGACCGGCATCGCCAAGGCCGGTGAACTCGCCGTCGCTCTGGTGGCGCTGACCGACTTCGCGGCCGTCTGGTGGTTCGCGATACGGCTGCACACGGCGGGGTGCTCCGCGCCCGCCTGGCTGCGCCGCGCTCCGTGGGTGAGCGGCGCCACGATGGCCGCTCTCGCGCTGTTCTTCTTCGCCGTGACGCCCGCCGCCGAGCGCTTCGGGGAGCAGGCCCGCGGAGGGTGGACCGGCTACATGATCGCCTGGATCGCCTACGGCCTGCTGACCGCGGTGGGAGCAGGGGCCCTGTTCTGGAAGCACGGCCTCACCATGCGCAGCCCCGTCCTGCGCGTGAGCGTGCTGGCGCTCGCCCTCGGCACCAGTGCGGAAGTGCCGTATCTGGTGGTCCGTACGATCAGGTGGATCACTCCCGACAGCGCGCCGGAGCTTGCCCTGACCGGATTCTGGTGCTCGTTCGCGCGCTTCGTCCTGGTGGCGCTGGGCTGCTCGCTCGCCGCCCTGGAGCCGCCGATGAAGGCGCTCCTGCACTGGCACCGCAGACAACGGCTGCGCGCACTGTGGCTGCTGCTCCGTCAGGCGACCCCGGAACTCATGGTGGTGCCACCGCCCTCGCGCGGTGCGGACCTCCTCGACCTCACGCATGCCTGGGAGCGGCTCCACCAGCGGGTCATCGACATCCGTGACAGCATCACGTATCTGCACGACGGCTGGGCGTCGCCGTGGCTCCTGGAGGAGGCGTGGCGGTGTGCGGCCGGCGCCGGTGCCCCTGAGAGCCGGCGGCTGACCGCCACCGCATGCTGGATCGAGGCGACGCGGCGGGAGGCGGTGGCGGGTGTGCCCAAGCGTCATCTCGGCGCCGACAAGGGCCTGTTGCCCCAGGTGCTGGCCGACGACTCCACCATGTGCCGCGAGATCGGCCCTCTCCTCCGGCTCCACAGAGCTCTCCGGTCGCGGCACGTCCGTGACTTCGCCGATGACGTCCGGCCGCACACCTCGCTGACCGCCGGCCGGTAGCCGGTCGCGAACCGACCGGCACCGGGGCGGGTCCTCCGGCGACGGAACCTCAGAGCGCGCGGCGCCCGTACTGGCGTACCGCCAGCGGAACGAAGACCAGCAGCACACCGCCGATCCAGAGCAGCGAGCCGGTCACGTTCCCGGCCACCGGGCCGCCCACCAGCAGCCCGCGGCAGGAATCGACCACCAGCGTGGTCGGGTTGACCTCCACGAAGGCCTGGAGCCAGCCCGGCATGGTCGACGGCGGGGCGAACATCGAACTGCCGAACTGGAGCGGGATCATCCAGAGGAAGCCCACCGACTGGACGGCCTGGGGACTGCGGATCACCAGACCGATATACGCGGCGATGGACGACAGGGCGACTCCGTAGAGCACCAGCAGACCGACGGCGGCGAGTACACCGGCCACATCGGTGCGGACGCGGAATCCGATGAGGAAGGCGAAGGCGAGGATGACGGCCTGCCCGAGGGCCAGCCGGCACACATCCGCGAGGATCCGGCCGGACAGCACGGCGGAGCGCGCGATGGGCATGGACCGGAAGCGGTCCATGACTCCCTTGCTGAAGTCCAGGTTCAGAGCGGTGCCCGTGACCTGCGCGGCGAAGCTGACGGTCTGCACCATGATGCCGGGGATCAGGTACTGCCGGTAATCCGCCTGGCCCTTGCCGATCGCCCCGCCGAAGACGTACACGAAGACCAGCGTGAACACCATCGGCATCAGGGTGGCGTCGAGCAGCTGCGAGGGATCGTGCTTGATCTGGATCAGGTTGCGCCGGGCGATGGCCAGCGACTGGCCCACGGCGGTCCGCAGGTCGACACGGGAGCGGGTGGGACCCCGCTTCACATCCGGTCCGGGCGGGGCGAGCAGTGCGGCGGTCATGCCGTTCTCCGTGTGTCGTCGGCCGGGTCGCCCGCGGTGAGGGTGAGGAAGACCTCGTCGAGGCTGGGGGTATGGGTGTCGATGCCGTCGACCGGCACACCGGAGGCGGCGAGCATCCGCACCGCGGCCGTCAGGTCGGACTGGCCGGCGACCGGCAGCGTGATCAGCCCTTCGACCGGGTCCGCGACGGCGGTGAGGCCGCCGGTGCCGGTCAGCTGCCGCGCCATCTCGGTGAGGTCGGTGCCGCGGTCCGGCCGGATGCGCAGCACCTGACCACCGATCCGGCCCCGCAGTTCGGCGGGCGTCCCCTCGGCGATCACTCGGCCGTGGTCGATCACCACGATGTTCTCGGCGAGGGCTTCGGCCTCCTCCATGTACTGCGTGGTGAGCAGGACCGTGGTGCCCTTGCCGACCAACGCCCGCACCATGTCCCACAGTTCGTTCCGGCTGCGCGGGTCGAGGCCCGTGGTGGGCTCGTCCAGATAGAGCACCTCGGGCTCGCCGACCAGACTGGCGGCCAGATCGAGCCGCCGCCGCATACCGCCCGAGTAGTCGCGCGGCAGCTTCCGGGCGGCCTCGGTCAGCCTGAACCGTTCCAGCAACTCGTCGGCCAGGGCTTTCGCGCGCCGGGACGGCAGCCGGTGGAGACGGCCGATCATATAGAGGTTGTCCCAGCCCGGGATGGTCTCGTCCACGGACGCGTACTGGCCGGTCAGGCCGATCCGTCCACGGACCTGGTGGGCCTCCTCGACCACATCGAAGCCCGCGACCCGCGCCCGGCCGCCGTCCGGACGGGCGAGCGTGGCCAGCATCCGGACGATGGTGGTCTTCCCCGCTCCGTTGGGCCCGAGAAGTCCCAGCACGCTGCCGGCCGGCACCTCCATCGAGACCCCGTCCACGGCCCGGGACGGGCCGTACTCCTTGATGAGGCCGTCGACCTGGATCGCGGCGGTCATCGGGAGGCCCGGACGGAGCCGGCACGTACGGGCCCCGTGGAAAGACCAGTGGTGAGCATGTAACGCCTTCCCGGGACATTCTCGGCAGCATCGGTGCGGGCGATGCTAGGAAGCGCGCTTATCGCCTGCGTATCGGCCGCATTCCGCGGCCCGTTGCCGGGCCGCGTCACCACGGGCCGGGGCTCACTGCCCCGCGACGACCAGGCCGGCCTCGTAGGCGAAGACGGCCGCCTGCGTACGGTCGCGCAGGCCGAGCTTCACCAGAATGCGGCTGACGTGGGTCTTCACCGTCTGCTCCGCGATGACCAGGCGCGCGGCGAGTTCCGCATTGGACAGGCCCTGGGCTATCAGACGGAGCACCTCGGTCTCGCGCTCGCTGAGGTCCGCGACGCGCTCGCTGCGCAGGCGGGGCGTGTGCATCCGCGAGAACTCCTCGATCAGCCGCTTGGTGACCGTCGGCGCCAGCAGGGCCCCGCCCCGGGCGACGGTCCGTACCGCGTCCGCGAGTTGATGGGCCGACGAGTCCTTGAGGAGGAAGCCGCTCGCGCCCACCCGCAGTGCCTCGTAGACGTATTCGTCCGAATCGAAGGTGGTGAGAATGATGATCTTGACGTCGGGATCGTCCTCGGTGATCCGGAGCGTGGCCTCCAGACCGTTGAGAACCGGCATCCGCACATCCATCAGCACGATGTCCGGCGCGAGTTCACCGACCTGGCGGACCGCGTCCTCGCCGTTCACCGCCTCGCCCACGACATCGATGTCCGGCTGCGCATTGAGCAGGATGCCGAAGCTCTCCCGGATCATGGTCTGGTCATCGGCGACCAGTACGCGGATGGTCATACACCCTCCCCCTCGTTCGTGGGCAGAGTAGCCGTCACTTCGTACCAGCCGTCTTCCCGTGGCCCGATCCGAAGGGTGCCGCCGAGCGTGGCGGCCCGCTCCCTCATGCCCAGCACGCCGTGCCCCCTCCCCGCCTGACGTCGCGCACCGGTCGCCGGGCTGTTGGAGACACGTAGGCGGACATCGGCCCGGCCGTAGGATAGCTCGAACTCCACCTGGCATCCCGGGGCATGGCGCAGCGCATTGCTCAGTGCCTCCTGCACGATCCGGAACGCCGACAGCTCCACGCGCTTGGGCAGCGGCCGGGAGGTACCGGAGACGACGGACTCGATGCGCAGTCCGGCCGCCCGGACGTTGGCCACCAGCTCCTCGATGTTCTCCAGGCTGGGCTGGGGCGTGTACCGGCCGTCCGAGGGCTGCTCCTCCGACCGCAGCATGCCCAGGATGTGCCGCATCTCGGTGAGGGCCGACAGCGCGTTCCCCCGGATGCTGGCGAAACTGTCGCTGAGCTCCTGGGGCGGATCCGTCACCCGGTACGGTGCGGCTTCCGCCTGCACGGCTATCACGGACATGTGGTGGGCGACGACGTCATGGAGCTCGCGGGCGATGCGGGTGCGCTCCTCCAGCAGCGCCCGTCGGGTCCGCTCGAACTCGGTGAGGACCTCCTGCTCCCGCAACTTGTGCGCGGCCTCGCTGCGCCCGCGGACGACCGCGATGACCGCCAGCCCGAACGCGGAGAGCAGGGCGAGGAGGAAGAGGTCGTTGTCGTCGGACACGGGGGTGAGCAGCACGGTCAGCAGGCCGCCGGCCAGCACGGTGAGCAGCCACTGCGCGAGGTACACCCGGGGCTTCGCCCGCCAGGCGACGAGCAGGGTGACGGTCAGATGCGCGATGAGCCCGGTCTCCGTCCACGGCCACGGGGCATCGGCCGGTGCGGAATCCCCCATCGTGGCCAGGCCGATCCCGTACGGCAGCATCGCCACGAGCGACAGCCACCAGGCCGCGAGGGGCCACCGGAGCGCCAGCACGACCGGCAGGGCCTGGGCGCAGCCGAGGGCCGCGGCGCCCGCCCAGACCAGATGCAGCCGCTCGGACGCGGCCAGGGCGGTGGGTACCGCCAGATCCAGGGCGAAGAACGCGGCCAGCACGAACGGGAGCTTGCGCAGTACGCGGTGGCGCACACGGGGCAGGAACGGCGCGGAGCGGGCGGAGAGGGAGGAGAGGGCGAACAGGTCGTGACGCAGCGCCCGCAACGTGGCTGCGGAGAGGAGCCGCGCGCCGCCGGTCCGGCGGGGTGAACGCTGCGGCGGGCTCTCGATGTCCGGTATCACCGGCTCATCCTACGGACGTCCGACGCCGTCCGAGGGGCGGAAGGCGCCCGCGGGAGGACCGGCCGGGGGCGCGTCGGCTCCGCGGGGCCGTGGCCCGCTAAAGGGGTGATAGTCCCGCGATAAGGCCGCCCCTTAGCGTCCACCCGGCGATGCGTGAAGTCAGCAGTGGCTCCCGTGGTCCGACGCGTCCGGCCCTTGCGGCCTCCCGGTGCCGTTCGCGGGGACGCGGACTTCGACGCGCGCGGCCCTCGCCGAGGGTCTCCGTCCGCCGGCCGCCACCGGTCCTCGAACCGCCGGACCGACGGGCAGGACATTCTCATTCGCGGAGACCGATATTCCAGGGATTTCTCACCGGTGTATCGGCTCCGCCGGGCACAGGGAGGTGGGGGTGTATGTATCTCAGCCACGACGATCCGTCGGACATAGTCCTGGAGTCGCATGGGCAGGGTGACATGCAGATCCTTACCGAGATCGCGCACTGGCTTCGCTCCTTTCTCACCCATGCGCATCCCGATCTCGGCCGTAAGGGTGCGGTGTGCCCCTTCATGGAGCAGTCCTTGAAACTCGGGCGTACCGCGCTCAGTTCCGTGGACATCAGCGGGCCGCGCGGAACGGGGCGGCTGGCGACCACCGCCCGTTCCGCCTTGGCGCGGCTCGGGGACCGCAGTGCGCCCGACAGCGTGTACAACGCCTTCGTCATGGTCCCGGTGGGGGAGTCCGCCGAGGTGCGCCGTGAGCGGATTCTCGAAGTCCAGCAGGAATTGAAGGCGGAGGCCGTCGAGGCCGGCAAGATGGTGGGGGAGTTCTACCCCGGCCATCCGATGCCGGGAATTCACAGCGAGACGTTCCGACCCCTGGTCAGCCCCCATCCGGTGCTCGCCGTCCGGGCCATGGTGGTCACCGACATTCTCTTTCTGACCTTCCCCGCGATTCCGGCGGAGGAACGGCTCGCGTATCTGCGGGTATGGCACGGACTGTTCGGCGAGGGGACTGCCGGGCCGTGGGGCCAGATCTACGAGAAGGCCCGCGCCGAGGCGGAGAGGGAAGCCAGTGAATACGCTTGACCAGGAACGCCGTCGGCTCGCCGAGATCTTCGACATCGCGCCGAGCCGGGTGCTGTACGCCGTCTCCGCACTGGGTGTCGCCGACCGCGTGCCGCCCGGGGGCCTCGCCGTGGAGAAGATCGCCGCCGCCCTCGGCACGGACGCCGGGCGTCTGTCGCGTCTCGTGCGGGCCGCCGAATCACTGGGAATCTTCCGGGTGGACGAGGCGGGCACGGTCCGTCTCACTCCGGCCGGAACACTGCTGCGGTCGGACCAGCCCGGCAGCCTGCGCGCCGAATTCTCCGACAACGATCTCTTCACTTCCTGGGGCCCGTTCGCCGAAACGGTGCGCGGTGGTCTTCCCAGCTACGAAATCGCCAACGGCACCAAAATCTTCGACAGCATGAGTGGCGACGCCCACGCGCTCGAAACGTTCCACGAGCACATGCGGATGCGTGCCATGCAGATGTACCGCTCGCTGCTTCCCTTTCTCCTCCGGCGCTGCGCCGAGGACGTCGTGGACCTGGCGGGTGGTACGGGCGGGCTCAGCGAACTCCTGCTGGAGGGCAGTGAAACCCTCCGGGTCACCCTCACCGACCTGCCCGAAGTCATCGGACTCGTCCCGCCGGACCTGTTGCGACGGTACGGCCACCGATTCTCGGCCGAGGCCGGCGACATGCAGGAGGGAATTCCCCAGGGATATGGCACCTATCTGCTCGGAAGCGTGCTGCATGACTGGCCCGACGACGAGTCCTCGGTGATTCTGCGCCGTTGCGCGGACGCCATGATCCCGGGCAGTGAACTCATCCTGCTGGAAAGGGTGCTGGCCGATTCCGGCCCGGACACGCGCCGCATGGGCGACATGTGGATGATGGCCATGACCGGAGGACAGGAACGGACCCGGCAGGAGTGGGCCGAGCTGGCCGACGGCGCCGGACTGACGCTGCGGCACGTCCACCACGGAGCCACGGAAATCTCGGCGGTCGTGCTGGGCCTGCCGGATGAGCGATAGCTCTTGCTGCCGATTTCCGGCGCCCGGTCATACCTGAGAGCTACAAACGGAGTTGGCGCCTGAGCGTGACGATTTCCCGGGCGCGGAAATCTAGCCTTTCCCCTCAGTTGAGCGAAATGACGGGAAAGGAACGGCTGTCGATGCGAGCTCGTAGATGGGGGAGACGTGGGCTGCTGGTGGCCGTTGCCGCAACCCTCGTGCTGTCGGTCAGCGCCGCTGCCCGGTCCGCGGTCCCCGGTACCCCCGCCCCGCCACGTCTCCCCGCGGTCGAGGCCGGCACGCTGGACGCACGCTACGCCGTGATGCGCGCCTCCATCACGGCGTCCGCGCGTGCCGCGCACCGGATCGGCGACCGCGACCGGGAACGCCATCTGCACGAACTGGCCGCTCCCGGACGGAACTTCCTCTCCTTCCGTGCCGAGGGCGACGGCCAGGCGGTGGAGGTCCTCGGTGACCTCGCCGCCGCCCGCCGGATCGCGGTTCTGGTACCGGGGTCGGACACCACCATCGACACCTTCGACTACCTCGGCTCGCGCCGCGCCTCGCTCGGCGGCGGGGCCCGCGCGCTCCACGACGAACTGCGCCGCGTCTCGCGTACCCCGGTGGCCGTGGTGGCCTGGTACGGCTACCGCGCACCCCGGACGATGAGCCGGGACGTGGTGAGCACCGCACGCGCCACCGAAGGCGGCGGCCGGTTGCAGCGCCTGCTGGAAGAGCTGCGGGCCGTGAACCCCGCGGCACGGGCGACGCTCCTGTGCCACTCGTACGGCTCCGCGGTCTGCGGCAGCGCGGTCGGCGACATGGGCCGTGCGGCCGTCTCCTCCCTCGCCGGCCTCGCGGTCTTCGGCAGCCCCGGCATGGGCGTGGAGTCCGCGGCCGACCTCTCCGGCGTCCGGGTGTGGGCCGGGCGGGGAGCGCGGGACTGGATCGCGGGGGCTCCGCACATCAGCCTCTCCGCGTTCGGCGGGACGCTGGGCTTCGGCGCCGATCCGGTGTCCGCCTCCTTCGGTGCCGAGCCGTTCGCCGCGGGCACCGGCGGGCACAGCGACTATCTCGCGCCGGGCAGCCTTCCGTTGCACAACCTCGCGCTCATCGCCGCGGGCCGGACGTCGGAGGTCTCCCGTGGCTGACGTACGCCTGCGCCCCCCGGTCGAACCCCTCGGCGCCCCGATACCCGCCCGCGTGCCCACCGGCCCGCGGATCGCCGGCCGGCTGCACGCACTGGTACTCCGGATCGACGCGGCGACCCCGGCCGACCGCGACCGGGCGATCGATGTGCTGCGGGCCCTGTCCGTCGTGGGCGTCGTCCTCGGCCACTGGCTGGTGACCGCGGTGACGCTGCGGGCCGACGGTCACCTCATGGGGGACAGCCCGCTGCGCCACATGCCCGCCCTGACGCCGGTGTCCTGGGTGCTCCAGCCCCTGGCGATCTTCTTCTTCGTCGGCGGCCGGGTCGCGGCCCAGGGCTATGCCACGGCCCGGACCGCACGCCCGGAGTACGGCCCTTGGCTGGCCAAGCGGCTGCGCCGGCTGCTGCGGCCGGTGGGAACACTGCTGTTCCTGTGGATGCTGGTGGTGCTCGGCCTGGCCGGCGCCGGTGTCGCTCACGAGACGATCAGCACGCTGCTGAATCTGGTGGTCTCGCCCCTGTGGTTCCTGCTGGTGTTCCTCGTGCTGACCGCCGCCACCCCCCTCGTGCGGCGGGCGCCGGGACGGATCGCCGTCGTGGCGTGTGCCGTGGTGGCCGTGCTGGACGTGGCACATTTCGCCACCGGCGGGGTCGCCTGGGTCGAGACGGTCCGCAATGTGAATGTCCTCGCGGGCTGGCTGGTTCCGTACTGCCTGGGTGCGGTGTGGGCCGCCGGCGGGTTCGCCCGCCGCCGGCCCGCGGCCCTCCTGCTCGTCACCGGACTCCTGGCCACCGCCGCACTGATCGTGTGGGGCGGCTATCCCGCCAGCATGGTCGGGGTCCCCGGCGCCGCCATGTCGAACCTCAACCCGCTCTCGCTCGCCGCCGTCACCTTCGGTCTGGCCCAGTGCGGCGCGGCCCTGCTGCTGAGCGGCCCGCTGCGCCGCCTCGTCGGACAGCCGGGGGCCGCGGTCGCCCAGGCGCCCGGCGGCCGACGGTCGGCCACACCGGGCCAGTTCGCCTGGGCGCTCGTGGCCGTGATGAACCTCTCCGTCATCACGATCTTCCTCTGGCACCAGACCGCGATGCTCTCGACGACGGCGGTCACCCTGGCCCTCACCGGCCCGCTCTTCGGCCTCCACACCGCACCCGACGCCTGGGCCTGGGTCCTGGTCCGCCTGCTCTGGGTGCCCGTGTTCGTCCTGCTGCTGGTGGCGCTGTGCAGGGCCTTCCAGCACGTCGAGGGCGACTCACGGCGCAGCCGGAACAAGGCTTCCTGAACCGCCATGGCTTCCTGACCGCCAAGGCTTCCTCACCGCCGAGGCGTCCTCAACCACCCGGGCGCACAGCCTCTCCGCCGCGATCGGCCCCGGCACCTCTGCCGGGGCCGATCGCCGTGTGCGCGCCCGGCGCCTGGCTCAGGACCGCCGGGTGACGCCTTCCACCGGGCGTACCCGCAGCAGCAGCCGCAAGGGGATGCCGGTGGCCAGCAGGCTCAGCGCGACCGTGCCGGCCCCGACGAGGAGCAGCAACTGCGGTGGCAGATACGGGAACGCCGCCCCGGTGCTGTCCTCGACCAGCGGTGTCAGGGTCACCAGCGCGATCGTCAGGCCGGCGGCCAGACCGGTCAGCGCCACCGTCAAGGCCTCCAGCCGGACCGTCCGGCGCACCGTCCGCACGCTCGTGCCGATCAGCCGCAGCATCGAGACCTCGCGCAGCTGCTCGAAAGTGACCATGGCGAGGGTGTTGGCGGCGGTGATGCCAGCGAAGCCGGCGATCATGCTCAACGCCATGAACTCCAGCCAGGTGAACGACTCGTCCGCCGCGTTGCGGGCCTCGGCGAACGCCGCGTCGGTCCGCACCGTGGCACCGGGCGAGGCGCCGGCG
Organism: Streptomyces sp. MCA2; assembly: GCF_023544705.1. Classification (NCBI taxonomy): domain Bacteria; kingdom Bacillati; phylum Actinomycetota; class Actinomycetes; order Kitasatosporales; family Streptomycetaceae; genus Streptomyces; species Streptomyces sp. MCA2. The sequence goes on from NZ_JAMJFM010000056.1 coordinate 57,029, forward strand.
ACGGTGCGCAGCTCCTGATCGAGCCGCGCGCCCCCGTCGCCGGAGTCCGCACGGACGAGGATGCGGTCGTCGAGCTGGTGGGTCAGATGGCCGGCGACGGTGGCCCGCGGCAGCAGTACCTCGCCCACGCCGAGCCCCCGGCTGTAGGTGGCCGCCACCACCGGCCGCACCACCGTGCCGTCACCGAGCCACAGCGTGATCCGCCGGCCCACGCCGGTCCCCGCCCGGTCGGCGACCCGCTGGTCGACGGCCACCGTCCCGTCCCCGGAACCCGCGGTGCCACCGGCCCGGACCCCGGACAGCGCTCCGGAGCGGACCTGCGGGTCGAGGTTCCGCGCCAGCGTTTCACCGCTTCCGGAGAAGGCGCTGCCGGAGACGGAGCCGTCACCGGGCTTCGCGCCCGGACGCCCCGGGCCGGCCAGCAGCCCCACCTCGGTCACCCCCGTCGCGGCCCGCACACCGGGCAGTCGGGCGACCTCGTCGGCCACCCGGCCGGGCAGGCCGCCCGGCGCCTCGATGACGCGGTCCGAGGTGAGCGCCGCCGCGCTCTGCGTGCTCCTCTCATGGGCCAGGGTGGTCTGCTGGCCGATCTTGGTCACGCCGAAGGCCACCACCAGCGCCACCGGCACGATCGCCGAGGACAGACGGCGCGCCCTGGCCCGGCCGTTGAGGGTCGCCAGTTCCCCCGTGGCGCCGAAGAGCCGCATCGGCACCCCCAGAATCTCGGTGGCGGCACGGGCGAGCAACGGCCCCAGCAGGGACACCGAGACCAGGAACAGCAACAGGACGAAGGGCGCGGCCTTGTTGGCCGTCGCGCCTCCCAGGGCGAGCACCTGGACGGCCAGCACCACACCACCGGCCAGCGCCACCAGACCGAGCAGCAGGCGCAGGGGACCGATGCCGCGGCGGGGCAGCATCGACTCGCTCAGCGCTTCGGCCGGGCGGCTGCGGGCGGCACGGTGCGAGGCGATCAGACTGCCGGGCACCGCGGCGAGCAGACCGGTGAGGGCGGCCGCGGCGACCGGCAGCCAGCTGAACGTCAGCTCCGTGCCCGGCGGCAGCAGATGGCGGGCATCCATGGCGTCGAACACCAGCCGGGCCAGCAGATAACCCGGGGCGCTGCCGGCCGCCACCGCCAGCACGGCCACCAGCGTGGCCTCGGCAGCGGCCATCCGCCGGATGTGGCCCGGCCGGGCCCCGATGCCGCGCAGCAGCGCGGTCTCCCGCCGGCGCTGCGAGATCGACAGCGACATGGTGTTGGCCACCACGAAGATCGAGACGTAGATGCTCAATCCGCCCATGGCACCGAACATGCCGACGGTGTTCTCCTGGGCCGGAGCGAAGCCCGGGTTCTCCACCTCGCCGCGCCCGTCGCCCGTGAACACCTTGGCGGAACCCGCGGCCGCGCGCACCCGCTCGGCGAGCTGCGCGGTGGACACCCCCTCCTCGGGGAGCACCGCGATCGCGTCCGCCTTCCCCGGGTGGCCGGACAGCCGCCCGGCCTCGGTGTTCTCGAACCAGGCGCCGGGAGTCCGGGCGGTGAGCACGCCGGCGACCTCGAAGGACCCGGTCCCGGCCGGACTCGTCAGCGTCACGGTGTCGCCCCGGGACACCCCCAGGGCCTTGGCCGTCCGCGTGTCCAGCACGGTCTGACCCGGGCGCGGGGTCACCTTCCCCGCTGCGCCGTCCCCGGTCGCCAGAATCCGGGCCGAGGAGGCCGGCTGGCCGTCCAGGGTGACCGCCGTGCGGCCCGGCGCGGTGGCGGTGGCCGGGAAGACGGTGTCGGCCACGGCGTCCGACACCTCGGGCAGCGCGGCCAGCCGGTCCGCGAGACCGGTGCCGAGACGGACCCGGTCCGGGATCTGCTGCCCGCCCACGAACTGGTCCGCGGCGACGACCACGGGGGCCGGGCGGTAGCGCACCGGCTGCGGCGACGCGGTCGCCGCGGCCAGCAGCAGGGTGCCGCTGGAGATGATCACCACGGCGCCGAAGAGCAGCGCGATGAAGGTGCCGAGGAACGCCGAAGGGCGGGAACGGATCTGTGCGAAGGCGAGGCCGTTGCTCATCCCCTGCCCCGCATCCCGGGGGCCGCCGACTGCGGGCGGTCGGTGGCCGAGGTCAGCACCCGCATACGGGCCGAGATCTCCTCCGGGTCGCCCAGCATCAGTTCGTCGGAGACCTCTCCGTCGACCAGGAACAGCACCCGGTCCGCCCAGGCGGCGGCGCTGGGTTCGTGCGTGACCATGACGACGGTCGCGCCCAGGTTGTCCACCGCTTCCCGCAGCAGGGTGAGCACCTCCGCCGCCGTGGTGGTGTCCAGTGCCCCGGTGGGCTCGTCGGCGAAGATGACGTCCGGGTCGGTGATCAGGGCACGGGCGATGGCGACGCGCTGCTGCTGTCCGCCGGAGAGTTCACCCGGGCGGTGCCGCGCCCGGTCGGGCAGTCCGACCCGGGCCAGCATCTGCTCGATGGCACCCCGGTCGACGGGTCGGCCGGCCAACTTCAGGGGCAGCCTGATGTTCTGATAGACCGTCAGTGCGGGCAGCAGGTTGAAGTGCTGGAAGACGAAGCCCAGACGGTTCAGCCGCAGGTCGCTGAGCCTGCTCTCGCGCAGCTTCGTCAGATCGGTGTCGCCGAGCAGCACCGAGCCCGAGGTCGGCCGGTCGAGCCCCGCTGCGCATTGCAGGAAGGTGCTCTTGCCCGATCCGGACGGGCCCATCACCGCGGTGAAACTGGCACGGGGTAAAGCGATGCCGACCCCGCGCAGCGCGTGCACGGCGCTGTTCCCGCGCCCGTACCGTTTGTGCACGTCCCGCAGGGTCACCGCGGGCTCCCCCGGGAGGTACTCGGAGGCCGGCAGGGGCCGTTGTCCCCCGAGGCGGGCGTCGGGGAGAGCCGGACTCTCCTCGCCCTCGGCCCGACCGGAGCTTGGATGCCGAGACCGACGGAACATGAAGATCCTCCCTGAGGACTGTGCGACCCCGCGCGGGCGGCAGTGGGGTGCCGGAGCGTCGAAGTGAGATGAGGGGTGTGTACCGCCCGGAGTCGGGGTGTCACCGTGCGGGACGGGACACCCCCAACCCCCGTAACTTATAGGCCTACGCCGGGCGGGGTGAACGTCGGCGCGCGCCGCGCCGGGTGAGCCTGCTCGAAGCCGTGTGCGAAGCGGATCAGCTGCGGTTCGCTCCAGGCGGTGCCCATGAAGGTGATGCCGACCGGCAGCCCGTGCACGAACCCGGCGGGGACGTTGATGGCCGCATAGCCGGCGTAGCCGACGGGGATCGCGCTGCCCATGATCTGCGGATCACCGTTGACCAGGTCGATCTTCCACGTGGGCGCGCCCGTCGGCATCATCAGGGCGTCCACCCGGTGATTCTTCAGTGCCGCGTCGATGCCCTCGTCCCGGGCGACCCGGCGCACCGTGGCCACCGCCTTCTTGTACTCGGCGTCCGACGGCTTGCCCGCGTAATCGGCCACGGTCTGGAGGATGTTCTGGTCGAAGTACTCCAGCTCCGTGTCCGCGTGCGCCTTGTTGTACGCGACGAGCTCGGCGATGCTGCGGGGGTGATTGCCGGGAGTCCGGGCGAGGTAGGACTCGATGTCGTGCTTCATCTCGGTGATCTGGACGATGAAGGCGGCGTCCAGATCCGACATCATCTTTTCCGCGGTGGGGATGTTGGCGTTGTCGACGACGACCGCGCCGGCGCTCTTCAGCACCTCGACGGCCTGCTCCGCGACGGCGTCCGCGTGCGCGCTGTAGCCGGCGAAGACCTCCCTGGTGATGCCGATCCGGGCGCCCTTGAGCCCGCCCGGCTTCAGGAAGGGGGTGTAGTCCGAGTGGAACTTGCCCGCGCTGGCCGCGGTGGCCGTGTCGGTGGGGTCCACCCCGGTGAGCACACCGAGCAGCAGGGCGGCGTCCGCCACCGTGCGGCAGATCGGGCCGATGGTGTCGAAGCTGCGGGCCCCAGGGAACATGCCGGTGCGGCTGGTGAGTCCGGTGGTGGGCCGGATGCCGACCACGCTGTTGGCGCCCGAGGGGCCCAGGATGGACCCGATCGTCTCGGTCCCGATGGCGCCCGCGCACAGGCCGGCCGCGGTGGCCGCGGCGGGGCCCGCGCTGGAACCGTTGGGCGAGCGGTCCAGCTTGTACGGGTTGCGGGTCTGGCCGCCCCGCTGGCTGTACCCGCTCGACGAGCTGACCAGCGAGGTCAGATTGGCCTTGCCCAGCGGGATGGCACCGGCCGCCCGCAGCCGGGCGACCACCGTGGCGTCATGGGCCGGACGGGCACCCATCAGCGCACGCAGGCCATTGGTGCTGTGCATCTTGTCCGCGGTGCCGATGTTGTCCTTGATCAGCAGCGGAATGCCGTGCAGCACGCCGTGGAGCTTGCCCGCCTTGCGCTCGGCGTCCAGCTGCGCGGCCAGCTTCAGCGCCTCCGGATTCGTCTCCAGGACGGCGTGCAGCGCGGGGCCGGCGAGGTTCAGCTCGGCGATCCGGTCCAGGTAGAACTTGGTGAGCTCCACCGAGGTGAGCTTGCCGGCGGCGAGCTGCTTGAGCAGGTCGGTGATGCTGGTTTCCGCCAGTCCGCCGCGCGAGGCGAGCAGGGAGCGGGCGGGCGCGGCACGGTCGGGAATTACGGCAGCCCGTGCCCGGGGCATGCCGAGCCCCAGCATCGCCGGGGCGGCCACCGCCGCTCCGAGCCCCAGCAGTCGGCGGCGGTGTATCTCGGGTATGTCGGAAAGATGTTTTCCGGCCATCGTCTCGCTCTCTGAATCACTGTGAACAGGTGCCAGAGACCGTACGAGGCCGCAATTCTCTTTCGTTATCGGGAACTTCAGCCGCGGCGCGAACCGCGAGGTCATCCTCCCGCCCGGCCGGCCCGGGGCCGGGTGGCACGGCGATGTCGTGCCACCCGGACCGGCCGGTACCCGGGTCTCAGGCCGCGCCGCCACCCGTCAGGAGCGCTCCGCGCGCGTCCAGTTCCCGCATCCGCTCGGACAGGACGTCGCCCACCGCGCGCAGCGGATCGCCCTCCAGCAGATCGTCGTGCGGGCAGGCGATGCGGTGGTTCTCGATACCACCGGCGACCACACGGCTCCACGCCTCCGGCATCGCGGCGGGGTCCGCCCGGCCGACCGTCGTGGTGAAGAGCAGCAGGTCGCCCTTGAACGTGCCGGGCGCATAACGGCTGTTGTTGCCGACACCGTTGATCATCGCGTCGAGAATCCGGGCGAGCTGCTCCTCGGTGAAGGTCCCCGGCAGCCCGGCCCGCAGCGAGTCGATCACCTGCTCCCGCTGCCCCGCCTCGTCGTACCCCTCGCCGTTCCCCCGGCCCAGGTCCGCATGGAACCTGGCGAGCACCTGACCGTCGTCGAGCGGTACGGCCTCGACGTCACCACCGGGGTACGCGTCGAGAACGGCCAGCAGCTCGACCTCCTCGCCCAGGTCCTGGAGCCGGGTGGCGATCGCGTGCACGATGTTGCCGCCCAGGGAATAGCCCAGCAGGCGGTACGGGCCGGCCGGCTGGACCCGCCGGATCTGCGCGGTGTAGTCCTCGGCCATCTCCGCGAAGGTCTCCGGGAGGGCACCGTTCCCGGCCAGTCCACTGCTCTGGAGGCCGTAGACGGGAGTGTCCGCGGCCAGCACCCCCAACAAGCCGGTGTAGCACCAGCTCAGCGGTACGGACGGGTGCGCACAGAACAGCGGGGTGCCGGACCCGGACGCGCGCAGCGGCAGCAGCACGCCCAGGCCGTCGTCCTGGCTCCCGTCCCCGGCGCTCCCGCCGGTCCGCCGGGCGAGGCCGGCGACGGTGGGTGCCCCGAACACCTCGCGCACGGTGAGTCCGATGCCGAACTCACCCCGGATCCGGCTGGTGAGCCGGGTCGCGAGCAGGGAGTGGCCGCCCAGGTCGAAGAAGTTGTCGTCGATCCCGACCCGGTCCGCGCCGAGTACCTCCGCGAAGATCGCGCACAGCTTCTCCTCGTGGGCGTCGCGCGGGCCCCTGCCGTCCGCGGCACCGCTGAGCTCCGGGGCGGGCAGCGCCGTACGGTCGAGCTTGCCGTTCGGTGTGAGGGGCAGCGCGTCCAGGGCGACGAACGCGGAGGGCACCATGTACTCCGGCAGCACCTCGGCCACCCGGCTGCGCAGCTCCGCCCCCTCCAGCTCCGCGCCGTTCGGCCCCGCGGGCACGACGTAGGCGACGATGCGCCGGTCGCCGGGCCGGTCCTCCCGCACGATCACCGCGACCTGCTCGGCGGCAGGCTGGGCGGCGAGGACGTTCTCGATCTCGCCGAGCTCGATGCGGAAGCCACGGACCTTGACCTGGTGGTCGACCCGGCCGAGGAACTCCAGCTGTCCGTCGGCACGGCGGCGGACGAGGTCACCCGTGCGGTACATGCGACCGCCCCCGGCGCTGAACGGGTCGGCGACGAAGCGGGCGGCGGTCAGCTCCGGACGGCCGAGGTAGCCCCGGGCCAGCCCCGGACCGGAGATATAGAGCTCCCCGGGCACCCCCGCCGGCACCGGCTGGAGCGCGGAGTCGAGGACGTACAGCCGGGTGTTGAACACCGGCCGGCCGATCGGCGTCGGGCCCGTCCCCTGCTCGGGGCCGCAGACCGCGAAGCAGGTGTCCACCGTGGCCTCGGTCGGACCATAGGCGTTGACCATGCGTCGTCCCGCCGACCAGAACGCCGTGACATCCGGCGGGCACGCCTCGGCCCCCACCATCAGCGACGCCAGCGAGGGCAGCTCCCGACGGGGCATGCCCACCAGGAGCGACGCCGGCAGGTGCGCGTGCGTGATCTCCCGCTCGGCCAGGAACTCCGCGAGCTCCTCCCCGGCGAGGGGGCGAGGGGGCAGTACCAAACAGGCCCCGGACAACAGGCCCATGCACAGCTCCGCCACGGACACGTCGAAGCTCGGAGAGACCAGCTGGGAGACCCGGCACCCCGGCCCCGCACCCAGCCGGGCCGTCTGATGCGCCGACAGGTTGGCCACTCCTCCGTGGGAGACCACGACGCCCTTGGGCTGCCCGGTGGAGCCGGAGGTGTAGATGAGGTAGGCGGGGTGGGTGGTGAGGAGGGGTGTGGCGCGGTGGGAGTTGTCCGGGTTGAGGGGGGCGGGACGGCTGGTGCCGCTGCCGCTGCCGGTCTCGGTGCCGCTGCCGGCCTCGCTGCCGGTGTCGGTGTCGGTGTCGGTGTCGAGGATGACGGTGGTCAGATCGGTGTTGGGCAGGCCGGCCGCGGTGTTCTTGTCGGTGACGAGGAGGGTGGGACGGGCGTCGTCGAGCATGTAGGTGAGGCGGTCGGCGGGGTAGTCCGGGTCGAGGGGTACGTAGGCAGCGCCCGCTTTGACGATCGCGAGGATCGCCACGACGAAGTCGATGCTGCGGGGCAGGGCGACGGCGACGTACTTTTCGGGCCCCGCGCCCTGCGCGATGAGCTGGTGGGCGAACTGGTTGGCGCGGGTGTTCAGCTCGGTGTAAGTGAGCCGGGTGCCCTCGTGCTCCAGGGCGGGCGCGTCCGGGGTACGGGCCACCTGGGCCTCGAAGAGCTCGGGCAGGGTGGCCTCGGGAACGTCGCGTGCGGTGTCGTTCCAGCCGTGGAGCAGCAGCTCACGCTCCTCCACGGAGAGGATGTCCAGCTCCGCGATCGGCCGCGAAGCGTCGTCGACGGCGGTACGCAGCAGGCGTTCCAGCCGTAGCGCGATGCTCTCGGCGGTCCGCCGGTCGAAGAGGTCGGTCGCGAACTCGACCACACCCCGCATGCCGACGGCCTCACCACCCTCACCGAAGACCTCCAGGAGGTTGACGGCCAGATCGACCTTGGCCACACCGGTATCGACGCCCGCGCTTTCGGCGGACAGCCCCCGCATGGCGAACTCACCATCGGACGCCGACTCAAGCCCCAGAACCACCTGGAAGAGGGGGTTGTGTGCCAGGGAGCGGGTGGGGTTGAGGAGTTCGACGAGGCGCTCGAAGGGGACGTCTTGGTGGGTGTAGGCGGCGAGGTCGGTTTCTCGTACGCGTCCGAGGAGTTCGGCGAACGAC